>JBBQQR010000003.1:0-145349 GCA_038215615.1 Vulcanimicrobiales bacterium | reverse complement strand
AGCGCGGCATGCTTCCCAAGATCTTGGAATTCGGTCTCCTGCGCGGCGAGAAGAACCGCGCGGATATCACGGACGCGCTCTCGATCGCGCTTATGGAGCATCTGAATTCGCTCGAGCGCAATCTGGCCATCATCGGTACGATTGCCGTCATTTCACCCTTCGTCGGTCTGTTCGGTACGGTTCTGGGAATCATCCGGGCCTTCGACGACATCGCGCTCAAGGGCAACTCGACGCCGTCGGTCGTTGCGGCCGGCGTCTCGGAAGCACTGATCACCACCGCCAGCGGTTTGATCATTGCGGTCATCGCGGTCGTCTTCTTCAACTACTTCAAGAGCCGCATCAAGACGTACAATCAAGAAATGATTGTGGCCGCCAATCAAATGGCGGAGATGCTGCACTTCCACAACACCGGCGCGCCTATCCCGACGGACCTTTATCAGCCGGCCGGCGCCACTACTAAGTAAACGGCGTAGGAACGCTCGATGAGCCTGCTGTCCGCAAAACAGGACGAGGACGTGATGGCGGAGATCAACATTACGCCCTTTACGGACGTGCTGTTGGTCCTGCTGATCATCTTCATGATCTTGGCAGCGCTCTTGGTGCCGCCCGGTTTCGAGAAGAGCCTGGCCAACAAGAACAACTCCAGCAATCCGACTCCTCCCAAGAAAAACGAGATCCAAGTGGTGGTCAACAACAAGGGCGTGATCTTCGTCGACGGAGTGAAAACCGATCAGAACGGCATTTACAACGTTATGATCGTGGATCGCCTGAAACGGGGCAACAAGCACGTTTCGATCACCGCCGATGCTAAGGCGCCCTATGGCATTATCATCCGGATCCTAGACGCATCCAGGGCAGCCGGACTTGAAGATGTCGGATTCGTGACGTCATGATGAGTGGAGAGGTGAAGTAACTCGTGGCTGTTTCGACAGGTCAAGGCGACGAAGAAGTCATGTCGACAATCAACATCACGCCCTTCACGGACGTGCTGTTGGTTCTCCTCATCATCTTCATTATTCTAGCGGCCGTCACCAAAGAGCCGCCCTTACCTCTGGCAAAGAACCGCCAAAAAGTTCTCCCCTCGCAGATTCTCGTGATCGTCGACGAGAAGAACAACATCACCATCGGTTCGAACGTCGTGACCATTCAAGGAGCCAAAGACGCGTTCGCATCGCTGCAAAACGATACGGGCCACAACTTTAAGACCGTGATCATTAAAGCCGATCCCCGAGCGAATTACGGGACGATCCTTCAGGTCATGGACGCGGCCAAGTCGCAGGATCTCACGCAATTCGGGTTGGCGAATAAGATCGAGGGAAGCAAGACCTAGTGCCCGAGATGATCACCGGCAGCGGGCGCACACGAAGCTTCCTGCTTTGGGCGTTTGTAATTTCGATTCTTATCCATTTTATTTTGGCGCCGATCTTTCCGCGTCTTAAGTCCAGCAATCAGCAACAGGAAGTGGAAAAGGTTTCGGTCACCAAAAAGATCGTTGTGAAGGTGCCGACGCCGCCGCCGCCCACGCCGCCGCCGCCGCCTACTCCCACTCCCCCGCCCAATGCGACCGCGCCGCCACAGGCGAAACCGCAGCCGCAGCTCAAAGTCAACGTGCCGAAAACCACGAGCAACAACACGAACTCGAGCTCGAGCAACCGCTACGTTCCACCTAAGAACGGCTCCGAGAACGGCGTGCCGCAGGGCCAGGGAACGGCTGCGCCGCATCCGCCGGCTCCGGTTGGAACACCGAAGCCTGCGTGCCGCAATCCATATCAAGACGCCACCGTCGTGCAGCAAGTCTCGCCGGATTATCCCGAGACAGCGCGCGAACTCGGTCTGGGTCAAGTCACCGTGCAAGTGAAGGTCAGCGTCAGCCCGAGCGGCAGCCTGGTCAGCGCATCGATTTTCCAGAGCGGCAACAACATGTCGCTCGACAATGCAGCGTTGTCGGCAGCGCGCCAGTCGACATATTCACCCAAAGTCGTGAACTGCGAACCGGTAACGGGCGACTATCTGTTTAAGGTCACCTTCGACCCGAACCAGTAATCAAACACCGCAGCATCCTCCTCGCCGCGCTCGCGATCTCGCTCCTGCTCCACCTGATCCTGGCCGTCTATTGGTATTGGCCGTTCACGCATACGCAGACCGAAGAACAGCTCGCTAACGTACGCATCGTTCAGATTGCGCGGCGCACGCCGGCCCCGCAGCAAACGCCTGCGCCCGTTCACACTTCCACACCGGTCGTTTCGAAATCTCATTCCAAGGTCGCGCCGCCGCATGTCACCACTCCGGGCGGAAAGATTGCTCCGAGCGGCGCTGCCGTCGCCGTTACGCCGACGCCGCAACCGCTTGCAACCGCGAAACGTACCGCCGTGGGTTGCGCTCATCCCAACGCGCCGGCCGGATTGAGCGCGACGCCGGATCCGGCGAACATTACCGCTGAAGCACGCGCGAGCCGCGTGAACGGTACGGCCGCGATCGACGTTTCACTCGATCCGTCCGGCAACGTTACCGATGCAAAAGTCGCTCGCTCATCCGGTAACGACGGCTTGGACGCAAGCGCGCTTGATATGGCGCGCGGCGCAACATACGCGCCGCAATACTTGGCGTGTAAAGGCGTCGCGAGCACGTACACGTTCAAGGTGAAGTTCGCCGCCTGGTAGTAAGCTCGGCGCGTGACGTTCGCGCAAGCGATGGCTCTGGCGGTGCTGCAAGGCGTCACCGAGCTCTTTCCGGTCAGCAGCCTGGGCCAAACGATTTTGATTCCGGCGCTGCTGCATTGGAAGATCAACCGGTCGGATCCATCGTTCTTGGCATTCGTGACGGTGCTGCATTTGGGAACGGCCCTTGCGCTCGTCGTGTATTACCGTACGACGTGGGTCCGAATCGTGCGCGCCTTTGTCGCCAGCGTGTGGCGCGGAAAGATGGGCAGCGACCCTGACGAGAAGCTCGCTTGGCTGCTGGTCGTCGGCACCGTTCCGGTCGGTATTCTCGGTGTTTTGCTCAAGGATTCGGTTCAAGCACTTTTTGGAAGCGCGGAGATTGCAGCGGTATTCCTGATGTTGAATGCGGGCGTCATGTTCCTGGGTGAATGGCTGCGAAAGCGCCAGAAGGCGCGTGCCGGCCGGGCCGATAAACCACTGCCGGCGTTGACCTGGGGACAGAGCGCGGGCATCGGCGTCGGACAGGCGCTGGCGCTCTTTCCGGGCATTTCGCGCTCCGGCGCATCGATGGTCGCGGGATTGATCTGCGATCTGAATCACGAGGACGCGGCGAACTATTCATTCTTGCTCGCGACCCCCGTGATATTGGCGGCGGGCCTCTTTGAGATCGGGGAACTGACCGCACCGGGAAGTCACGTGGTCCTCGTCCAAGCGGTTCTGGGCGGAGTCGTCGCCGGAATTGCCGCGTATGCCGCCGTCTCGTTCTTGGTTCGCTATTTTCGCAGCAACGATCTGCGTCCGTTCGGCTGGTACTGTCTGGTCTTCGGCGCAATCTGTTTCTCGCTCGCACGTTTAGGAGTGATTCATTGAAAATTCTCGCGTTCGTTCTCTTTGTAGTCTTTCTTCTTGCCGCGATACTGGCGTTCACGGGCATGGCCCATTTCTCGCACGCGCTTGGGTTTGACGGCCAGCATCACGTCAAGCACGGAATTGTCTACGCGATTCTTGCGGTGCTGAGCTTGCTCTGGATGCGGATGGCGCCCGCGCGGTAAATGCGTCACTTCGGGCCGGGCGGCGATTTGCTGATGGTCGACGTTTCGCATAAGGAGAGCACCGTGCGTACCGCGCGCGCCCAAGCTCGCGTCCGGCTCGGAGCTGAAGCTGCGAAGGCGCTGCGCGATGCTACGCTTGCCAAAGGCGATGCGCTCGTCGCGGCACAGCTGGCGGGGATACTGGCAGCGAAACAAACGCCTGCGCTGATTCCGCTCGCGCACGCCATTCCACTGGGCGCGGTCAACGTCGAGTTTTCTTGGGATGGGAATGTGCTCGCCATCGAAGCGGTCGCGCGCACGACGTCCCAGACGGGGGTGGAAATGGAGGCGATGGTCGCGGCCGCGGTTGCGGCGCTCACCATTTACGACATGACCAAGGGGATCGAGAAAGGTATAACCATCGAGTCGGTGCGCCTGCTCGAAAAGACCAAATGAAGACGGCGCTGATCGTGCTTTCCGACCGCGCGGCGTCGGGGGAACGCGCCGACACGTGCATACCCGCAATGCGCGAGCTGCTCGGAGCGCAGTACGAGATCGTCAGAGAAGCCGTGCTGCCTGACGATGCCGGAGCTCTGCAGGCCGAACTTATCGATCTGTGCGATTCGGGCGCCGCTTCGCTGGTGCTGACCAGCGGCGGCACGGGTATTTCTCCGCGTGACCGCACGCCGCAGGCGACCGCCGCGATCGTCGACTATGAAGTTCCCGGAATAGCCGATGCGATTCGCGCAGCGTCGATTGCCATTGTTCCGACGGCGATGCTCTCCCGCGCGATCGCCGGCGTGCGGCACCGCACGCTCATCGTTAATTTGCCGGGAAGCCCGAAGGCTGTCGCCGAGACGATCGGCGTGTTATTGCCGGTGCTACCGCACGCGCTAAAGCAACTGCACGGCGAAGCCGATCACGGTTCGTAAACGATGACGTTTGCGCAAGCGCAAGCATACGTCTTGGAGCTGGTCAGTGAAACCGGATCGCGGCACGAGCCTTACCGCCTCGATCGCATGCGACGGTTCCTGGACGAAATCGGCAACCCGCAGGACATGTACCCCACGATTCACGTCGGCGGTACGAGCGGCAAGGGATCGACGTCGGTCATGATCGCCGCGGGCTTGACCGCTGCCGGAAAACGCACCGGCCTGCATACCAAGCCGCATTTGCGCTCGATGACCGAGCGTGCGAAAATCGACGGTGTCCCGGTCTCGCAAGAGCGGTTCGCCGAGCTGATGGAGATCTTGATCCCGGCGATGGAGCGCGTCGCGATGGAGTTCACGCGGCCGTCGTACTATGAAACGCTGTTAGCGTTGACGTTTTTACATTTTTCTCTCGAACGCGTGGATGCGGCCGTGATCGAGGTTGGCATCGGCGGGAAACTCGACGGGACCAACGTCTTGCATCCGTTGGTGAGCCTGATAACAAATGTAGGGCTCGATCACACCGAAATTTTGGGTGACACGGTCGAGCAGATCGCCGCGGACAAAGCCGGTATCGCAAAACAGGGCGTGCCGCTGCTCAGTGCCGTCGACCGGCCTGAAGCGCGGGGTGTCATCGAAGCGCAATGCGCTGCGGTCGGCGCACCGTTTATCTTCGTACCGGATCGCGTAACAATTGAAGCCGTGCAGTCCGGTCCATACAGTCAGCGCATCATGCTGACGACACCCCAGGGCGTGTACGATGTGGAGCTGCCTCTGCTCGGGGAGTTCCAACAGCGCAACGCCGCGTGCGCAGTGCTGGCGCTCGAACAGCTTCCCGAAGCCTTGCGTCCGTCACGCGAGGCGGTCGAAGAGGGGCTCAGCCGAGTCGCCCTTCCCGGACGCATGGAGTATTTTCCGGCCCATCCGGGCGTGATCTTCGACGTTGCTCACAATCCCGATAAGGCCGAAAACCTCGTGCGCTCTTTGCGCGCGCTCTTTCCGGAGAGGCATTTTACTTTCGTCATCGCCATCGGCGAGAGCAAGGACGCTGGGGAGATCCTGCGCGTTCTCGCGCAGGTTCCGGCTACGCTGGTCTTTACGTCGTTCGACGCGCGCGGAAGAATCGCGACCAAACCGCAGCGCTTGGCGAGGATCGCCGAATCAGCCGGGCTGTGGGGACGCGCCGTTCCCGATCCGGTTGAAGCGTTTTCGATCGCGAGGCGCAGCTCGGGGAGCGATGAAATCATCGTCGTCACCGGCTCGACGTTCGTGGTCGCGGAGCTGCGCGAATGGTGGATGGAGAACGTCGTTGCAACTTCGAACGCGCGATAGAGGCGCTTTACGGGTTCGCGGCCGCGCGCTTGAATGGGGCGCGCGCACCTACGTCATGGGCATCGTCAACGTTACGCCCGATTCGTTTTCCGGGGATGGTATCGAAGAGCCGGATCTGGCGGTCGCATTCGCGCATACGCAGCTGGAACGCGGCAGCGATATCTTGGACGTCGGCGCGGAATCAACGCGCCCCGGACACGAGCCGGTTGCGAAGCAAACGGAGATCGCGCGGCTGATTCCTGTGATCGCGGCTATTCGCCGCCGTTCGCCGTCGGCGATTCTCTCGGTTGATACGCACAAAAGCGCCGTCTTGCGCGCGGCCCATGGGGCCGGCGCCGATCTGCTCAACTGCGTTTGGGGGCTGCCGCCCGATGTGTTGGAAACCGCGCTCGCCCTTGCGATGCCGGTTGTTGTGATGCATAACACGTCCGAGGCGCACTACGCCGGCGGCGTAATGGACGAGGTGTTGTCGTTTTTGGAGGAAGCCGCCGCACGCGCCGTGCGGGCAGGCCTGCCTGCCGAACACGTTATATTGGATCCCGGCATCGGCTTCGGCAAGACAGCCGATCACAATCTGCTCATACTGCAGCAACTTCCGCGTTTGGTCGCACTCGGGTTCCCTACACTCATCGGCACGTCGCGCAAGTCAACGATCGGGAAACTCACCGGACGCGATCCCGAAGATCGCATCTACGGTACCGCTGCCACGACGGCGCTTGCGATTGGCGCGGGCGTCGACATCGTGCGCGTGCACGATGTGGCGCAAACCAAAGACGTCGCGAGTGTGGCTGATGCGATCGTGCGCGATTGGAGGCCGCCCGGATGGACGTAATTCGCATTGACGGCATCCGCGCGTTTGGACGTCACGGAGCCGATCCCGGCGAACGGGACGCGGCCCAGCCGTTCGACGTTGCCGTCGTTATCGAATCCGATCTCAGTCCAGCGGCCGGAAGCGACGATCTCAGAGACGCGATCGATTACTCCGTTATGCGCGACGCTGTCGTGCGTATCATTGAAGCCACGTCCTTCCGCTTGATCGAACGCTTGGCCGCCGAGATCGCGCGCACCGTGCTGGAAGATCCGCGCATTGCGCATGCGGAGATCACGATCGCTAAACCGGGCATACTGCAAGGCGCAACGCCTAGCGTAACCTTGCGCCGTCCAAATCCGAAGTTTCACGCATGGCACGAGCCGGAATAGGACTCGGTTCCAACTTGGGCGATCCGGCTGCTAATGTGCGCGCTGCGATCGAAGCGCTCAGTGAGGTCGGAACCGTTACGGCGCGTTCGGGGCTCTACCGCACCAAGCCGTGGGGAATCACGGACCAGCCCGACTTTTGCAATGCCGCCGCGATCGTCGAAACGTCCCTTCCGCCGCGCCAATTATTGGAGCGCCTGAAAGCGCTCGAGCAGAGATTGGGAAGGACGCCGTCGGAACGGTGGGGACCGCGCGCGATCGATTTCGATATCTTATTTTATGGCGATGTCTCCCTTCACGAACCCGGATTGCAATTGCCGCACCCGCGTCTCTTGGAACGCGCATTTGTGCTGGTGCCGCTGGCTGAAATCGACGAGCGGTACAAGGCCGCCGCCGGGGCGCTCCCTCCAGCGGAACGGGCCTCCGTGGAAGCGAACCCGTAGGCCTCCATGCCCCGCAATACTGTCGTCGAACGCGTGCGCTCGCTCGTGGTGGCGTTCCTGGATACCGACCTCGTGCGGCTGCGCATCGAACGCGACGGCGGCCACGTCGAGCTGTGCCGCCGGGCGAGTTCGCGTCCGGCTGCCGCCGAATCTGCGGAAGCGCAAGCGCAACCCGCGGCCGCGGAAAACGTCGATGCGATCAAATCCGACCTCGTCGGCATTTTCCGTTTCAGTCGTCCGCTGCCCGTGACGGGCGAGTTGGTCGATTCGAATCGCGAGCTGGCGTACGTCGAGGCGCTCGGCATCCGCAATCCGGTCCGCTCGCTAGGTCCCGGGCGTTTGGTCTCGGTCTGCTGCGACGACGGACAGCCGGTCGAATATGGGCAGACGCTATTCGAGGTCGGGCGTGTTTAAGAAAGTCCTGATCGCCAACCGCGGCGAGATCGCGCTGCGCATCAATCGCGCTTGCCGCGAACTCGGTGTAAAGACCGTCGCGATCTTCTCCGAGCCGGACCGCGAGTCGCTGCCCGTGCGTCACGCCGACGAAGCGTTCTGCGTCGGTCCGGGGCCTGCCGCGCGATCGTACCTGAGCATTCCGAATATTATTTCGACGGCGCTGATCACCAATTGCGACGCCGTGCATCCCGGCTATGGCTTCTTGGCCGAAAACGCGCGATTCGCGCAAATTTGCGCCGACCACGGTTTGACGTTCATCGGGCCAACGCCGCAAGTCATCGGCACGATGGGCGATAAAGCAACTGCGAAGCGCGTCATGCGCGATGCGAAGGTCGAAACGACCCCGGGAACCGACATTCTCGAATCGGTCGACAAAGCTCGGCGCGCGGCGCGCGATCTTGGCTACCCGGTGCTGCTCAAGGCGACTGCGGGAGGCGGCGGCAAGGGCATGCGCGTCGTCACGGGACCCGAAGAGCTCGAGCGCGCCTTCAACGGCGCACAGAACGAAGCCGAATCGAGTTTCAAAGACGGCCGGTTGTATATGGAAAAGCTGATCGTGAGCCCGCGTCATATCGAAGTGCAAGTCTTGGGGGACAACTTCGGCAACGTCGTCATCTTGGGCGATCGGGATTGTTCGGTGCAGAAACCTTCGCATCAAAAACTGATCGAGGAAGCGCCGGCCGCAAATCTGCCGGAAAAGACTCGTAACGCGCTTTATGCCATGGCGCTGCGCGCATCGCAGGCAGTTCATTACACCAACGCGGGGACGCTCGAGTTTCTGGTCAGCGGCGATCGCGCGTACTTCATGGAGATGAACACGCGCATTCAGGTCGAGCATCCCGTAACCGAAATGGTGTACAACATCGATCTGGTCAAGGAGCAAATCCGCATCGCGGCCGGCGAAGCGCTCGGGTATACGCAGGCGGATCTGCGTCCGCGCGGGCACGCAATCGAGTGCCGGATCAACGCCGAAGACGCCCGCAACAATTTTGCGCCCGCGGCCGGCACGCTGACCAACGTCGTCTTCCCGGGCGGGCCCGGCATCCGGGTGGACACCCACATCTATTCGGGCGGCACCGTGCCGCCGTTCTACGATTCAATGCTGGCGAAGATCGTGGCGTTCGGTGAAACGCGCGAAGCCGCCATCGCGCGAATGGAACGCGCGCTGCGCGAAACGGTCATCGAGGGCGTGAACACCACGATTCAGCAGTGCCTTGAAGTGCTCGCCACCGATGACTTCCGCAGCGGACACTACGCCATCGACTTTCTGCCCGGCCTGCTGCGCCGGGCCGACGCCGCTTAAGGACCTTGGGATGCCGACGCGCCGGATGGGCCGCGAACTTGCACTGCAAGCGCTCTTTTCGGTCGAAGTCGGGCACCGCGATCCGGCGGAGGTGCTCGACGAATATCTCGTTACGTCCGGGGACAGCGCCCACCGCTTTTTCGTAAAAGATCTCGTCTTGGGTACGTTGGAACACGCCGGTGAAAGCGACGAGATAGTCTCACCCTTGCTGCAGCAATGGAGCCTAGAACGATTGCCGACCATCGACCGTTTGCTCTTACGCATGGCGGCCTTTGAATTGCGGCACCGGCCCGATACGCCCAAACCCGTGGTGATCAACGAAGCCGTCGAACTCGCGAAACGCTTTTCGACCGAAGACTCCGGCCGTTTTATCAACGGCGTGCTGTCCTCGGTCACGCGGGGCAACGGCAGTGCGTAGAGTCTTACGCTACGCTGCTGTCGGGCTATTGCTCGTGATACTTTTTCTAGCCGGTTCGATTGCGGGCATCGTAGCGGCTTACTCGCGCAATCTTCCCGACATCAGCCGCATGGCGGATTATCAGCCCGCACGATCGACGCGGCTGTACGCGCGCGACGGCACGCTGCTGGCAAACCTCTACAAAGAGAATCGCATCTGGCTGCCGGTCAATAAAATTCCCGCTGTGGTACGCAACGCGTTCATCGCCAACGAAGACCACAATTTCTACAAGCATCACGGCGTCGATTTCTTCGGCATCGTTCGCGCCGGCGTCGCCGACTTATCGCACCACCGAATCGAGCAGGGCGCTTCGACGATAACGCAGCAGCTCGCACGGGCGCTCTTTTATACGGATCAACAAACGATCTCGCGGAAGATTCAAGAAGCGCTGCTGGCGATGGAGATCGAGCGGTACTACACCAAAGACGAGATCCTCGAACGCTATCTCAACCTTATTTATTTGGGCTCGGGAGCGTACGGCGTGGATGCCGCCGCTCACACCTATTTCGGCCGCGGCGCGAATTCGCTGACGCTTGGTCAAGCCGCGGTGCTGGCGGGGCTCATCGCTGCTCCGTCGGCCTATTCGCCATACGTAAACCTCACGCTCGCGCGCGAACGCCAGCGGCACGTACTCGACCGGATGGTCGAAAGCGGGTACATCTCGCAAGCGCAGGCCGACAATGCGTACGCTGCTCCGCTGAAGTTGAGCGGCTTAAGACCGGCGGGCCTGCAAGGTTACCGCGATCCGTGGTTCACGACCTACGTTGTCGATCAGCTCGAAAAAACGTTTGGAAAAGCCGCAACGTACGAAGGCGGGCTGCAGGTGTACACGACGATCGATCCGAGCATGGAAGATATCGCCCAGAGCGCAGTTGATTGGGGCGTTTCGGCGGCTCAATCCGAAGGCATCGGAGCCGATGAAGCCGCGCTCGTCGCGATACGCCCGTCGACGGGTGAGATCGTTGCGATGATTGGCGGCGCTCACTTTTCGCTGCAAAACCAATTCAATCGCGCGTGGCAGGCGCACCGCCAGCCGGGCTCGTCATTCAAGGCCTACGTGTACACCGCTGCAATCGATACCGGCATGGCTCCAACCACAGTCATCGACGACGGCCCCGTCAGCTATCCGATGGGTGACGGGACGCAGTGGGCGCCGCAAGACGATGACTTCCGGTACATGGGACCGATCTCGTTGCGCGTCGCGCTCGCTCAAAGCCGCAATATCGTGGCCGTAAAACTGCTGCAGCTCGTCGGTGTCGATCGCGTCATTCAATACGCTCATCGCATGGGCGTGGAATCTGTCCTCGAACCAAATCTGTCGCTCGCGCTCGGCACGTCGGTCATCAGCCCGCTCGATCAAGCCAGCGGTTATTCGACGCTGGCCAACCAGGGCGTGCACATAGACCCTTCGCCTTTCCGGATCGTCAAAGACTCCCTGGGCAACCCGGTACTCGATAATCTTTATCCCGTGCAAACTGAAATCATCAGCGCGGGTACTGCATATGTCATGACCACGATGCTCGAGGACGTCATCAATCACGGCACGGGGAACCCCAACGCAATCATCGGGCGGCCCGCGGCCGGCAAGACCGGGACGACCACGAACTTTAGAGACGCATGGTTCGCGGGATATACACCGGATTTGGTCGCTGTTGTATGGCTTGGAAACGACAACTACCATCCGATGAGCGAATCGTACGGCGGAAACATTCCGGCGCGTATTTGGGCGCGCTTCATGCAAGGGGCGCTGAAGAACGTCGCCAAGCACGATTTCATTTTTCCCGGCGGAGAGGTTTCGAAAGTTGCCGCGTGCGGCGGCGGCTACGGGAAGTTTGAGTACTACCTGACCGGCACCGAACCGATCTCGCCCTGCGGACGGTCGCGTCCGCTGTCTTCGCAAGCCCCGGGCGCAGCTGCCGCGGCGGCCGTGCCGGTCTTCAACGGCAATATGCCGCCGGCTCCGACGTTCTCGCCCGAACCGACCGCCCCGCCTCCGGATCCGACGCCGCAGCCGTAAGCGTGCAAGACTCACTTTTTGCGCGGACGCCTGGCGCGCCGTTGGAGACGGTGCAAAGCGTTAGCAAGATCGTCGATTACATCCGGCGGATCGTTTCACAAAATAAAGTCTTGGCCGGTTTGCGCGTGCGCGGTGAAGTTTCGAGTCTCAATCATCATCGCGGCGGTCAGATTTATTTCGATCTCAAAGAAGGCACGGACATTCTCAAATGCATTGCGTGGCCCAGCGATGCAACGAAACTCCCTTCCTTTAAGGATGGGGACGAAGTCATTGTTGGCGGAACCTTCGGGACATACTCCCAGAAGAGCCAGTATCAGATTTTCGTGAAGTCCGTTGAACTCTCGGGCATCGGCATTCTTTTTGCGAAGATAGAAGCGCTAAAAAAACAGTTTCGCGACGAAGGCCTGTTTGACGCGGCCCGAAAGCGGCCGCTTCCTGAATTCCCGCGGCGCGTTGCGATCGTTTCGTCAATGAGCAGCAAAGGAATTACGGATTTCTTGGCTACGATTCGGAATCGAGCGCCGTTTCTGGACGTGCAGTTCATAGAGACCCGCGTCCAGGGCGAAGGGTCACAAATGGATATTGGTGAGGCCATCGATAGAGCGTCGAAGCTGGACGTCGATGTAATTGTCCTAACTCGCGGCGGAGGGTCGGCTGAAGATCTGTTTCCTTTTAGTCTCGAACCGGTGGTTCGCGCAATTGTACGGGCGCACCATCCGGTAATTTCAGCGATCGGGCATGAAGAAGATCATCCGTTGAGCGATGACGTAGCAGATCTGCGCTGCGAAACACCCTCAAATGCGGCCCAGTACTTCGGGCAAATTGCCGATCGTTTTATGAGTAGAATCGATCGATCGTATGCTCGAATAACCAATGGGGCTCGGATGACTGCGAGTGGCTGCGCGCAACGCTTCGATCAGGATTACGGCAGCCTTCTACGCAGTATGCGCGATCTAATCCGCGACCAAGAGCGGCGAATTGGCCAATTGGAGAAGAGGCTGACCGCCGCGACGCCACAAGGGCGATTGACTCAACGCCGTGAGCGGCTTGCAAAGCTAGAGTTTCAATTCCGGCAAGCCGGCACCACGTCGATTCAGAGCGCGGCCCGGCGCTTTGACCTTTTGCGGGCGCGTTTTGAAGGCACAAACCCCGAGACTCCGCTTTCGCGAGGTTTCGCAATCGTGATGTACGGGGGCAAGGCCGTTCGCGATGCAGCGGCCGTGCCCGCGGGGGCGCAGATCGAAGCTCGCGTTCAGCGCGGGAGATTGCAGGCACGGGTCGAGAAGAAGGTCGCCGATGGCTGATCAAAAGCAAGGCCCCTTCGAAGAAAAGGTCGCGCGGCTCGAAGCTATCGCCAAAGAGCTTGAGGGCGGCAATGTCGAGCTCGATCGCGCTGTAGCCCTATTCAAAGAAGGCAAGACTCTGGCAAACGAATGCGAGAAGCTCCTCAAAGGCGCGCAGCAGCAAATCGATCGCGCGATGGAGTCGGCCGCGCAAACCGAAGAAACCGGCTCAAGCGAAGACATCCCGTTCTAAATGTCGGCGCGCCTCGACGAACTTGTCGCGGAACGCAGCGGCATTAGCCGTTCGCAAGCGCGCGCGCTGATCGTCGAAGGGCGCGTGCGCGTGAACGGCGCGCCGGCCACGAAGCCGGGCACTTCTATTCGCGCCGGCGCCGCGGTCGAAGTCGAGCAGCCGCGCCGGTTCGTGAGCCGCGGCGGTGAGAAACTCGATTGCGCGCTTTCTGAATTTGGGATCAACGTTCGGGGAATACGCGCGCTCGACATCGGTGCGTCGACCGGAGGTTTCACCGATTGCCTTTTGAAGCGCGGTGCCGCACACGTTGTCGCGGTCGACGTCGGTTATGGACAGTTGGACTGGGGATTGCGCAACGACCCGAGGGTTACCGTGAGGGAGCGGACCAATTTCAGAACGGTGGCCGCCGACGCATTTGCGGGCGAGCCCTTTGACCTGATCGTCGCCGATGCATCGTTCATTTCGCTGCGCACGATTTTGGCTCACGCTGTCTCGTTCTTGGCGCCTGCGGGAGAGATTGTCGCGCTCGTGAAGCCACAGTTCGAGGCGGGGCGCGCCCGGCTCGGGAAACGTGGGGTTGTGCGCGATCCCGAAGTACACCGAGCGGTCCTGCGCGAAATTCGTGATGCGATGTCTGAATTGGGTCTTATTCCTACTGCTTTGACAGCGTCGCCGCTGGTCGGACCGGCGGGGAATCGCGAGTTTCTCATGCGCATGAGCCGCCGGGGATCGGCCGTTGCGGACTCACGGATCGACGAGGTCGTGGGATGAACGTCGCCGCGAAAAAGGGAGTCGTGGCGTTTTACATCGACGCGAAACGCGAAAACTCGCGCGCCGTTGGACTGCGCATCGCCGATCGTTTCAAGAACGCCGGTTATACGATTTGCCTGTGCCCGGGATCGGATCCGGGGTTGCCGATCGCTTCGGACAACGCGAGACTCGCCGAAGCTTCGCTCCTGATCACCATCGGCGGAGACGGTACTCTATTGCGCGCAGCGCGGCTCGTCGTCAACGACGGCATTCCGTTGCTCGGCATCAACACCGGCAGGCTCGGTTTTCTGACGGAGTTCGACGACGACGATCCGCGCGTCGAACAGCTGCCCGACCTGCTGGCGCGCGGCCTGGAGATCGAGGAGCGCCTCGCGATCCAAGCGGAATACGAAGGCCGCACGTTTTTTGCGCTCAACGATGCGGTCGTGCGCAAGGGGGATATCTCGCGCATCGTTCCCTTCGGGCTTGGATTGGATGAAGAACAGGCCGCGCACATTCCGGCCGACGGGATCTGTGTCGCCACGCCGACCGGTTCGACTGCGTATTTTCTTTCGGCCGGCGGCTCGATCATATCGCCGCACGTCGATGCATTCGGCATCGTACCGCTCTTGCCGCATACACTTTTTTCCCGCCCGCTCATCGTGCCCACAACGTCGCGCATTTACATCAGCTGCGATTCCGAAATCGTGCGGGCCCAGCTCGAATGCGACGGCGATGCCGTTAGCGAGATCGCGCCCGGAGGTACGGTGGTCATCGAGCGCCACCCGCGCATGGTGCGATTCGCGCGCACGGCGCCGCTGCGTTTCTTCGAGCGACTCGAGGACAAGATGCGCTGGGGCGTTTCGATCAAAGATCGCCGGCGAGCGTAACGGTGTTACGCCGGCTGCGCATAGCCGACTACGAATTGATCGCGGACGCGGAGATCGACTTCGCTTCCGGCGCGACGATGTTCACCGGCGAAACCGGTTCGGGCAAGACGATGGTGCTGGGTGCCATTGCGTTCGTCTTGGGCGAGCGGGCGGGGGCCGACGTGGTGCGGCGGGGAGCCGCCAAAGCATCGGTAACGCTCGAGTTTGACGCCGGCAAAGCGCTACGGGAAAAACTGTGCGCCGGTGGATTCGAATTCGATCCGGACGAAGACGCGACGATCTCGCGCGAACTGAGCGAGAGCGGGAAATCCACTCTGCGCCTCAATGGTCGCCCAACGACGGCGGGTTACGTTCGCGATCTCGCAGCGGAACTCGTCGACATCGTCGGGCAGCATGAAGCGCAGCGCCTGCTCGCGCCGGCATACCACTTAGAATTGCTCGACCGGTTTGGCGGCGAGGCGCTTTTCCGCAGCCGGGAGGCCGTGGCGTCGCTGCACGCGCGCGCCGGTAAGCTCGCCGGTGACCTCCGCGATCTCAATGAGGGCGAGCGGCGCGGGCAAGAGCGGCACGCCTTTGCAAAGTACGCGCTCGAGGAGATCGAATCGACCGCGCCTGCGGCCGGCGAAGACGAGCGGCTGAGCGAGCGCCGCCGGTTCTTGGACAACGTTGAAAAAATCGCACTCGCATTGCGTAGCGCACACGATGCGCTAGCCGGCGACGAAGGCTCGGCGACGGGTGCGCTTGGAGTGGCGGGCGCGTCGTTGCAACAACTGCGTGGCCTGGGCGAAGGACTTTCAGAGATGGCCCAAAGCGCAGGCGCGCTCCAAAGCGAGGTCAACGAACTCGCAGTGCGCATCTCGCGCGAGCTGGACGCGACCGAATTCCAGCCGGCCGAGTTGGAGACGATTAACGCCCGGCTCGATGCGCTCGACACACTCAAGCGAAAATACGGCGGCACGCTAGAGACTGTGCTGGCTGCGGCCCAAGAGTTTCGCAGCGACGTCGACCTTTTCAGTAACGCCGGCGAGCGGAAAGCGCAACTCGAGCGTGATCTTCAGTCGGCGCAGAGCGAGTTGGAGAAAGCTGCGGCCGAGCTCTCAAAATTGCGGAGCGCCGGCGCCGATCGTTTGCGCAAATCGGTCGAAAAAGAGCTGCAAGACTTAGCCCTGCCCTCGGGCCGTTTCGGCGTTCAGTTTGAAACGCTCGCGGAAACCGGCGCGACCGGCGCAGAACGCGCCGAGTTTCTGTTCGCTGCCAACAAAGGCGAAGAAGAGCGACCGCTCGCGCGCGTTGCTTCGGGTGGGGAACTGTCGCGCGTCCTTTTGGCGCTTATCGTCGTCCTAGCGGGCAAACGGGGAAAAACCGCGCTGGTATTCGATGAGATCGATTTGGGAATCGGCGGCGCTACGGCCACGGCGGTCGGTGTGCGTTTGGGCCGGCTCGCACGCGAGGCACAGGTCATGTGCGTCACGCACTTGGCGCAGATTGCTGCTTGGGCCGATGAGCATTACGTGCTGGAAAAAACAGAATCGCGCGCGGCTACGACAATTTCGGTGCAGAAAGTCGATAAGGATGCTGATCGGACCAGCGAGCTCGCCCGCATGCTTTCGGGCGAAACGCACGACGCCGCCTTGAAACATGCGCGAATCTTATTGCGGCAGACAACCGAGCGGAGGTCCAACCTCGTCGCGTCATAGCCCGCCGCTACTATGAACGTTTCGTTAATGGTGGAATGCGATATGAGGGGGCGGCTCGTTAAGCCAAATCATGCAGCGGCTGGCTTCGAACCCGGCGGCGCCGAGCCGGTATACGGCCAACGTGCAAGAGCGCATGCATATGCGTGGTTTCCCGTGGATCACGAAGACCGTAAGTGGAAGCGAAGTCTATAAGCATCCTGGCTTTTATCATTTCGCTTTCCAGGATGCGCCTAAAGCGCTCGATCAGCTCAGCTCTTTGGAAGAAGACCTCGCCAATCCGAACGCCTGGCCGCAGCGATACAACGTCTCACTGCTCGTTCCGCAGTCGCCGGGAGTCGAGCCCGTCGTGCGTCTGGTGCCCAAAGTTGTAAAGCTCGTCCGGTCGCTCGATATCACCGTCGACCTGGCCAGAGCGCATATCGATTAGGCCGTGTGGACGCGCACCGACGGCGGCACGATTACGATGACGCAGAAATATAACACCGTCGCCGCGCGTGAAGTCGTCTCCGAACAAGATGCGGCAGTGCGCATTCCCAAGATGTCCGCCGACGTTACCGCTACGTACAGCGGCTTTAGCGTCGATGCGGGAGGGACGCACTAATCGTCCGCTAGGGGATCTGGTGAATCTTTAGCAAGTTCGTGCCGCCGGCGCCGACCGGCATACCGGTGGTAAACGCGACGCAATCGCCGTTGCTGACAAGCCCCTCGGAAAGCATGCGCTGCTCCATAATGTGCAGCAATACGTCGATCGACGAGTAGCGCTCGATCACCAGCGATTCGATGCCCCACACCAGCGCCAGGCGCCGTGCCACTTCCGGCACCGGCGTGAGCGCAATGATGCGCGCCTTCGGACGGAATGCGGAAATATGGTGCGCGGCGTTGCCGGTGGTCGTGCCGGTCACGATGTACGGCAGTTTCAGCTCGGCGCTCGCCCGGGTGGCGGCTTCCGCGATCGACGTTGCAATATCGGGCGTCACGCCTTCCAGCCGCCGAAGTTGCAACAACTCGTGCGGGTATTGTTTCTCGACCTCGCGCGCGATCTCGGCCATCACGCGCACCGCCTCGGTGGGATAGGCGCCAAGGGCCGTCTCGCCTGAAAGCATGACCGCGTCGGTGCCGTCGAGGATCGCATTGGCGACATCGGTGGTTTCGGCGCGCGTCGGACGCGGGCTCGACGTCATCGACTCGAGCATCTGCGTGGCGGTCACGACCGGCTTGCTGGCGCGATTACAGCGCGCGATAAGATCTTTCTGTACCATCGGCACGCGCTCGAGCGGAATCTCGATTCCCAAGTCGCCGCGCGCCACCATGATGCCATCGGCATGCGCGATGATGTTTTCGATGTCTTCGAGCGCTTCGTGCTTCTCGATCTTGGCGAGAACGCGCGTTGTCTTCTTGCGATCGGCGATGAACGTTTTCACGCGCGCAATATCTTCCGCGGTACGGACGAACGACACTGCAACGTAATCGACGTCTTTATCCAGTCCGAAAGCGAGATATTCGAGATCGCGCTCGGAGACGGCTGAGAGATTCAGCGAACCGTCGGGATAGTTGATGCCCTGGGACGGACGAAGCTCGCCGCCCACTTCGACGGTTGTGTGGATCTCCGTCGCGTTCTTGTCGACGATGCGCAGCACGATCGCGCCGTCTTGCAGATAGATGCGTTTGTCCACCGCGACGTCGGCCGGCAAATGCTTGTACGTCACGCAAACGCGCTGCGAATCTCCGGGCACGGCCTCGGTCGTCAGCACAAACGGCGCGCCGCGCTCGAGATGCACCGAAGTCGCGTCGCCGAGTTTGCCTGTTCGCACCTTGGGCCCGGGCAAATCTTGCAAGACCGCGATGTGCGTTTCCAACTCGGCGGCGATTTTCCGGATCGCATCGATCATTTTTCCGTGCGCGGCCGGTTCGCCGTGCGAAAAATTCAGGCGGAAGACGTTCGCGCCCGACAGGACGAGCGAGCGAATGATCTCCGGATCGCTGGAGGCCGGACCAATCGTTGCGACGATTTTCGTTCGTTTTTGAATCGTTTCCATCGAGACTACCGCGCTTGCGAGGCCCGCTCTGGAGGCTCCTGCGCCGGGATGGGCGCATTAGTTTCAAATCGTGCCGCGCGACGACAACGATCGCCGTCATCCGCAGCGTTTGACGACGAGCTTTGTCGCCTCGCTCATTTTGCATGCCCTTTTGGCGGCATTGCTCTTTTCGATCGCGACCTCGTCCTCCGAGCAGGCCTCCTCGGAGTCGGTGCAAGGATCGCAGATCGTCACGGTGACGAGCCAAGCTGTTCCCAAAACCGTTCCGGTCGCGGTGCCGCACGCTGCTCCGCCGATTCCACACGCGCGGACCGCGCCGCAGCAGGCGGCCGCGCAGCCGCGCTCGGCGCCGCCGCACCCGCCCGTTCATCACGAGCTTTCAAAGTTTGCGCCGACCGCGCCGCCCAATCCGACGCCCGCGCCGGAAGCCTCGGCTGCGCCCAACCCGCAGCCCACGCAACCCGAAATCGCACTGACGCCGCTTCCGATTGTGGCAGCTGTCCCAACGAGCGTGCCCGCGCGCATCGTGGCCGCTACGATTCATGCGCCGCCCACCGCTCCGCCGACACAAGCCCCGACGGCCGCGCCAACCGCGCGGCCCGTTCCGAAGATCGAGCAGCCGAAGGCCCCGCAAGCGACATTTGCTCCGCTGATCGCGCAGGCCACGCCGCAAGCGGTCGTGACGCCCGGCATGACGTCGCAAGTGCAGATTCGCAAACCCACGCCGGGCGTGCCGAGTCCGGGCCCCACGCGCTTGCCGCAGCCAACGATCTCGCGCGGCGGCGCCGCGAGTCCGGGTCCAAAGACCTTGGGCTCGCCCGGACCCAAGGGCATCGCCCCCGTCAAATCCAGCTCGGTCGCGAAACCGATACAAACAGTCGAGTCGACACCGCATCCGGCGGCCGCGCAAGGGAAGCCGGCATCCAAAACGTCGCGCAATCTCAATCAGCGTCTCCGGAATATCTTACCGACGCCGGGACCGTACGCGATCGCGACGCCGCGTATGTATAAGGGTGACATCAGCCACATCAAGCCGGCGGAGCCGACGCCGCCGCCTGCCATCGCAGCGATAACGAAATTCATTTACACGGAAAATGTTGCGAGCCAGCGGTGGAAACTTTGGCCGCTGGGCGCGACACCCGAGGAACGCGGCATAAAAATGTACGTCACGTCGGTGAAGCGAGTCGCCGGCGTTCAGATGTGCACGGGCTGGGTGATCCGCCAGCCGATCGCCGGCAAGGACCCATGGATCGTCGAGCCCGACCAGACGTTCCCGTGCAGCGGCAATCTGGTGCCCTACACGCCGTCCACGCCCTCGCCTCCCTAGCCTCCCACCCTTTCATGCGCTAGGTTCTTGAAACCCGACATTTGTCGGCGTACAATTGAGGTGTCACAGAGACAAAGTAAGGAGGGCGGTTGGAACCGCAAGATCCACCGGGCAGTAGAGCCCGCGGAGCACGCCCGATTTAAGGAGCGCCAGACGAGCGCCCAGCGGCATCCGGACGTAGACCGGAAGAAGAGCGTGCTCGTAACGCGTAAACCGACACAAAGTAGGTAAGAGCGAGGGGCCCGCCCCACCTGGGGTTGCGGCCCGTCGCATTTTTCAGGTATGCTAGTCCGTGGTAGGTCAATAGCGTGGGCAGGTCCCGCGCTTCGTTGTTCCTTGGGGGTCTTTGTGGCAAGGTCGTTGGCAGGCGAATTCGAGCACGCGGTCCAGGAGATTGCGCGCGACGATCGTTTTGCCGGCGTCGAGATCGTACAGTACAGCGCGCGCGGTACCGGAAACAAGAGCGTGCTGAGCGTGACGATCGATCGCGAAGGCGGCGTCGACGTTCGCTCGTGCGAGCGCATCGCATCTGCGATAAACAAACGGCTTGGGGATTTCGAAGAAGCCTACCAACTCGAGGTGGAGTCCGCCGGCTTGAACCGGCCGCTGACGAAGCCTGGAGACTACACGCGTTTTGCAGGCCGCGATGCGAAGATCGTCACGTCGCTGCTCGTACGCGGAACGAAAACCCATCGCGGCGTCTTGCAAGGGGTTCGCGGCACCGCGGTGATTCTGCAAACGGAAAGCGGCGAGTTGCCGCTGCCGATCGAGACGATAAAGAACGCAAACTTAGAATACGACGTGCGCGCAGACTTAAAGCGTGCAAAGGAACAGAAGAGACAACAACATGCCTGAACAAATGACCGAAGAAAAACTGATAGACGTTCTGCAATACATCTCGCGGGAGCGGAACATTCCGTTCGAGATGTTGATCGAAGCGCTGGAAGCCGCGCTCTTGACCGCCTACAAACGGCACTTTGGAAGCGAAGCGAATGCGATCGTCTCGGTCGACCGGCAAACCGGCGAATACAAAGTCTTTCACCGCCGGATCGTGGCAGAAGAAATCACCGATCCGAAGCTGGAAATTACGCCCAAAGAGGCGGGGCCGCAGTATCAGGCCGGCGATTACTTCGACGAAGAAGTTACACCCAAAGACTTTGGGCGTATCGCCGCACAGACCGCCAAGCAAGTCATCGTTCAGCGCATCCGCGAAGCCGAACGCGACACTGTTTACAACAAGTACGCTGCGAAACTCAACGACATCGTCACCGGCACGGTTCAGCGCTTCGAACAGCGCAACATGTACATACTGCTCGACGGCAAGGACGAAGCGATGCTGCCGCTCTCGGAGCAAGTGCCGCAGGAAAATTTCCGGATCAACGACTTCATTCGCGCCTACGTGTTGGATGTGCGCAAATCTCCCAAAGGCCCGAGCGTCATCTTGTCGCGCTCTGCCGACGGGCTGGTGCAGCGTTTGCTGGAGTTCAATGTCCCTGAAGTTGAGGACGGCACGGTCGAAATTATGGCGATCGCGCGCGAACCCGGCAGCCGCACGAAAGTCGCGGTGCGCAGCGCCCGTGCCGAAGTCGATCCGATCGGCGCTTGTTTGGGGCCCAAATCCAGCCGCATTGCAAACGTCTCCGACGAACTGCGCGGCGAGAAAATCGATGTCATCAAGTGGGATCCGGATCAAACGAATTTGATCATGAACGCGCTCGCTCCGGCGAAAGTCTTGACCGTCGAGCTCTTCGAAGACGACGGCGTCGCGCTCGTCATTGTGCCCGATTACCAACTTTCGCTGGCCATCGGCAAGGAAGGCCAAAACGTGCGGCTGGCGGCGCAGATGACGGGCTGGCGTTTGGATATCACGAGCGAAACCGAGGCCGCCGAAGCGCGCGAACGGTATTTGGCCGAGCGGGCCGAGCGGCAAGCCGCGCCTGCGGCCGAGGAGGGCGGCGAGGCCGAGGAGAGCGAGGCGCTGCCCGCCATCGACGAAGACCTTATCCGCAAGCTCGAGGAGTTCAAACGCGAGCGGCTGAGCGAGTAGGCACCGTGGTCGGGCATGTTCCGGCCCGCCAGTGCGCCGGGTGCCGCGAGCGCCGGCCCCAGGCGGTCCTCCGGCGGTTCGTCCGCACGGGGCCGCGGGAGTGGCGTGCCGACCCGGCAAAGCGCCTATCGGGGCGCGGAACCTACTTGTGCGCCTCCCCGGATTGCCTCAAGCTGGCGCAGAAGAACCGCCGCTATCCGGGGCTTGCATCTGCGGCTGCCGAAGATGTGTCTCAACAAGGTTCGACTTCTGTGAAATGATGATGCACAACTACTATGATTAGGCGCGCTGGGCGCGCCACCAAGGAGCGTAGCATGAGGTGAGGACGGCGCAGGCGTTCTCGGCTTACGTTCCGAGGTACACTTACACGCCTGCGAACGTGAAAGGCAAACTTTGGCTACCGGAAAAGTTCGGATATTCGAGCTCGCAAAAGAGGTCGGACTCACTTCAAAAGAGTTGATCGCGCTCTTCAACGAGCGCTTGACCGGCGTCTTTGAAGCAAAAAATCAGCTCAGCGTCGTTCCCGACCAAATCGCAGACCTCGTTCGAAAAGTCTTGGCCAAGCCGCCGGCGCCCAAAGCGCCCGCTACGGCAGCCGCGGGGCCGCCTAAAGCTGCGCCCAAGCGCGCCGTCAAGCCCGAAGCGGCCGAACCCGACCAAGCCGAAGAGCCCGCACCCGAACCGATCCCGACGCTCAAACCCGTCACGGCGACGCGCCGACCGGCAGTCAAGCCCGTCACGCCGCGCACCGGCGACGGAACCGCGCGTCCTGCCGCGCCTCCGCCGACCACCTCGGTATCCGCTTCTCCCGCTCCGCGCGTTCCTCAACCCGGACGTCTGATTCAAGCCGCGCCGGTGCGCAGGCCGCAAGGCAACGGACCATTCCGCCCGCTCACGCCGCCGCGTCCGTTCCGTCCCATCGGTGCGGTTACCGACGGCCCCGCCCCCAGCTCCGGTGGACGCCCGGGCGATCGCGTGCGCGGCGCGCACGAGGACAAGCTCAGCAAGAAAGATCGCGAGAAAGAGCTGCTGATCGAAAAAGAGCGCACGCGGAAGAAACGGCCCGAGGCCGTTGCGCCGCCGCCGGCCGCCAAGCTCGAGACGATTGAAATTCCCGATTTGCTCACCGTGCAAGAGCTGGCGACTTCGATGATCGTTCCGGCCAAAGATATTATCGGCGAACTGATCAAGATGGGCACGATGGCGACCATCAATCAAAACATTCCGAGCGACGTCGCCATTTCGGTCGCAAAGAAGTTCGGCTTCAATGCGGTTGTAAAAGAAGCCGGGGAAGAAGTTACCGTCGAGCAAGAGGAAGATAAGCCCGAGATGCTCACGCCTCGTCCGCCCGTCGTTACGGTGCTGGGGCACGTGGATCACGGCAAGACCTCGCTGCTCGACAAGATTCGCAGCGCGAACGTCGCGGGCGGCGAAGCCGGCGGCATCACGCAGCGCATCGGTGCGTACACGGTCGAACTCAATAATCGCAAGATCACGTTTATCGACACGCCCGGTCACGAGGCGTTCACCGAGATGCGCGCACGCGGAGCGAAAGTTACCGATGTCGCCGTCCTGGTGGTAGCCGCCGACGACGGCGTCATGCCGCAAACCAAAGAGGCAATCGCGCATATCAAAGCCGCCGGCGTGCCGATCGTCGTTGCCATGAACAAAATGGACCGGGCCGAAGCGCAGCCCGAACGCGTAAAACAACAACTCTCCGAAGAGGGCTTGCAAGCCGTCGACTGGGGCGGCACGATCGAAATGGTTCCGGTTTCGGCGCGCACGGGTGACGGCATCGACAAGCTGCTGGAAACGGTGCTGCTCGAGGCCGATATCCGCAATCTTCGAGCGAACTCGAACCGCCGCGCCACCGGCGCGGTGATCGAAGCGCGCCTCGATCGCGGTCGCGGAGCCGTCGCCACGGTGCTCGTACAAAACGGAACGCTGCGCGTGGGCGACATCGTCGTCGCCGGCGGAACGTTCGGAAAAATCCGCGCGCTCGTTGACGACACCGGCAAGCAAGTGAAGAAAGCCGGACCTTCGATTCCGGTCGAGGTCATGGGCTTGCAAGACGTTCCTTCGGCGGGTGACGCCCTGATGGTTGTGAGCGACGAACGCGTTGCGCGCGAAGCTGCCGACAAGCGCAAGACGCGGCGGCGCGACGTGCGCATTGAAGCCGCGGGTGGACAAAAGGTTTCGCTCGAGACGTTTATGTCGATGCCGGCCGAAGGTAAGAAGACGCTCAATCTCATCATCAAAGCCGACGCGCAAGGTTCGGTCGAAGCGTTGCGCACGCGTATGGAATCGCTCTCAACCGGGGAAGTCGACATTCGCGTTATTCACGGAGCCGTCGGAGCGGTTACGCCCAACGACGTCAACCTCGCGAGCGCCTCGAACGGCGTGCTCATAGGTTTCAACGTGCGGCCCGACGAGACGGCAAAGCGGCTGGCCGAGAACGAAGGCGTCGACTTGCGCTTCTATCAAGTCATTTACGAAGTCGAAGACGATCTGAAGAAAGCCATGCGCGGTATGCTCGCGCCGGTGAAGCGCGAAGTCACCCTGGGTCACGCCGAAGTACGCGAAATCTTCAAGGTCAGCAAAGTGGGAAGCATCGCCGGCTGCTACGTGAAGGACGGCAAGATTGCGCGCAACGCCAAAGTGCGCGTGCTGCGCGACAGCGCCGTGATCTTCGACGGCGAGATCGAATCGCTGCGGCGCTTCAAAGACGATGCGCGCGAAGTGGCCGAAGGCTTTGAGTGCGGCATACAAATTGCGCGCTACCAAGACCTTAAACAGGGCGATATCATCGAGGCTTACGCCATCGAAACGGTGGCGGCGGAATTGGCGCCGGCATGAACAAGCAGCGGCTCCAGCGGATCGACCACGAAGTTCAGCGTGTTCTGGGAACGCTCATCACGCAAGAACTGAAAGATCCCCGCTTGGGCTTTACGACGGTGACGCGCGTCGAGATATCTCAAGATCTGCAGCACGCGAAAGTCTTCGTCTCGATCATCGGCGACCGCCACGTCGCGCGCCAAACGATGGATGCCTTGTCCGGCGCGACGGGGTTTTTACGCGGTGAGCTCGGCCATCAAATCGCGTTGCGCCATACGCCTGCGCTCACGTTCATCGAAGATCGCTCGACCGAGCGCGCGATCGCGCTGGCTAAAACGCTGCGCGAAGACGCGCGGGGCGCGAACCAGTGATCGGCGAGAAACCGGTGGCTGCGACGACCGAAGAAGTCGTCGCCGAGCTTCGTAAGCGCGAAGCGTTCGTGATGGTCAGTCACGTGAAGCCCGATGGCGACACGCTGGGCGCCGGTTTGGCGCTCGGCTTAGCTCTAAAGCACCTCGGCAAGCGCGTCCACTATTTCCAAGGGGAGACGATCCCGCGCAATCTTCGATTTCTCGCAGATGCAGAGCTCGTAAGCAGCGTCGTGCCGGCCGACTTCCCGCCCGACGCGCTCTGGGTGTTCTGCGATATGAGCGATACCGCGCGCGCCGGCGAGTCGCTGCCCCAACTCTCGCGCGAGAATATTCTGGACATCGATCATCATTTGGGGAACGCCCATTTCGGCGCGCTGAATTACGTGCTGCCCCACGAGTGCTCCACGGGTACGTGCGTCATGCATTTGCTGCGCGCGATGAACGTGCCGATTACGCCGGAGATCGCAACCTGTTTGCTGACGACGATCATGACCGACACGGGCGGTTTCATGCATAGCAACACGACGCCCGAAGTGCTCATGCTTTCGGCCGAACTGATCGGCTCGGGCGCCAACAAAGAGCAAATCACCGAAGAAATTTTTGCCAACAAGCGCTTTCCGGCCCTGAAATTGTTAGGGCGCGCGCTCGATGAAGCGAAGACGGCGCATGAAGGGCGCTACATGTGGTCCTTCGTCGACGACGCGATGCTGGCCGAATGTCACGCCGACGGCGAAGACACTGAGGAAATCATCGGTTATCTGCGGTCGGTCGAAGGCGTTGAAGCGGCCGCGCTTTTCAAGTCATACGACGGCGAGATTCGGGTGAGTCTGCGCAGCAGCGGACGCATCAACGTGCAAGCCGCAGCCTCGAGATTGGGCGGCGGCGGACATTTTCGCGCGTCGGGTCTCACGTACACGGGGTCGCTGCCGGACGCGATCGCCGCGGTCGACGCGGCGTTGGTTGCAGAAGGCCTATAGGGGCCACGCTCCTGATCGGTTTCGTCAACGTCTTTAAGCCCGCCGGACCGACGTCAGCGCACGTCGTTGCGCGGATTCGCCGGATCTACGGACTGTACGGGCGCGACACACGAATTGCCGCCGGCCACCTAGGAACGCTCGATCCCCAAGCCGCCGGCGTGCTGCCGGTTGCAATCGGCAAAGCGACGCGCCTCATTCCGCTGCTCACCGACCAGCGCAAAGCCTACGTGTGCGCGTTTGTTCCGGGCCGGAGCACCACGACAGCCGACGCCCACGGAGAAGCGCTGGAAGAAACGCCGCTGTCCGTCAACTGGATCGAACGGCTGAAAGATGCGTTGCCGGAGTTCCTGGGAAGAATCGAGCAAGTCCCGCCGATGTACAGTTCGGTCCATCACGACGGCAAACGTTTGTACGAACTTGCGCGCGAAGGCAAAATCGTCGAACGAAAAGCGCGTCCGGTCACGATCTACGGCTTAACGTTTCTCGGAGCCGAAAACCAGGTTGCGCGTTTGCGCGTTGCCTGCAGCGAAGGCACGTACGTTCGGACGCTGTGCGAAGACCTTGGGAAAGCGATCGGGTTGCCCGCGCATATGGGGGCACTGGTGCGCGAGGGATCGGGCGCGTTCTTACTGCAGGAAAGCCGGACACTGGAGCAGATCGCGGACGCACCGAATGATGCGCTCATCGCACCCGAAGCGATCATTCCGTTCCCGACGATCGTGCTCGACTTGCGTCATTCGGCGGATTTTCGCGCGGGCCGCATGGTGCCGCTGCCCGCCGGCGCGCCTGCCAAGCACGTCTTCGTTCGCGACGCGTCGCGAACGCTCGTCGGCGTGGGCGAAACGCACGGCGCATTGTTAGCGCCACGCAAAGTGTTTCTTTGAAAATACACTACTCGCTCGAGCGCCGGGATGAAACACCCCTCGTGCTGGCGATCGGTTTTTTTGACGGTATGCATCGCGGCCACCGCGACATCGCGCGAAAAACGCGCGAGCTTCGCAAACCTGGTTGGAGCTCGGGCGTGCTCACGTTTTCGAATCACCCCTCTGCTTTTTTGCGTCCCGGTACCGAGCCGCCTTTCATTACGACGCCGGAAGAACGCGTCGACCTCTTGGCGCGCGCGGGTTACGAGGAGTGTTTTTTCGTTCCGTTCGACTCCGCCGTTGCGAATCAGACACCCGATGAGTTTCTGAAGAAAACGCTGATCGAAAATGTAGGTGTGCGCGGGGTTGCCGTCGGGCGTACTTTTCGCTTTGGGCATGCTCGCGAAGGCGACGTCGCGCTGATGGAGCACGTTTTGCGCGAAAACGGCGTGGAGTTTGCACCGGTCGAAATCGCAGCCGACGAAAACGGCGAGCGCATTTCCAGCACGCGCATTCGGAAACTGATCGCCGACGGTGCAATACCCGACGCGGACCGCTTGCTCGGCCACCCATACGAACTTCGTGGAAAAGTTATCGCAGGTGCGGGTCGCGGCCACGGCTTAGGCTTTCCCACGGCCAACCTTGCCGTTCCGGGAAAACTGCTGCCGTGCGATGGGGTCTACGCCGGGACAGCCCGCCACGAAGGGCGCGATTACGCAACGCTCGTTTCGATCGGAACGAACCCGACGTTCGACGGGAAAGCCCGGACGGTGGAAGCGTGGCTGCGCGATTTCCACCACACGATTTACGGCCACGAGCTGGCGCTGCGCGATCTCTCTTTCGTCCGCGAGCAGCGGAAATTCGCAAACGCGGACGAACTGCTCGCGCAAATGGAAGATGACGCTCGCGCTGTTCCCTACCCGGCGTTCGGCTAGCGATGATAAAATATCGCGTCGCCCTCGCGTGTGTTGCGCTTTTTGCAGCGGCATGTTCGCAAAACTCAAAACACATCGCGCAAGCCGGCCAACCAGCACCGGATTGGACGATGCCGACGTCGACGGGGGCAACGCTGACGCTATCGTCGATGCGCGGGAAGCCCGTTTACCTGAATTTTTTCGCGACGTGGTGCCCGCCCTGTAGGGACGAGGCTCCGTTCATCAACCAGATGCAGCAGCAGTATGCCGCTCGCGGATTGCACGTCGTAGGCATCGACGAATTAGAAAATGCGCGCCAAGCCCAAGCGTTCCGCACGCAATTCCACTTGAGCTATCCGGCGGTCGTCGATAGTGGCCCGCTTCAAGGGCAATACTTGATCAACGGATTGCCGGTGCACGTCTTCATCGGCCGAGACGGCGTCATCCGGAAAATCGTCGCCGGCGAAATGTCGCACGCCGACATTCAGAAGAACGTGCAAGGCATTCTGTGACCCTCGAAGCGCTCAGCACGGCAGCGGCGGTCGGAACATTTCTGGTCATTGCGGCGACGGCGATTGCAGCGCTCGTCCAACTGCGGCACCTGCGCGTCAGCAACCAGCTGGAGGCGTTGCTGGCAATCTTAAGTTTGCCGTACGACCCAATACTGAACGAAGCTCTGCTCTTCGTAAGCCACGAACTCGAAACGCGATTGCGCGACGCCAACTTCAGGCGCGAACTAGAAAAACCGCAGCCCGATCGCAAAATTCATAAGGAATTGCTCGTCTGCGACTACTACGAGCGACTGGGTTCGATCGTAAAAAACGGACTGATACCGGAAGATCTCTACTTTGACAACAGCACGCCGGAAATGTACTGGAAGCTCCTGAGTCAAGTGATCGCGATCCGGCGGCGCATCCGCGGCCCGGTCGTGTATGACAACTTTGAATACTTAATTGCGCGCTCGCGCGCGTACGATCGGCGTCATCCCAGCGGCACCTACCCGCTTCATATGGACCGCGTGGAGATCGAAGACTCGTGGCTGGCGGAAGATCGTAACCTAAGCGGCGCGGACAACCAGCGCGCCGGCCTCGAAAGTAACGTCCGCAGCTGAGCCCTTGGGAAGCTCGCCGCGCAGGATAGCGGACGAGAGCGGCGTGCTCACGTGCCGCGCCACGATCCTGTGAACGTAGCGCGCCCCGCTGCCCGCGCTCATCGCCTCCCGCGCTAAAAAACTTCGGGCGTCGGGTGAGAGTTGCAGCGTCACGTCTCGCGCTCCCAACCGTCCGGCCAACGATTCGACGTGTATCGCGACGATTTGTTCTATCTGCTCAAGTCCCAGCGTGTTGAAATGCACGACGTCGTCGATACGGTTGAGAAACTCCGGACGGAACGCGATAGGAAGTTCCTCGTCGGAAAGGTTCGTGGTCATGATGATCAGCGCGTGACGAAAATCGATCGTGCGGCCTTTGGCGTCGGTCACTCGGCCGTCGTCGAGGATCTGCAAGAGAATAGCCGCGACGTCGGGGTGCGCTTTCTCAAGTTCGTCAAACAGCACGACGCAGTAGGGCCTGCGCCGCACCGGTTCGGTTAGTTGCGCGGGCTCGTCGTGCCCCTGGTATCCCGGCGGTGCGCCGAGCAGCCGCGACATCGTGTGCGCTTCGGTAAACTCGGAGAGATCGATACGCACGAGCGCGGCTTCGCTGCCGAACAGAGCTTCGGCGAGCGCCTTCGCCAGCTCGGTCTTGCCGACGCCGCTGCTTCCCATGAAGAGAAAGCTCCCCAGCGGTTTGCGCGGATCGTGCAGGCCGGCGCGGGCGCGACGGATGGCTTCGCTGACGGCGCCGATCGCCTCGCTCTGCCCGATGACCCGCTTGGTCAGCACCGGCTCCAGCGAAAGCAAATTGTTGATCTGCGATTCGGTGAGCGTTGTCTGCGGTATGCCCGTCCACTTGGTAACAATCGCCGCGACGTCGTCCGCATGGACCGTGGAACGCCCGATCCGATCTTTGGTGCCTAGCGCAACCGACGCGGCGGCCTCGTCCATTAAGTCGATCGCCTTATCGGGCAAGAACCGGTCGGCGATGTACCGCGCCGAAAGCGATGCAGCAGCTTTTACTGCGTCGTCGGTAATCTCGACGCCGTGGTGGCTCGCGTAGCGTTCGCGCAACCCGCGCAAAATGAGTTCGGTTTGCTCGATGGTCGGCTCGTTCACCATGACCGGCTGGAACCGCCGCTCGAGTGCGGCATCCGACTCGATGTATTTCCGGTATTCGTCGAACGTGGTCGCGCCGATGCACTGCAAATCCCCGCGCGCGAGCTCCGGTTTGATCATCGAGCTCAAGTCGAGCGAACCTTCGGCCGCTCCGGCTCCGACCAGCGTGTGAAGCTCGTCGATGAACAGGATCACGTCGCGCGACGCGCGGCGCACTTCGTCGAGAATCTTTTTGACGCGGCCTTCGAACTCACCGCGGTACTTGGTGCCGGCAACCAGCGGCCCCAATGACAACGCGAGCACGCGCTTGTTACGAAGCGCTTCGGGCACGTCGCCGGAAACGATGCGCTGCGCCAAGCCTTCCACGATCGCGGTTTTTCCGACCCCGGGTTCGCCTACGAGAACCGGATTATTCTTGCTGCGTCGCGCGAGAATCGAAATGACGCGTTCGACTTCGTCGGCGCGCCCGATGACTGGATCGAGTTTTTCAATCCGTGCGAGTTCCGTCAGGTCGCGCGAGAAGGCCGCCAGCGTCGGCGTTCCCGGGCGTAAGCGTCGCGTCCAATCTTCGATCGGGTTGGGTTTGGCGGCGCCGCCCTCGCGCCGGCTCATGTTTTCGATCAGGAAGGCTCCGCCCGCGACGAGCGCGGCAGCAGTCAGCGCAGCGCCGGCCAACGGAATGGCGGCTTTGGTTGCGCGGCGTCGCATGGCGCAAGAAGGGCAGAGATCGCTCTTGCCTTCGCGCACGGTCGCCGGCCGCCGGCCGCAGAGTTCACACGTCCCGCTCATCTGGTCATGCTACCCTTGCGCGGCGCGGGGAGTTTCGCTTAGGGGTGCGCGAGGTAAATCACGCTGACGCCGGCGCTCACGTCGAGGCTTGACGGCGGCGACATTTGGGTCGGGACCTGGTAAGTGTCCGCGGCTACGTTGGCCCTGAAAACAGCCATGCCGCGAACGGGCGCTTCGTTCGGTCCGTTTATCGATTGGACTCCCACGATGTGCAAGCCCGCCGCACTTGCAAGGACATTGGCTTGAGTTCGAGCTGCAGCGACGGCTTGAGCGAGCGCACGCAAGTAAAGCGACTTCGTATCCGCGATGCTGTACTCGACGCCTTGGACGTTGTTGACACCCGCTGCGACCGCGGTGTCGATAATTTTTCCGACGATATCCAAGTGATGGGTCGTAACGCTGACCGACCGGTTGACGAAATAGCCATATGTCTGCGGGTCTCGAACGCACGGCGCGATTTGGGGATATTCAGCGCTCGCCCGCGTCTGCGCTTGCATCGGCAACGGCGGGCAGGGCGGCGGAGGCGGAACGTGATTGAGGTTATAGCTGGTCGTTTTTATGTCGGCGCTCGCGATGCCGATGGTGCGCATCCCGGTGTTAAGGTGGGCGTAAACGGAGTTGCCGATGCTCGTGGCCTGTTCGGCCGTCGATGCATGACTGGCAATCGCGAACGAAACAACCGCTGTATCGGGCGCGCCCGATACCGTCGCTTGTCCTGACGCATAAATAGTCGTCTGCCCCGAATCGGCAGCCATGCTCGCAAGCGGAAGCACCAGTACGCCAAAAAACGCTATAGCGGCTAGAGTTTTTATCATCATGCTGGCTTCAACGTTACGGCGCGCAGTCCGCGTGACTGGAAGGGCCCTGGGGCGCCAAAGCGACCTTAGGCTCGTTTCGGCTGACCTGCGCGTGGTAAACTAGGACCCATGCTTTGGACAATTATCGTTTGGATTATCTTCGGCCTCATTGTGGGGCTGGTGGCCCGCTGGCTCGTGCCCGGTGCAGTCGGCGGCGGAGTCCTAACAGACATCGTGGTCGGAATCGTAGGTGCGCTGATCGGCGGTTTTATCTATCGCTGGTTAGGACACGGCGGCCTCGATCCGCTGTGGAGTTTCATCTATGCGCTGATCGGCGCGGTGTTGCTTTTGTTGCTGCTGCGGGCTTTTTCCGGGCGCCGACCGGCCGTTTGATCCGGGAGGCCCCGGTCCTTTCGTCTGCGTAATACCGTACGATGGCCTACATCATTACCGAGCCGTGCATAGGCACCAAAGACAAGTCCTGTGTGGACGTTTGTCCGGTCGACTGCATTCACGGTAAAGACGATGATACGATGCTGTACATCGATCCCGAAGTCTGCATCGACTGCGGCGCGTGCGTTTCGGCATGTCCCGTCGAAGCGATCTTTGCCGACTCGGACGTTCCGGAAAAATGGCAGAACTACACCGCCGTCAACGCCGAATATTTTAAGAAGTAGAAAGTAGGGTCCTGTGCTGCGTGCAGCAGGACGCGAACTTCTCGACGATACCGTCGAGTCAATCGGCGAACTCGAAGAAAATTTTCGCGATATCGAAAGAGCGAACCGCTGGCTCGGCGGGTTTTCTTCCATTGAACGTGCGACTCGCGCGCTGCTTCCCCAAACGATCCTAGACGTCGGCTGCGGCTCGGGCGATATCGCAGAGTTCTTGGCGCGCAAAGCCCGCGCAGCGGGCAGAAGCCTACGCGCGACCTGTCTCGACGTGAGTTCCGACGTATTGGCCATCGCACAGAAGCGGCACGGCGATCCCGATCTGCGTTTTGTGATCGGCAATGGCGCCTCGCTCCCTTTTGAAGACGCGAGTTTCGACGTCGCAATGTGCAATCTGACGCTGCACCACTGCGATCCCTCTGCGGCTGTCACGCTGCTGCGCGAGCTGCGCCGGGTCGCGCGCGTCGCTCCCGTCGTCACGGATCTGCGCCGCTCGCGCACCGCTTGGGCTGGGGCCGTGTTCCTGGTTTCGATCTTTACTCGCAACCGCCTCACGCGGCACGACGCGCCGCTTTCCGTCCTGCGCGCTTACACGCCGGCCGAAGCGCTCGCTCTCGCGCGGGAAGCCGGATGGAAAAATCCGCGCGTCCGGCGGATGCCGTTTTTTCGAATGGCGCTCTGGGATGTTTGACGTCGCGATCGCCGGCGGCGGTCCGGCCGGGTCGGCCGCAGCTATCGCGCTTGCCGAAGCCGGGCTGCATGCCCTGATCGTCGACAAGTCGCAATTTCCACGGAACAAAGCTTGCGGAGAATATGTGAGTGCCGGTGCCGTCGAGCAACTGCGGACGCTTGGTTTGGAAGGTGCGCTTGCGCCGCAAGCGGCGCCGCTTGAGGGGATTCGTTTGAGCGGAAACGGCGTGCGCGTCGAGTTGCGGTTCTCGAAAACTGGATGGGCACTTCCGCGCTTGCGGCTCGATGACGAACTGCTGCGAGCGGCGCTCTCGCGCGGCGCGACCTTCATGCACGCGCGCATCGAGGATGTGCGTGAAGAAGAGTCAGGTAGTTTGCTGACGGTAAGAGAACCAAGCGGGGAAACGCGGGGCGTGCGAGCGCGTTTTGTGATTGGCGCCGACGGCGCGCAATCGATCGTGGCCAGAAAATGCGGTTTGAGCGCCGCTCCGCGCGGCGAACAGCGGTTCGCTCTGGGCGGCCATTACCGCGGCTTGCGCGATCTCGATCGTTTCGTCGAGATGTTCGTAGAGGGCAGCAGTTATTTTGCGGTTAATCCGTTTGATGCGGCGCACGCAAATATTATGGTGATCGTGCACGAAAAAGACCTCAGTGCCCGTAAAGATGACGTCGATCAATTTATTCGCGAACGCGCCCGGGCGTTGAGCGGTGACGCCGCGCGTTTTGCCGGCGTCCAACTCGAAGGAAAGCGTGTCGCCGTGGGACCGCTCGCTCATTCGACTCGAGCCCTAACGGCCGGAAACGTTTTGCTCGTGGGCGATGCAGCGGGCTTCATCGATCCCTTCACGGGCCAGGGCGTCTACTTGGCTTTGCGCGGCGGCATTGCGGCCGCTGGGGCCATCGCCGCCGCTGTGGCCGCGCCTGCATCGGGCCGGTCGGCCATCAAAAATTACGCTACCGAGCTTGCCGCCGAAATGCGGCGCCGAGGCAAACTCGCCCGCATCGTCCGATCGTTCACCGGATCGGCTGCGCTTTCAAAACGCGCCGCCCGTAACGTGGAACGCGATCCGGAACGCGCGCAGGTTTTGATCGACGCAATTGCGGGCTGCGGACCGGTGGGGCCGGCGCTGGCCCTGGGCAATTTATTGAGGCTCGTCGCCTAATGTTCGCCCGCAATCAAATCTTCGTTCACGCCTCGCCCGCGCGAGTGTACCGTTACGCATCGGACACCGAGCGCTGGCCCGAATATCTTCCGCATTACCGTTATGTACGGGTGCTGCAGCGCGCAGGCGACCGGCGCGTCGTGGAGATGGCGGCGCGGCGCAGCGGAATACCCGTTCGCTGGCGCGCCGAACAGACGAACGACCCGCTCACGCCCTCGATCGCATTCCGGCATTTGGGCGGCTGGACCAAAGGGATGGACGTCGTGTGGAACTTCGAACCGGCTGACGGCGGAACGCGCGTTTCGATCGATCATCGCGCTGCACTGGGTTTTCCGATGAATTGGATCGTCGGGAAGTTTTTCATCGATCACGTCGCGACGCGAACGCTGCGCCGCATCAAAGAGTTAGCCGAGGCGGGCGATGGCTGACACGCATCGCGTCGTCATCACTGGAATGGGCATGATCACGCCGCTGGGCACGGGCGCGCGCGCATTTTGGGACAACCTTTTGGCCGGCAAAGTGGCGGTCGCTCCGCTGACGCGCTTTGAATGTGAAGGTTTTCCTTCGCGTGTGGCCGCTCAGATCGACGACTTCGATCCGTCGGACTACTTGACGAAACGCCGGCTGCAGTGGACCGACCGCTTCTCGCAGCTCGCGGTCGCTTCGGCCAAGCTTGCGGTCGAAGACGCGAAATTTTCCGTCGACGGCAACCGCTCGGAGATCGGCGTCTACACGGGATCGGCGCTGGGCGGCTTGGCGTTTGCAGAGGAGCAGATCGAAGTCTTCCGGCGCGAAGGCTTGCGCTCGGTGCGTCCGCTGCTGACGATTTCGGTGTTTGGCGGCGCTGCCGCCAGCAACGTCGCGATCGAATTCGGAATAACCGGACCGACGATGGCCAACTCGGATTCGTGCGCCGCCGGCGCGATCGCGATCGGGGAAGCGTACCGCGCCATCAAGCGGGGCGACGTGCGCGCTGCCTTAGCCGGCGGGATCGAAGCGCCGCTGGCGCCGCTGACGTTTGGAGCGTTCACCGTCGCGCGGGCGATGTCGACACGCAACGACGATCCGGCGGCCGCGAGCCGTCCCTTCGACGCGGGGCGTGACGGGTTTGTGATGGCGGAAGGCGCCGGCATGTTCGTGCTCGAGCGCTACGAAGATGCGATCGGGCACGGCGCGCACATCTACGCGGAGATCGCGGGTTTCGGCACATCGAACGACGCGTATCACATGTCCGCGCCGTTGGCCGACGGTTCGCAAACCGCCGGCGCGCTCCAGCGCGCACTCGATGAAGCGCGCGTCTTGCCTAGTGAAGTTGAGGCGATCAACGCGCACGGTTCGTCGACGCGTTTGGGCGATCGTGCGGAAGCGGTCGCATTCGGGCGAATTTTCGGCGAACGGCTCTCGGAGATTCCGGTTTCGGCGACAAAAGGTCAGCACGGTCACGCGCTCGGAGCGACCGGCGCGTGGGAAGTGGCGATCGCGGCCATGGGCATGCGCGACCGTGTGATCCCGGGAGCCGTGAATTTGGAAAACCGCGACGAGGAGTGCCAGGTGCGCTGCGTGCGCGAGACGGTCGCCTCGAATGCACGCGTCGTTCTATCGAATTCGTCCGGGTTCGGCGGCATCAACGCCGCCTTGGTGTTGCGCGCGGCGCAGTAGTTAGGCGGGCTCGCGATTGAGCACCATGCTCAAACAGGTTCCGTGCTGCGCCGAGTTGATGCGAACGCGATCCATCAGTTCGTGCATCAATACCATGCCGCGGCCCCGATCGTCACGTTTTTGAAACGGGCGCCAGTGCCCGCGATCTTCCACATCGACGGTCACGCAGTCGCCCTGCGCTTCCAGCCGCAGCTCGAATTTGCCGGGAACTTCGCCTTGGTACGCATGTTCGACGGCATTTGCCACCGCTTCACCGATGGCCGACGTCAGAGCAAAACGCTGATCGGGTGAGACACCGTTCTGATCGCAGAACCGGTTGATCATCGCGCGCACGATCGGCGCCGTCATCGGGATCGCTGAGTACTCCATTCGTTTGGGAACCGGTCCGTCGAAGCACGAGAGCACCAGCGTGGCGGCATCGTCGCGGTTGACCGACGTGCTGAAGATGCGCTCTTGCAATGCAATCGCCGGGTTCTCCGAATCCGATTCGCACGAGCGCACACTTGCTTCGAGCAGACGTTCCTCGCCGGCGATCACATCGCGGTCGTACTCGGTCATGCCATCGGTGTAAAACATCACCCAGCTGCGCGGCGGCAGCGTGATCACCCAGTCGCGAGCGCCGACATTATCGCCGATGCCCAGCGGGACGCCGCCGCCCGGAAGATATCCGGCGAAAGCGTCTTGTATTACCAGCGCAGGCGGCGGGTGACCGGCCACCGCGTAGGTCAGCTCGCGGCTGACCGCGTCGTAATAACCGAATATCGCGGTGACCATGCCGATGCCGCTTCGCAAATTCGTCACGCTGTTGATCTGTTCAAGGACGGCAGCCGGAGATCGCTCGCCGACGGCGGCAGCGCGTAATGCGATGCGCACCTCGCCCATGATCGTAGCCGCCTCAAGTCCGTGCCCCGCGACGTCACCCATCGAAATCGCCAAGCGGTGATCGGGAAGCTCGAAGGCGTCGTACCAGTCGCCGCCGACCTCAGCTTCCTCGCTGGCGGGGCGGTATGCGCCATCCAACTGCCGTCCCGCCACCCGCGGGAAGCTTGCAGGCAGCAGCGCCCGTTGCAGGCGGTCGGCAACGTGGTGGGTTCTTTCCAGCAGTGTCGCCTGGTCGAGCGCGTTGGTCAGCTGAAGGCCGAGAATCTCCGCGATCTTCTCGGTACCGGTGTCGAAGCGGTCCGCCGCCTTGGTGGCAAGCGCGAAGACGCCGGCCCCTGACTGCCGCCCGGGCAACGGGATGACGAGAACGCGCTGGTAGCCCAGGGAACGCAGGCCGGCTTCGATTTGGACCTGGTCGCCGCGGCGCAGGCGCAGCTTCTTGCCCTGGCCTGCCTCGTGGAAGAACTGCTCGTCGTTGCGGTCATTTCCGGCTATGACGCAATAGTCGGCCAGTCGCTCGACGCAGAGCTGCGCCACGCGGGGCAAAGTCGCCGATAACTCAAGCGATGAGGCTAGGAGGCGGCTCGCATCCGCCAGGAGCTCAAGTGCCTGGGAATGGCGAAGGTCGCCGCGCTCAAGCATACGTGGCCGGCATGCCTGGGTTCTCCCCGGGGTCCCCGCTTGCTAAACCTGGGCAAGCCCAAGTTTGGCATAGGGCGAATCGGGCAATGAAGAAATCAGCCGCATCCACTACGGAGCACCTTTCATTTATGGCGACTGTCTCTCGTTCGAAGCCCGCGCGTAACGGCAAAACGCGTTCAAACGGTGCCGCGAGTTCGCATTCTGGCAACGGCACCGCTCTCGACCGCAAGCTGCTGCTTGCATTGCGTTCCTTCCGCGACGGGAATTTTGCGGTCCGGCTGCCGGTGCGCGGTGCCGGCCCGGAAGCCGAACTCGCTGAAGCGTTCAACGCTTGCGCGCAGATCAAACAGCACATGCTGCGCGAGATCTTGCGGGTTAGCCGTGTGGTCGGACGCGAAGGGCGCGTAAACGAGCGGGCGTCGCTCCCCGAAGCGGTCGGCGGTTGGAAAATTCAAGTCGAAGCGTATAATCATCTGATCGATGACCTGACCGCCCCGATGGCCGAAACGAATCGCGTGCTCGGGTCGGTCGCGCAAGGCGACCTCGGGCAACGGATCCCCGTCGACATCGACGGCCGTCCGCTCCGCGGGGAGTTTCTCCGATCCGCCCGGTTGATCAACACAATGGTGGATCAGTTGAACGCGTTCGCTTCCGAAGTGACGCGCGTTGCGCGCGAAGTTGGTTCCGAAGGCAAGCTCGGCGGCCAAGCCAGCGTGAAAGGCGTCGCGGGCACTTGGAAAGACTTAACCGACTCGGTTAACACGATGGCTGGTAACTTAACATCGCAGGTGCGTAACATCGCCGACGTGACGACGGCAGTTGCCAAGGGTGACCTCTCGCGCAAGATCGCGGTTGAAGCCGCCGGCGAAATTCTCGAACTCAAGAACACGATCAACACCATGGTCGACCAGCTGAACGCGTTCGCGTCGGAAGTGACGCGCGTCGCGCGCGAAGTCGGCTCCGAAGGCAAACTCGGCGGCCAAGCCGAGGTGCAAGGCGTCAGCGGCACCTGGAAGGACCTCACCGAGTCCGTGAACTTCATGGCCTCGAACCTCACGTCGCAAGTTCGTAACATCGCCGAAGTCACAACCGCCGTCGCCAAGGGCGACCTTTCGAAAAAGATCACCGTCGACGTGCGCGGTGAAATCCTCGAACTCAAAAACACGATCAACACGATGGTCGACCAGCTCAACGCCTTCGCGTCGGAAGTCACGCGCGTTGCGCGCGAAGTCGGATCGGAAGGCATTCTGGGCGGCCAGGCGCAGGTTGCGGGCGTCAGCGGCACGTGGAAAGATCTCACCGAGTCGGTGAACTTCATGGCGGCGAACCTGACGTCTCAAGTGCGTAACATTGCCGACGTGACGACGGCCGTGGCGAAAGGCGATCTTTCGCGTAAGATTACGGTTAGCGTTCGCGGAGAAATCCTCGAACTAAAAAACACGATCAACACGATGGTCGACCAGCTCAATGCGTTTGCGGGCGAAGTGACGCGCGTTGCGCGCGAGGTCGGTTCCGAAGGCAAGCTGGGCGGCCAGGCCGACGTCAAGGGCGTCAGCGGTACCTGGAAAGATTTGACCGACTCCGTGAACCGGATGGCGTCGAACCTCACGTCTCAAGTGCGCAACATTGCCGACGTGACGACCGCCGTCGCCAAGGGCGACTTGTCGCGCAAGATCACGGTCGACGTGCGCGGCGAAATTCTCGAACTGAAGAACACGATCAATACGATGGTCGACCAGCTCAATGCGTTCGCCGGCGAGGTGACGCGCGTCGCGCGCGAAGTCGGTTCTGAAGGTAAACTGGGCGGCCAAGCGCAGGTTGCCGGCGTCAGCGGCACGTGGCGCGACTTGACCGAGTCCGTGAACTTCATGGCTTCAAACCTTACGTCGCAAGTGCGTAATATCGCCGAAGTCACGACCGCCGTCGCCAAAGGTGACCTGTCGAAGAAGATCACCGTCGACGTACGCGGCGAAATCCTCGAGTTGAAAAACACGATCAACACGATGGTCGACCAGCTCAATGCGTTCGCGTCGGAAGTCACGCGCGTGGCGCGCGAAGTCGGTTCCGAAGGTAAACTCGGCGGTCAGGCTGAGGTGGCCGGCGTCAGCGGCACGTGGAAAGACTTGACGCTTTCGGTGAACTCCATGGCGTCGAACCTGACGAACCAAGTCCGTAACATCGCCGAAGTCACGACCGCCGTTGCGAACGGCGACCTTTCAAAGAAGATCACGGTCGACGTGCGCGGCGAAATTCTCGAACTGAAAAACACGATCAACACGATGGTCGACCAGCTCAACGCGTTCGCGTCGGAAGTGACGCGCGTCGCGCGCGAAGTCGGCTCCGAAGGGCGCTTGGGCGGACAAGCCTTCGTGCGCGGCGTCGCCGGTACGTGGAAAGATTTGACCGACTCGGTGAACACGATGGCGTCGAACCTCACCTCGCAAGTGCGTAACATCGCCAAGGTGACGACTGCCGTTGCGCTCGGCGACCTCTCGAAGAAAATCACGGTCGATGTGCGTGGTGAAATCCTCGAACTCAAAGACACAATCAACACGATGGTCGACCAGCTCAACGCGTTCGCATCGGAAGTCACGCGCGTGGCGCGCGAAGTCGGCTCCGAAGGGAAGCTCGGCGCTCAGGCGCAGGTTCCCGGCGTCAGCGGCACCTGGAAAGATCTCACCGACAACGTGAACTTCATGGCGGCCAACTTAACCAACCAGGTGCGCGGCATCGCGCAAGTCGTGACGTCGGTCGCCAACGGCGACCTCAAACGCAAACTGACACTAGAAGCCAAGGGCGAAATCGCCCGCCTCGCCGACACGATCAATTTCATGATCGACACGCTTGCGACGTTCGCCGATCAGGTGACGACAGTCGCGCGCGAAGTCGGATTCGAAGGAAAGCTCGGGGGACAAGCGCAGGTCCCGGGCGCCGCCGGTTTATGGCGCGACCTCACCGACTCCGTGAACCAGCTGGCAGCGCAGTTAACGTCACAGATTCGCGCCATCGGCGAAGTCGCGACCGCGGTTACCAAGGGCGATCTCTCGCGAGCGGTGCAAGTTGAAGCGCGCGGCGAAGTCGCCGAACTGACGCGTAACGTAAACGAGATGATTCAAAACTTGCGCGACACGACGCGCAAGAACACCGATCAGGACTGGCTCAAGACCAACGTCGCGCGGTTCACGGCGATGCTGCAGGGCCAGCGCGACACCAAGACCGTGAGCCGCATGATCATTTCGGAGATCGCTCCGCTGGTCAACGCTTATTCGGGCGCGTTTTACGTGAACGAACCGATCGGCGACGAACAGGTGCTGCGCCTGATGGCGAGCTACGCGATCAGCAAGAAGAAAGCCGCGCAGCGATCGATCCGCGAAGGCGAAGGACTCGTCGGACAGTGTCTGGTCGAGCGTCAGCGCATTTTGTTGAGCGACGTGCCGCCGGACTATATGGCAATCGGCTCGGGCTTGGGCGAAACGAAGCCGCTCTCGCTTATCGTCCTGCCCGTGCTGTTCGAAGGCGAGGTCAAAGCGGTCATCGAGCTGGCTTCGACCGAGCGGTTCAACGAGACGCAGCTGCAATTCTTCGGCCAATTGACCGAATCGGTCGGCGTTATTCTGAACACGATCGGCGCGACGATGCGCACCGAAGAGCTGCTCAAACAATCGCAAGCGCTGACCAACGAACTGCAGAGCCAGCAGATGGAACTGCAGCAGACCAACGACGAGTTGGAAGAGCGCTCGCGCCTTCTGCAGGAGCGAAACGAGGAAATCGAACGCCGCACGCGCGAGATCGACGAAGCGCGTCAGGAGCTCGAAAAGAAAGCCGAACAGCTGGCGCTTATCTCGAAATACAAATCCCAGTTCCTGGCAAACATGTCTCACGAGCTGCGCACGCCGCTGAACTCGCTGCTGATTCTTTCCAAGCAATTGGCGGACAACCCCGAAGGCAACATGACGAACAAGCAGATCGAGTTCGCGCAGACGATTCGGGCTGCGGGAACCGACTTGCTGACGCTCATCAACGACATTCTCGATCTGTCGAAGATCGAATCGGGCACGACCTCCATCGAGCTGCAGGATGTTCCGTTCCAAGCGATCGAGGACGACATCGCCCGCACGTTCAGTCAGGTGGCGGCCGACAAGGCGCTCAAGTTCACGATCAAACGTCACGAAGACGTAACCGACAATCTCGTCACCGACGCAACGCGGCTGCAGCAGATTCTCAAGAACCTGCTTTCCAACGCGTTCAAGTTCACGACCGAAGGCGGCGTGACGCTCGAAATCTCGCTGCTCAAGGAGCATCGCCTCGGTTCGATCAAAGGTCCGGCGGTCGCGTTCTCTGTGACGGATACAGGCATCGGCATTCCGCCCGACAAGTTCAACGTGATTTTCGAAGCATTCCAGCAAGCTGACATGGGAACGTCGCGCAAGTTCGGCGGAACCGGTCTTGGACTGGCAATCAGCCGTGAAATCGCCGGGCTGCTCGGCGGTGAAATCGGCGTTGAAAGTACGATCGGCGAAGGGAGCACCTTCACGTTCTATCATCCGGCGGAACGCATCGCCGGCCCGTTCAACGCGAGGCCTTTCGGCATGATTGGCGAGGCGCATCCGCTTCACCGAGGGCCGGAGCCGCGCGACGTCACGCCGGCGCGCACGCTCGAGATGTCGCCTTCGCTCGATGCGATCGCCGACGATCGCAACAAAATCGAGAGCACCGACAGGGTGCTGCTGATCATCGAAGACGACGCGATCTTCGCACGGATTCTGCTCGGGCTGGCGCGCGACCGCGGCTTCAAAGCCGTCGTTGCCCTCAGCGGAGTAGAGGGCGTCTCGTTTGCGAGAAAATACTTGCCGGACGCTATTACACTCGACATCGGCTTGCCCGACGTCGACGGCTGGAAGCTGCTGGCGGATTTGAAGCACGATTCGTCGACCGCGAACATTCCCGTGCATGTGATCTCCGGCGAAGAACAATGGCAGCGCGCGCTCGACGCAGGCGCGATTGCCCACTTGCGCAAGCCGGTTACCGAAGAAGCCTTGACCGAAACGTTCGATAACTTGCTCGGCTTCGCGGATCGGCGCACCAAGAATCTGTTGGTGATCGAAGACGACATCACGCAGCTGAACGCCATGGTCAATCTCATCGGAAGCGGCGAAGTCGCCGTTACGGCGGTCCGGTCAGGCGACGAAGCGATCGAAGCGCTCAACGCGGGCAAGTTCGACTGCATCGTCCTGGATCTGGGGCTGCCGGACATCCCCGGTGAACAGTTGATCGAACGCATCCGCATGCAAGCCGAACACGCTCGCACGCCGATCGTGGTCTACACCGGCCGCGACCTTTCGCGCCAGGAAGAAGCCAAACTCAGCAAACTGAGCGAAGCGGTGATCGTGAAAGACGCCATGTCTCCCGAACGGCTGCTCGACGAAACGCGGTTCTTCTTGCATCAAGTGGAGTCGCGTCTTCCGGCTGCAAAACGTTCCAGCGATATACGGCCGCTCGGAACGGCGACGCTCGAAAACAAGAAGGTGCTGATTGTCGACGACGATGCGCGCAATATCTACGCGCTGAGCTCGGCGCTCGAAACGCACCACTTGAAGCCCATCAGCGCCGAAAGCGGTCAGGAAGGCATCGATAAACTGATGCAAGATCCGTCAATTGACGTCGTGCTGATGGATATCATGATGCCGGAGATGGACGGGTACGAAACCATCCGCCGCATCCGCTCGAACTCACGCTTTGAAAACCTGCCCATCATCGCGCTGACGGCAAAAGCGATGAAAGGCGACCGCGAGAGTTCCATCGCCGCCGGCGCTTCCGAGTACATCAGCAAGCCCGTCGACATGGATCAGCTCATTTCGCTGCTGAGGGTATGGCTCAACCGGTGATTATCGACGAGCGGCTGGCGGCACCCCCGCCGCCCGCCGGTCGCAATCATGCGGACGAGCTAGCGAGCATCGAGCTCTCCCTACTGCTCGATGCGATGCTGCGCTGGCGCGGCTATGACTTTCGCGACTACAGCGCCGCCACGCTCAAGCGCCGCGTCGCCGAGCGCATGCGCGCCGAAAAAGTTCAAACGATTTCGGGCCTCCAAGAACGCTTTCTGCACGACGAAGAGGCCCTTCGCCGTTTCGTGTGCGCAATGTCCACCAATAGTAACCAGCTATTTCGCGCGCCGGAATACTTTCGCGCAATCCGGCAGCGCGTGGTGACATTTCTTCGAACGTACTCCTTCGCGCGGCTGTGGTTTCCGGCGTGTTGGACCGGCGAAGACGTCTACACCGTGCTTGCGATCCTCTTTGAAGAAGAGCTCCTCGACCGGTGCATGCTGTATGCCACCGATCTCAGCGACCTCGCGCTCGCGCAAGCGCGCGAAGGCATCTTCGATATCCCTTCGTACGAACAGTTTTCGAACGACTACCTGTTAAGCGGCGGCCGGAAATCCGTTTCGGACTTCTGCGAATATGCCGACGGTCAAGTGACATTCAACGAGGCGCTCAAGTGCAACCTGATTTTCGCGACGCACAGCTTGGCCACCGACGCTTCCCTCAATGAATTCCACGTGATCGTCGCGCGTGGCGTCTTACCGCAATTCAACAAGACGCTGCAGTACCGCGTCCACAATCTATTTTTGCAAAGCCTTTCGCGCTTCGGTTTCATCTGCTTGAGCTCGGCCGAATCGCTGCACTCCACGCCCCATGAAGGCGCCTTCAAAAAGGTCGACGACGTCTTCCCAATCTCCCGCCGCATGCGCGCACCGCCGGCGGGATGCCGGGGCGGGCCTAGGCATCCCGCCGGCGGTTAGCGCTTTCAAGGAAAAGCGAAGACAACAGAGCGAAACCCCTGAGTCGCATGATTTCGTCGCAGGTAATCGCCGAGTTTTTCGCGTGGACGCCGTTCGTGGTTCTAGGCGCGATTCTCGTGGTCGCGTACGTATGGACCCGCGGCGAGAAGCATGTGGCAGCGCCCATCGGTAAAACGTACTCATGCGCGCGATGCGGACGCCGCGGAGTGCGCGAGCACATGGTCCCGGTCACGGTCGAAGGCGCGGTCGTTTGGTATTGCGGGCGCTGCGCGCACGCGCACTAATTCTGGAGGCTCTAAAAGCATGACCTTGGATCTCTCTGCCGTTTCGTCATCCGAAAATGTGTGGCAGATGGCTCAGCACCAGCTCGACGACGTGGCGCGGTTGATCGGGCTGAACGAATCGATGCACGGATTTTTGCGCGAGCCCAAACGGATTCTAGAAGTATCCGTGCCGGTACGTATGGATACCGGCCCGACCAAGATTTTCAAAGGCTTTCGCGTGCAGCACAACATGTCGCGCGGGCCGACCAAGGGCGGCATTCGCTTCCACCCGGATGTGACGCTGGACGAAGTCAAAGCGCTGGCGATGTGGATGACCTGGAAGTGCGCGCTCGTCAATATTCCATTCGGCGGAGCCAAGGGCGGCGTCATCTGCGACCCGCGTACGATGTCGATGCAAGAATTAGAGAATCTCACGCGGCGCTTTACGAGCGAGATTTCTATCATCATCGGCCCCGAAAAAGATATTCCCGCGCCCGACGTCTACACGACGCCCCAGATCATGGCGTGGATCATGGACACCTTTTCGATGCAGAAAGGCTACTCCGTGCCCGGCGTCGTCACCGGCAAACCAATCGCGATCGGGGGATCGCTCGGGCGCGACAAAGCAACCGCGCGCGGTTGCCTCTTCGTGGTCGACGAAGCCATGCGGACGCTCGGCTTGGCCATCGAAGGCGCGCGCGTTGCCGTACAAGGTTTTGGAAACGCCGGCATGTACGCCGCCGAGCTCATGTCGCAGCGCGGATATTCCATTGTCGCCGTGACGGATTCGAAAGGCGGAGTCGCCAATCCGAAGGGCCTCGACGTAGCCGGCATCATGGCTCACAAAGCTGAAACGGGCTCAGTCGTCGGGTTCACCGGCGGCGAGCGGATCAACAATAAAGAAGTGCTCGAATACGATTGCGACGTGCTCGTTCCGGCCGCGCTCGAAAAAGTAATCACCAAGGATAACGCGGCGCGCATTCGGGCCAAAATTGTGGCTGAAGCGGCTAACGGTCCGACGATGCCCGACGCGGACGCGATTCTCTTCGAACGCGGCATCATGGTACTGCCCGACATTCTGGCCAACGCCGGCGGCGTCAGTGTTTCGTATTTCGAATGGGTTCAAGATCTCCAAGAAAACTTCTGGGAAGAAGACGAAATCAACGAGCGCCTCAAGCGCAAGATGGTGCGCGCGTTCAATGAAACGCACGATCAGTCGCAGCGCCACGGAATCGATATGCGCCGCGGCGCCTATGCTGTTGCCGTCGCGCGCGTGGCCGAAGCAACCAAACTTCGCGGACTCTACCCGTAGCGTGGAAACAATAGAAGAAGTCTCGCGGAGGCCCTCCCCGGCTCCCGCGCCACATGGGATCGCGTTCGACGGCGAGTTGCTGTGGGTGGGATCGCGCGAAACCCAACGGATCTACGCGATCGATTCGCGCACGTGGAGCGTGCGCGAGGAGAGTCAAGCGCCGGGGAAACCGTATGGCATGACGGCGCTCGGCGACGAATTGCGCGTCGTATGCGGTGAAACCGACGAGGATCACCGTATCATTCGCAAGTTTGTGCCGGGCCATGGCTTTAAGAAAGAAGGCGCGATCCCGTGCCCCGGCGACACCGGTTCGTTTTTGGGCTATGACGGCGACCTGCTTTATGTCAGCCAGTTTTACAACCGCAAGATCATCTCGCTCGACGATGCCGGCCATCCAGGCACGACGATCCCGACGCCGCATGATATCTGCGGACTGGTGATCGTTGAAGGCTGCTTCTACTTGATGACGACCGACGACGAAGAGCAGGACGACTATTTCTTGACACGCATCGACGCGCGCAACGGCCACGCCGTTGCGGAGGACGTCGCGCGCGTGCCGTTCAAGGCGCGCGGGCTGGCCTGGGACGGGCGCCGCTTTTGGACAAACCACCGCGAAAAACACGAGATCGTCGCATTCACGGCATCTATTCAGCCACACTAACGCCTTTCGGTCGGGATCACAAACCCGATGTGGTGCTCGCGCTCCCTTATTATCGCTCGCTGCTGGCTCGTGGGTGCGACGGGCTCAACATTTTAGGTACGACCGGCGAGGCGATGTCGTTATCCGTTTCGCACCGGCTGCAGTTCATGGAAACGGTTGCGCGCGATCTGCCGCGCGAACGGCTCATGGTGGGGACCGGAGCGACGGCACTGCATGATGCCGTATCGCTCACGCGCGCCGCATTCCGGTTCGGCTTCAACGCAGCGCTGATCATCCCGCCGTTCTATTATCGGGATATTTCGGAAGACGGCGTCGTGCAATTCTTTGACGCGCTATTTCAACGCACGGAACCGCCCGCGGGCGCGGTCTTCTTGTATAACTTTCCGCGAATGAGCGGCATTACGTTTCATGCCGGCCTCGTGGGTCGGCTGCTGGCGCAATTCCCCGGAATTATCGGCGGCATGAAGGACAGCTCGAACGATCTTGCGCTCGAACGCGAGCTGCATACGCGCTACCCGGAATTCGCCATTCTGCCGGGCTCGGAAGAACTGCTGCCGGAGGTTATTTCCGAAGGCTTTGCCGGCTGCATCTCCGGCAGCGTGTGCTTGTGGCCGGAGCTCGCGTCGCAGGCGTGGAGAGAACGGGACACGCGGAAAGCGCAAGAAATTCGTTCGTTGCGAATGGCGCTAGGTACGCCGCTCATTCCAGCCGTTCGCGCGCGCGTCGCCGCAGAACAAAAAAACGAAGCGTGGCTTCGGTCGATTCCGCCACTCTGAAGTGACTGCGATCTTTCTTGTTTCAGACATAGTCGCGCTGATGCGGCATGCCGTCATGTCCGCAACTTACAAACCGGCACTGTTAAAGGCTTTGGCGCGAATCGCCAAACGGTCCGACAATTTAGCGATTTCGCTCGAAGATCTCGGCGAAGAATTTGCGAGGATGTATTGGAACCAGGTGGTCGTCTATCACCTGCGTCAAGCTGCATCGGTTAGTCGTGAGGCCGAAGTCATTCGACTCATTTCCCGAATCGCAAGTGATTATGGAATGAGAAGTTTTCCCGATCTGCCGGAGGCCGGCAGGAGTAAAATCCGCGCAAGAATGGCCGGGATTCTGACAATCAATGTGTTGGCGGCTTTCCATGCGAGCAAGCCGGCCGGTATGCCGCGACTTTTCGATTGGAGCAAAGGCGAAGCGCGGATCGCCCTCAGCGCGGAAGCTCACAAGTTTCTGCGCGAAAATAGTGGCGTGTTAGAGCTCATAGCTAACTATCATTGGGCGACGTTTCTTGAAGGCTGTAATCGGCTTGCTCCAAAAATCATTCAAAAAGTTTCTCGAGATGGGGCCCGGCGCGGCTCACTCGTTCCATATCTCAGAATTCTAACCGAGGATAGTCCACAGGCGTGTTTCTACTGCGGCGAGGGCCTCGAAGACGCTCGCGGCGCAGTTGTCGATCATGTTATCCCGTGGAGTTTCCTGCTCGAAGATCCCATCTGGGACTTAGTGCTGAGTTGTGCCGAATGCAACAGCGCTAAATCGGATTGGCTGCCGGAAGGGATGTTTATCGACCGGCTGCTCCGCCGCAATCAGGCCGTTTTGCGCGCGAAAGTGCACGGCAAGGCTAGCATGCTTTTCGGCGCTGAGGATATCGAACGGCTATACGAAGCGGCAATCTCTCTCGAGTGGCCGCGGTTCTGGGCACCATCCTAGAAAGCCGGACAGAGAGAGCCGGACAGATTTGATGATTTTGCCACCCTTTCCAGCCAGCTGCGATCGCGTGATCGATATGCATGCGAATTATCTTTACTCCTCATGCGCGCCGGCAAATGAGGGAACGGGGAATATCGCCTCAAGAAGTTTACGACGTGGTTCGAAACTGGAGCCTCGAGTTGCCGGGGAAGAACGGACGACGTAATCTCTGGGGAGGACAAGGGGCCGCGGCTATCCGAGTAACCGTTGAGCGGCTCCGGAACGGGAAAATCATCGTTTTTACTGTGGCCTGGCGGAGTGAACACAGATGAGGTCGGTTGTCGACGTCGAGCGTAGTTCTGACAGCGGGGTTGTCTGCCTATACCTCCGCTACAGTTATGGAAACATAGTTCGGCCAACGACTAGCCTGGACGACGAAGGTTCGGTAAACGTGGATTACGATGCTCAGGGTGAAATCGTCGGCATCGAAATCATAGACGTCGACGACGAGTCGGTTGCGCTCGCAACGCGCTTTGCGAACGAGCACAATTTAGGGCTCGCCGGAGCCTTTGGGCACGCCGCCTAGACCTGGACGACTTCCTTTATCTCCGGAACGTCGGCGCAAACGACCTGTTCGATCGCGCCCTTTAACGTCATGTTTGACGCGGGACATCCCCCGCACGCGCCGAGCATTTGCACGAATGCGGTTTCGTTTTCGACTTTGATGAGCCAGACTTCGCCGCCGTCCATATGTATGCCGGGGCGGACTTTGTCGAGCGCGATGTTGACGCGCTCCTCGAGGCTGTTACTGGCCATAACCTTTCATCAGTCCGTGCATTTTCCCGGCAACCAACAGCGCATCGTCCCAATCCCTCTGCCACATGTTGCGTCCGAAGATCAAACCCACGCAGCCGGCTTCCATCGCGATCTGCGCTTTGTGAATAGTATCCTCGTCGCCCATTTTGCTTCCGCCTGAAACCAATACGAGAGAGCGTCCGGCCGACTTCACGACTTTGCGCAGTCCATCGAGCTCTGACAACTCCAGCGTGTCGTAGGGTTTCGGCTCCGCTTTGGCCGTGGCGGCATCCCACTTCGGCACGTTGAGTTTGATGACGTCGGCGCCCATTTCGCATGCTACGCGCGCCGCATAGTCGACGGCGTAGAGCGAATCGATACCGCCCTTGGCTTTGATCCCCGAACCGCGCGGATAGGCCCAAATGACCAGCGGCATACCGTAACGCTCGCAGTCGCGGCGCACTTCGCCGCACTGCGCGATATCCACGTCTTGCGCCGGACTTCCGACGTAGAGCGTGTACCCGACCCCATCCGCACCCAGGCGCACCGCGTCTTCGACCGATGCCGTCAGCGAACTGAAGGCTTCGTCGTCGCTGGGAACGTTCGTTTTGCCGTTGATCTTGAGGATCAGCGGAACTTTGCCGGCATACGGCTTGTGGTACTTCTCGGCCAGCCCGACATGCAGCGCGATACCCGAGAAATTGCCCGCGACCGCCAGGCGGTAGATCCAGTCGGTATCGATGGATTCCGGGTTGCTGAAGAAGTCAATCGGGCCGTGTTCGAGTCCCTGATCGATCGGCAGAAGCATCAGCGTGCCGTTGGCCGGACCGTGCTCGTACATAAAACGATGCAGCCGCACGCGCTTTCCGGTCGAAAGGTTCAGTTCGTCAAATGTCGGTCGGCGGACCGGTGCTAGCATGCTCGCTCCCCCTTGCCTAAAGGAAGATTGGATTGAGGGCCGCCAAATCATGCCGGAGACTAGGATGAGCACTACTCTGCCGACCAAACGGGGAAGCTTCAACAAGCATCCCGACTTCAACAAAAAAATCCTCGTCGTTGACGATGAGGCTGCGATATTGCAAACGCTGCGGTACAATCTCGAGCGCAGCGGCTACGAAGTTTTGACCGCAAGCGACGGTCGCACCGCGATCGCGATGGCGCAAAACGAAGAGCCGGACCTTATTGTCTTGGATATCATGCTGCCGGTTCTCGACGGCATGGAAGCCTGCAAGGAAATCCGCAAGACGAGTTCCGTTCCCATTATCATGCTGACCGCAAAGGATCAGGAAATCGACAAGGTGCTGGCCTTGGAGCTCGGGGCGGACGATTACGTCACCAAGCCATTTGCGCTGCACGAATTTCTCGCGCGGGTTAAAGCGCGGCTGCGGCGCCCTACTCCGCCGAAACCGGATCGCGATCAGGCAATCGTGCTGGGCGGCATCGTGCTGGATCCGTCGCGCCAGCACGTGACGGTGCGCGGCAAAGAAGTCGCGCTGGCACCGAAGGAGTTTGCGCTGCTCCGTGCGCTGATGGAAAATCACGGCCGCGTCGTCACGCGCCAGATATTGCTCGATAAGGTATGGGGCTACGACTTCGAAGGCGAGCAGCAAACCGTCAGCGTCCACGTCCGCTGGCTGCGCGAAAAAATTGAAGAAGACGCGCGCAGTCCGCGCCATATCGTGACCGTGCGCAGCCGCGGCTACATCTTCAAGGAGTAAGAGCATCCGCTGGTTCAGACGATCGCGCGCGTCGCCCGAACCGCAGCCGGAGGACGCCGAACGTAACGAAGCGCGCCTCGACGATCGCTTCGACGCGCTCGTGCGGGCGTTGCCGCTCGGGGTCATGATGCTACGGCGCACTAAGCGTTTGCGGTTTGCCAATCGAGCGGCGGCAGCGATCTTCGGGTTCGACCGTTCGCGTGCAAAGGGTCTGCATCTGATCGAAGTCATTCCGTCGATAGAACTCGAGCGGCGCGTCGACGGCGTGCTGGGCGGCGAAGCCTTGGCGGCGGCTCCGCTGATCGTCTCCGGGAAACGCACCGACCGCAGTTATGCGGTCTCGATCTACCCCCTGCGAACGGGGCTGCGCGGCGACGACGAGCAGAGTGGCGAGATATCCGGCGCGCTCGTCATCGCGGAAGATCAAACCGAGCGATTGGCTTTAGAGCGAACGCGTCAAGAGTTTCTTTCAAACGTTTCGCACGAACTGCGCACTCCGCTTTCATCAGTAAAACTCATGCTCGAAACGCTCGTCGCAGGCGGTGATGACGACGCGAGCGCGTATTTTCTTCCGCAGGCGCTTGCGGAGATCGATCGGCTCTCATCGCTCGTGCAGCGCTTTTTGGAACAGGCGCGTGCGGAGTCGGGCACTCCGGCGCTGCGCATCCAGGAGGTCGATCTCGAGGGGGTGGCGCGTTCGGCGCTGCGCTCGTTCGAGCAACAGGCGGCCGCGAAGGAGATATCGCTCGAATTGCGCGCGCATCGCCCGGTCGTCGTGGAAGCCGACGAACAGCAGCTCTCCCAGATTCTCGTGAACCTGATTGACAACGGCCTGCGATTCACGCCCGAAGGCGGGGCTGTGACGGTAGATCTCGGCGTCGAGGACGGCTATGCGCGTATCGTTCTTTCCGATACGGGCATCGGCATTCCGTACAAAGATCTGCCGTTTATCTTCGAGCGATTTTTCGTGGCGGACCGCTCGCGGGCGCGCGGAATTAGCGGCGCCGGTTTAGGCCTTTCCATCGTAAAACAGATCGTCGAAACGCACGGAGGAACGATTGATGTGCAGTCGGTACTCGACGCGGGCACGCAATTCACGATCCGGATTCCCATGATAGCGCGCGTTTCTTAATACTTCTTAAGATAGCCTTAAGATAACCTTAGACTTCCTTTACGTACCATAAGGAGGCTTTGATCTCGCGCCGGGCCGCATACGCGCACGCTGAAGAGCGGATCGCGTCAGGGACTCTTTTTTCGGCGAGCGCTTTTGTGATCGTCGCCATGGGCGCGCTGATCGTCTATTTGGCGTACATGGGGCTGCAGCTGTTCCTGGTGGACCACGTCTCGCCGCTTACATTTCTCTTTTCTCCGAACTTTGCGCCAGATGAGAAGCACCCGGGCGCGCTCGTCTTTATTATAGGTTCTGTGAGCATCACGCTGTTTGCGATCGGCGTAGGCGGGCCGCTCGGCGTGGCAGTCGGGATTTTCTTGTCGCTGTTAGCACCTCAGCGCCTGGCAAACGCGATGAAACCGGCGATCGAAATTTTGGTCGGCATCCCGTCGGTTGTTTACGGCTGGCTGGGGCTGACGCTGCTCGTGCCTCTCGTCCGCGAACATGTGGGCAGCCAAACCGGCTTTGGGTTGCTGACTGCGGGCATCGTGTTGTCGATCATGATCTTGCCGACGGTTATTTCACTTTCCGAAGACGCGCTGCGCGCGGTTCCGGTTGCGATTCAGGAAGGCTCGATGTCGCTAGGTGCGACGCGATGGCAAACGATTTGGAACGTGCTGCTGCCCGCGGCGCGCAGCGGACTGACCGTCGCGGTGATTCTCGGTATCGCCCGCGCGATTGGCGAGGCGCTCGCGGTGCAAATGGTCATTGGCAACAGCGCCGTGCTTCCTAAAGGTTTGCTCGCACCGACCGCGGCGCTGACGACGGAGATCGTGACGGACATGGGCAGTGCGCAGGAAGGCACGATTCTCTATCACTCGCTCTTTTCGATGGCGCTCTTACTGCTGCTCATCGCGATGGTGCTGATAGTCGCCGTACGTCTGGCGTTAAGGCGGAGCGTCTGATGGCAACCGTGGCGACGACCTTCCAGGCACGGGCGAGCACGACGGCGCGACGTCGCGCGGCCAATGCCTTCATGACAGGCGTACTTTGGGCAGCTGCGCTTTCGATCATCGTGCTGCTGGCGTTTTTCGTCGGCTACATCTTTTATTTGGGGCTACCGGTGATCTCGTGGCACTTCCTTACCTCGCCGCCGAGCGAAGTTTCAGCCGGTGGCGGCATCGGACCCGAAATCTTCAATTCGTTCTACATCTTGATTCTGACGCTGGTCTTTACGACACCGATCGCGATGGCGGGCGGAATTTATCTCCAAGAGTACGCGCGGCCCGGTCTTTTTACGTCGCTCGTGCAGTTCTGCGCCGAATCGCTGGCGACTGTTCCCTCGATCGTCATGGGCCTCTTCGGACTGCTCGTCTTCGTGACCATGTTCCACTGGAAGTTTACGGCGATCGGCGGCGCACTGACGCTGACGCTGCTGAATCTGCCGGCGCTCATGCGCGTGACGCAAGAGGCGCTGGCTTCGGTGCCCGGAGCGCTACGCGAAGCGTCGATGTCGCTGGGCGCCACCAAGTGGCAAACGATTAGGAAAGTCGTGCTGCCCAGCGCGATCGCGCCGCTCACGACGGGAATCGTTCTCATTGCCGGGCGCATCTTCGGCGAGACCGCCGCCCTGATTTTCACAGCTGGTGTCAGCGTCTCGGCCGGACGATCGGCCTATGACCTCGGCTTATTTCACCAGGCGGAGACTCTCTCGGTGCACCTCTGGTACACGCATTCTGAAAGCTTGGTGCCTGATGCTGCCCGCGTCGGAAACGGATCGGCGCTCGTCTTGCTCGTAATGGTGCTTCTCTTCAATATGAGCGCGCGTCTGATTGGATTTGGCCTGAGCAAACGGTTCATGGGAAAGTGAATGCGATGATAAGCATGCGCCCCGGGACAGGGGGAGAAACGCTTCCCGAAACCGCGCCCAAACTGCGCGTGGAAGACTTGAGTGTCTATTACGGGTCCGTCCAAGCGATCAACCACGCGTCACTCAACGTGCGCGAAAATCGTGTTACGGCGCTGATCGGGCCGTCGGGGTGCGGGAAGTCGACGTTCGTGCGCGCGCTCAACCGGATGCACGACCTAACGCCGGGCGTGCGCGTCGAGGGCGCGGTGATTCTTGACGGCGAGAACATCTACGCTAAGGACATCGATCCCGTTTCTATCCGCCATCGCATAGGCATGGTGTTCCAACGCCCGAATCCGTTTCCGAAATCGATTTTCGAAAACGTCGTCTACGGCTTGCGCATCCATGGTATCCGCGGGCGGAAACGGCTGATGGAGTTGGCCGAACGCAGCCTGCGCCACGCGGCGCTTTGGGACGAGGTGAAGGATCGCCTCAACCTCTCAGCCCTTGCACTCTCGGGTGGACAGCAGCAGCGCCTCTGCATCGCACGCGTGCTCGCGGTGGAACCCGAGGTCATCGTGATGGACGAGCCGGCATCCGCTCTCGACCCGATTGCGACCAGCAAAATCGAAGACCTCATCGGCGATTTGAAGAAAGATTATACCGTCGTCATCGTTACGCACTCTATGCAGCAGGCGGCGCGCATCTCCGACTACACGGCGTTCTTTCTCATGGGGCAGCTGATCGAAACGGGCAAAACCCGCGACATTTTCTTCAAGCCCACCGACAAACGGACTGAGGATTATATAACGGGCCGATACGGTTAAATCCAACCTTAAGATAAATATAAAGGCGCCTTAATACAGCGCCGCTACGATGGAAACATGCGATTTTCCAGATGCATGCTTCTAGCCGGCTCGACCTTGGCGCTGGCCGCGACCGCCCTTGCGAGCGCATCGGCAGATAGCCCGCCGAAAATCAAACCCTCTCCCAAACCGCCGCCGTTTACTTTCGGCGGTTTTGTTCGCTCCTATGATTTTACGCGCCAGAACGCCAGTGGGTTCGCGCAAACGTTTAAAGCGATGAATCAGGCCTCGGTCAATACGGCCGTGAGTTTGCGCGGTGCCTACCGTTTTAACAACGGTCCGCTCTCGTTCGCGGCCATGTATTTATACGCAAACCCCGGAGCCTGCATACAAGCTGCGTCGCATCTCTCGACGCCATGCGGCCGACATACGTTTATCGCCGACGGCAGCGAACCGGTCAATCCCGACGATACGCTTCCCGGTTTCGCGATGAGCACGCTGTACGAGGCATACCTTCAGTATAAGGATCCCCGCGCCACGCTGCGGTTGGGCAACCAAGTGATCGTTACGCCTTGGGCCAACCCCTCGGATTCGCGGCTGAAACCGGTCGCGTTTCAGGGATTGTACGGCGCTTACAAATTCAGCGCGCGGTGGACCGCTGAGGCGCTTTTCATGCCGCGCTTCGAAGGCCGCGCCAGCTCGGCTTTCGATAACGCGACGTTACTCACGAGCCATCCGGCGGATGCACCCGGAGTCGCGGCCAATATCTTTACGCCCCGCGGCACGTCGATCGCGACGTCCGGATTCGGATATGCGCACCTTGGTTTTGCGGCCGGCAACCTCAGCGCGAATGTGCACTTTTACGGCTTTGCCGATATCGCCAGTGCACTGTGGTTCGATGCGAAATACGCCTGGGCCAATCCGCACAAGCCGTTCGTTGCGATTCAGGCCGGATCGGAAAATGATTCGGGCCGAGCCGTCATCGGCAAAATTCGCAGCCGGATCTTCGGCATCCAAGCCGGCATCACGCCCCTGCGCAACCTCGACCTTGCCGTCTCCTACGACGCCGCACCGCAGCGCAGCGATACGCTGACGCTTCCCGCAGGTGTCAGCTGCGGCTCCAACAACCAGATCAAGACCGGCGCCGGCGTTACGTTTCCTTACTTCTTGCCCTCGGGCGGCACGACGAACTGTATCGCCAACGCCGACGGCAGCGCGACGGTGTACTACGGCGGCTGGGCGAGCCCGTACACGGATTCGTACGCCACCGATCCGCTCTTCACGACGAGCATCAGCCAAGGCATGGCGGACCGCCGCAGCCCGGGATCGGCTTGGAAGCTCAGCGCGACGTGGCAGACCAACGACAAGCGTTTCAAGTTTATTGCCAGCCGCGGGTTTTACAGCTACGGATTGGCGAGCGCGGGTCTCTCGCCGACGCAAGAGACCGATCTCGACGGCACGTGGTTTTTCCGCAAGCCCGGGATCGGCGCGTACCATGGATTCTCACTGCGCCACCGCTATGCGGAACGCACGCAGAGCAACACACAATTGTTCGGCGGCACGCCGCTGTTCAAATACAACCGCACCCAACTCGAATACGACTTCTAAATGAAAGGAGAAGCGCAACATGTTCAAACGGCTGCTGACGGCGATCGCTCTGATTGTCGTGGCCTTTCCGGCGAGCGCGTTTGCTGAAACGCAAATCACGGCGGTCGGTTCGACCGCGCTGCTGCCGCTCGTCAAGGAATCTGCGACGCAGTATCAGGAGCAGCACGGCGACGTGCGCATCTCCGTTTCAGGAGGCGGATCTTATCAGGGGATCGCGCAAGCCCAGTCGGGCATCGCATCGCTTGGCGATTCCGACGTCATCGCACCGGGGAATTCGGGCTTGACCGATCACAGAGTCGCCGTCGTCGGATTCGCCGTCATCGCTAATCCGTCCGCGCACGTTACGAATCTGACGGCCAGCCAAATACGCGGTATTTTTTCCGGTCGCGTCACGAATTGGAAGGATGTGGGTGGCGCCAATCAAGGGATAGTGCTCATCAACCGGCCGCATGCGTCGGGGACGCGGGCGGTCTTCAACGCGACGATCATGGGCGTCTCGAAGATCAACGAATCGGGCTTAACGGTGGACAGTTCGGGGACCGTGGTCACGACCGTCGGTGCGACGCCGGGTTCCGTTTCCTACGTGGCCGTGGGCTACACATGCAATCACCCGATCACGGTGCTGAAGATCAACGGCGTTGCGCCGAACGAAGCGGCCATTGTAAACGGCAAGTATCCCATCTGGTCGTACGAGCACATTTTTACCAAAGGCAAGCCGACGGCCGAGATCGAGAACTTCATTCGCTTTATCGCCTCGAACCAAGCCGTGCTCGAAAAACTCGGTTACATTCCAATCACGCACATGAAGGTGAAAGAGACAAACCGCTAGGGCGCTATCCCCCAAGATTCCCGGGCTTCGCAGGTTTAGGTGGGCGGGTCCCCCGGGAATTCTTTACCCGGCATGGCGGAGTACCGGAAGCATTTTCCCAGCGCGTACGAGTGCGTCGGGCCGGCCCGGCGCGCCGTGGTGGATTTTGCCCAGCGGTGGTTTTCGGGCGAGGATTTGGGCGACATCGAGTATGCTGTCGGCGAAGCGCTCTCGAATTCCGCCGAACACGGGCACACGAACGGCACGGCGATCGAAATTTACTGCAAGTGCGATGGCCGGGAACTGGTCGTTGAGGTCAAAGACAGCGGGGCCGGTTTCGCGCGGTGGAACGCATCCGATTACGTTCAGCCGATGTCAAGTGCCGCGCGCGGGTACGGCACGTTCATCATGCGAGAACTCATGGACGAAATGGAGTACAGCGAGCATGGGACACGCTTACGGCTGTGCAAGCGCCTGCCGGCCGGCAGCTCGTGTGGAGAGCGCAGACGCGCTTAGTCGCCGTTCTTCTGCGGCGCGTCGTTAAAATTTACGCCTAGGACGTTTCCGTCGCGCTCGACGACCCCGCGGTGCGGCTCTTGAGCAGCATGACAGGTTCCGCATTCAAGGCAGGACTCGATTGCGTCTTGCGTCTTCGCTTCGACCGCGAGCTGGGCATCGAGCAACGCGTCGCGATTTTCCGCCGAAGGTCGTGCCTCGAGCTCGTTCTCGGCGTTGACCTTATGCTCTACGGCTTCTCGCAAATCGTAAATCGCTTCGATTTTATTGGTTTTTTCTGTATCGTCCATCGGTTCGCGACAGGCAGCGCTTGCTCGAAGGGCGCTTGGGTAAGCAAGGGATGTAATCCTATCGCGCTTGCGAATAGGATGGCCTTCATGCGCGCGCTCTGCAAGACGGCGCCCAAGCCGGGGTTTGAAATTCGTGACGTTCCGGTTCCCGTGCTGGGGCCTTCCGACGTCCTCATCCGGGTAGAGAAGGCCGGGATTTGCGGCAGCGACTTCCACATTTTTTCTTGGGACAAATGGGCGCAGAGCCGGATAAAACCGCCACTGGTGATGGGCCACGAGTTTATGGGGCGCGTCGCGGATGCCGGCAGCGCGGTGCGGATGGTTTCAAAAGGCGACCGCGTGTCGGCCGAGGGACACATTGCCGACGGCACCTGTTTTTTGTGCCGCACCGGGCAAGCGCATCTCTGCGAAAACTTGAAGATTATCGGCGTCGATCGCGACGGTGCGTTCGCTGAATATATCGCGATGCCCGAAAGCAACGTCTGGAAACTCGATCCGGCAATTCCGGACGAATTTGCCGCCGTCTTCGATCCGCTCGGCAATGCCGTGCATACGGTTATGGCGGCCGGCGTTAGCGTGAAATCGGTGCTGATTACCGGCGTGGGGTCGATCGGGCTCATGGCGATTCCGGTCGCGCGCGCGGCGGGCGCGTCGGCGGTATTTGCCGTCGACGTCAATCCGGCCAAGCTCGCGCTGGCAAAGAAATTAGGCGCGGACGAAACGTTCGACGCGAAGGATCCGGAGATCGTAGAAAAAATTCGTGCGCGCACGCGCGGCGACGGCGCCGACGTGCTGCTGGAGATGTCCGGCAGCGCGCAGGCCCTCGATATGGGGCTGCAAGCCGTGCGGAAGGCCGGATGCGTCGCGCTCCTGGGTCTTCCATCGGACCCCATTACTATCGACCTGGCGAACCGCGTGATTTTCAAAGGCCTGACGCTGCTGGGCATCAACGGGCGGCGCATGTTCGAAACGTGGTATCAAACCGAGGAGCTTGTGCGCAGCGGCCGGGTGGATCTCAAGCCGATCATTACGCACGTGCTGCCGTTTGAAGAATTCGAACGCGGATTTGATTTGATGCGCAGCGGCGAGGCTGCGAAGATCGTCCTTGATCTGAAAGGAATCGCGTGAACGCGGCATTCGAACAGAGTCTTCAAAGTGAGCTTGAAAAACTGAAGGCCGCCGGCACGTATAAGACGCTGCGCCACCTGACCACGCCGATGGCTCCCGAAGTGCACATGGAAGAAGCGGGCGACGTCATCGTTCTTTCCAGCAACAACTACCTCGGCTTATCCGACGAAGCCGCGGTAATTGAAGCGGGCAAACGCGGCTTAGACAAGTATGGCGCCGGCACGGCGTCGGTGCGTTTTATTTGCGGCACTTTCGATATCCACCGGCAGATCGAAGATCGCATCGCGGAGTTTCTGCGGACGGAAGCATCGCTTACGTATGTTTCATGCTGGAACGCTAATACCGGACTCTTTCCGACGATCTGCGATACCGGCTCGGCGATCATTTCCGATGAGTTGAACCACGCGTCGATCATCGACGGCTGCCGGCTTGCTTCCAAATCGCGGCGCGAGCGCTACAAACACAGCGACATGGGCGATCTGGAAGAGAAACTCAAAGTCGTGCAGGGCTCGGCGCCCGTCCTCGTTGTTACGGACGGGGTGTTTTCGATGGAAGGCAGCCTCGCAAAGCTCCCGCAGATCGTAGAGCTCGCAAAGAAATATGGCGCGGTCACCGTGGTTGACGATTCGCACGGCACCGGCGTCATGGGAAAGACCGGACGCGGCACGATCGAGCATTTCGGTTTGGATGGCCAAGTCGACATCATCACGGGTACGCTCGGCAAAGCGTTGGGCGGGGCCGCAGGCGGATTTGTTGCAGGCAGCGCGGCGCTCGTCGATATGCTGATTCAGAAGTCGCGGCCGCAACTTTTTTCAAATGCGTTGCCGGCGACCGTAGCGTGCAGCTCGCTTGAGGCCATCGATTATCTCGACGCGCATCCCGAATTGGTCGATCGACTGCGCGATAATACGCGGTATTTTCGCGAGCGCCTGATGACGCTTGGGTTCAAGCCGCTCGAAGGTGAGAGCGCGATCGTTCCGATCATCGTCGGGGAGACCGCCTTCGCGATCGCGATGAGCGACCGGCTATTGAAGCGGGGCGTCTTTGTGACGGGATTCGGCTTCCCCATCGTGCCCGAAGGCACGGCCCGCATTCGCGTGCAAATCAGCGCCAAGCTTACCAAGGACGAGATGGATCGCGCCTTGGCGGCATTTGCCGGCGTCGGGAATGAGGTCGGCTTAATCTAAGAGAGGGAGCCACTTCAGCATGAGGAGCTTATACGCACTCTTAATCGGCGCATTGATGCTGAGCAACGCACTTCCGTCGTCTGCGCAGTCCACGCCCGCACCCTCACCGGCCCCCACCTCTGCGCCGGCGCCTTTTACCGCGCCGTCCGATTGGGTGCAAATGCCGCGCGGATTTACGCTCACGGAGATCAAAAATCTCTGGCAAGGTCCGAAAAAAGGCAAGGGCAGCGGGGGAATTTTCGGGCAAGCCGTGCTTCCGATTCCATCGGGCATCGTCGGCGCTCTCTTGGTTCAGCTGCGAAGCGCGCTCGCGAATTCGAAGACCAAAATCAAGACGGCGACAGCTCCCGCGAAGATCTGCGGGGCAACGGCCAGCGTTTCGACGGTGAATCTTGGCGGCAAGAGGCCGGCGATCATCGAGACGACGACGCTCTCGCAGCGCGGTTTGACGTATGCGACGATTTACGTGCGCACAACGGGCAAACCCGAACCCGGAATCGAATCGGCGCTGCGTTCCGCGTGTCCATTGCCCACCGGCGGGCTACCCGACGCGACTCCGCCGTCCGGGTGGAACGCCGTGCAGAAGGGTTTAGACTTCGAACTGGGCGGCATTTGGCTCGGAAACGCGCCATTGCAGATCATGACGATGCTGAAAGCACGCGGAATTCCCGATCTTATGTCGGCCGAGCAGATGGCGCCGACGACGACGTCCGGCACGCAGCATTCAGTGAAATATCGCGCGGCGGTTCAAAAACTGAAGTTTTGTGGAACGCCTGGTTTACTGGCCACGGCGCAGTTCACCGTTCCGCCGGGCTTCGGCATGACATATACCGTGGCGGCCGCGCAAGGCATGGACGGCACGTTCGTACTCTCGTATCTGCATCCGTCGAGCTACACCGATACGGGAGCGCAGCAATCCATGCGTACGCTCTGCGGCGGCGCACCGTTGCCCTCGCCGTCGTCGACGCCTCTGCCCTTTCCCTAGAAGCCGCGCAAGCGAGAATCCTCTCGCCCGTTAAGGGTACTCAAGGCGAGCGCGCCTTCGATGGACAAGTCTATCGAACCGTTGCTCGCTTCGCAGGAGGGAACCTTGAAATACGTCGGTCTGGCCGTATGTACGGCCGCGGTCTTTTGTTTGGCGGTCGCTCCCGCCGCTGCGCGGACCCGCACTTATTACATTGCGGCGCAGGAAGTGCAGTGGAATTACGCGCCCGGCGGCATCAATAAGCTTACCGGCCGCCCCGCCGTAAAACCGTTCCCCAACGATCCCGTCGGCTGGACGTACACGAAGGCGCTGTACTTTCAGTACGCCGACCGCGCGTTCACGAAGCCGGTAGCCAAGCCGTCGTACTTCGGCATCCTTGGGCCGGTGATTCGCGCCGAAGTCGGCGATACGATCCTCGTGTACTTCAAGAACGACACGCACTTCCCGCAGAGTATCCATGCGCACGGCGTCTTCTACGATAAGGCCTCCGAAGGCGCGCCATACCAAGATGGCGTGAGCGCGGCAAAAAAGGGCGGCGACTCAGTCGCGCCGGGCGCGACGTTCCGCTACGTGTGGCGAGTACCCGCACGCGCCGGGCCCGACCGCATGGATCAGAGTTCAGTCTTGTGGATGTATCACGCGCACGTGGATGAAGTCGCCGGCATCAGCGCCGGACTCATCGGGCCGATGGTCATTACACGCAAGGGCATGGCGCGCGCGGACGGCTCGCCTAAGGATGTCGATCGCGAAGTCTTTGCGATGTTTGCGCTCGACGACGAAAATCAAAGTCCGTATATGCCGCAAAATTTCAAACGCGTTAAAAACCCCTCACAGATATCTCCGCAGGATCAATTCAATCCGTTCGGCCCGTATTATCCGACCAATGAGATCCCGAGCATCAACGGCTTTGTCTACGGCACGATGCCGATGCCGGAGCTGCGCGTAGGCCAGCACGTGCGCTGGTATCTGATGGCCGACGCCAGCGACGCGTTTGACATTCACGTGATTCACTGGCACGGAAACGATGCCTCGAGCAACGGCATGCGCACCGACGCCGTCCAAGTGCTGCCCGCGGGCATGGCGGTTGCGGACATGGTGCCCGACAATCCGGGCATATGGCTTTTTCATTGCCACGTCAATTTCCATTTGCAGGGCGGTATGGTCGCCCGGTATCGGGTGACGCGTTAGCGGCTGACGAAAATAGAAGCCCCTCGAAGACGAGGGGCTTCTTTTGGTTGCGGGGGCGAGATTTGAACTCGCGACCTTCGGGTTATGAGCCCGACGAGCTACCGGACTGCTCCACCCCGCGGCGGAAGACTCTTATACGGTATGATGACGCCTGAACTCCTGCGGACCATGCCCAAGGTCCAGTTACACTGTCACCTGGAGGGCACGCTGCGCGCGGCCACGTTCATAGACCTTGCGAACAAGCATGGGGTTGCACTGACCTATCGCCCCCGTGATGCCGGGCCGTTCCCCGCCGACGAGCCGCCCGCCAATCCGGCCGATCCGTACGCTTTTAAAGATTTCGAAGGTTTCTTGCTGACCTTCGCGGCCGTGAGCCGCTCGCTCGCAGAACCTGCCGATTACCGGCTGCTCGCATCGCAATATATTCAGGACGCAGTCGCGCAGAACGTCATGTACGCCGAGCTGTTCGTCTCGCCGTCGGTCTGGCGGTTCTTTCACAAAAGCATCGACGTGCGGGCGTGCATGGCCGCCATTCGCGATGCTTGCGACGGCGCGCTAAAATCGAACGGCATCGAAATCGCGCTCATCGTCGATTTGACGCGCAACTTCGGCGTCGAGAGCGCGATGCAAACGGCTAGACTCGCCGTCCGCATGCAAGACTTGGGCGTGATTGGCGTCGGCTTAGGCGGCGACGAAGCCCACTATCCGGCCGAGATATTCGAAGCGTGCTTCGATTTCGCGCGCGCCAACGGTTTGCATTGCGTCGCCCATGCCGGCGAGAGCGCCGGCGCCTCCAGCGTGCGCGCGGCCGTCGAGGTGCTTCGCGCCGAACGGATCGGTCACGGTATTCGGGCGCTTGAAGATCCCGATGTCGTGCGGCTATTGGTTGAGAAGAAGGTACCGCTCGAAATTTGTCCGACCTCGAATTTTCTGACCGGCGTAGCGCTAGGCGAAGCTCCGCACCCGCTGGTCGATCTCGACGACGCCGGGTGTATCGTGACAATCGATGTGGACGATCCCGCTATTTTTAAGGCGACGCTGACAGACGAACTTGCATACGCGGCCGAAATTGCCGGCGAAGATGCGCCGCTCCGATTTATGCGCAATGCGATCGAAGCCGCCTTCGCGTCGCCGCAAACGAAAACGCGGCTGCGCGAGCGCGTCGGCTCCTTTAGCCTGGAAGCCTAAGCCGGGCGTCGAAGGGTCCGTTCATGTCGGGGCACAGCCACTTCGCGGAATCGACCGAGGAGTATCTCGAGGCCGTCTATAGGCTAGAACGCGAGGGGCCGGGCGTCACGACGTCGGGCCTGGCGTCGGAATTGGGCGTCGCGCCGGCTTCGGTTTCGGGCATGCTCAAGAAGCTCTCGTCTGAAGGCTATCTCGAATACGTCGCGCGCGGGGACGTAAAACTTACGCAAACGGGATTGGAAGTTGCCGTCCGCGTCTTGCGCCGGCACCGGCTGGCGGAGTGCTTGCTCACCAACATTTTGGGCATGCCGTGGGATGAAGTGCAATCCGAAGCGTGTATGCTCGAACACGCGATCACCGAAAAAATGGAAGCGCGCTTAATCGACATCTTGGGCGATCCCAAAGTCTGTCCGCATGGCTTGCCGATTCCCCCCAAAGACTTGAGCGCGCCGCAGCGCGCCGGGATTCCGCTCGCGCAGATCGATGTCGGCAGCGACGCGGTCGTGCAAGGCGTCACCGAAGAAGTTCCGGAGATCTTGCGCTACTTGGGCGACGTCGGCTTGCGCCCGGGGGCGCACGTCACCGTGCACGAAAAAGCTCCGCTCGGCGGACCGATGACCGTTGAAGTCGAGAAGCGCCGCCACGCCATCTCACTCGAACTTGCGCGCATGGTGATGGTGACCGCTTGATCACTCGCCTGCTGATCGCGCTGAACGTCATCGGTTTTCTTTGGGAAATGTACGCCGGTGGCCCGGGTGTATTTGGCGGGAATATTGCCGCGAATTCGCGCGTGTACGACGGCATGCTGGCGCCGGTTACCATCACTCACGATCATCAGTATTACCGCATATTTACCTCCGCGTTCCTACACGGCAGCATCATTCATATCGGCGTCAATATGTTTTCGCTCTACATGCTTGGGCGGTTCATCGAGCTCGTGCTGGGCTCGCCGCGTATGCTGGCCATCTATGTTGGTTCGCTGATCGGTGCCGGTGTGGCGATCGTCTATTTCTCGCCGCCCGATGTTGCCACGCTCGGCGCAAGCGGGGCGATCTTCGGCTTGTTCGGTGCGTTGTTTGCGATTGGTCTAAAATTTGGCGAACGGGGCTTCGACCTGGTGCGCTCCAACATCGGAATCCTCATCCTGAATCTAATTTACTCGTTCTCGTTTCCCGGCATTTCCTGGCAAGCCCACATCGGCGGTCTCGTTACCGGTTTTCTCTTAACGCTCGTACTTTTCTGGCCGCCGAAACCGGTGCGTACGCGCGCCTACGATCCGAGCACCGGCGCCGTGTACGAGTCCCAACTCGAGTCGTGACGGCCATCGACGAAGTCTTCGCGCCCGGCGGCCCGATCGAAAAATCGCTCGCCGGCTTTGAAGCGCGTCCTGGGCAGCTGCAGATGGCGCAGCTCATCGAACGCGGTTTTCTTGAAGGCATGCACACGATAGTCGAAGCCGGGACGGGCGTCGGCAAATCGCTTGCGTATCTCGTGCCGGCGCTTCGCAGTGGGAAGAAAATCGTCATTTCGACCGGCACGATCGCGCTGCAAGAGCAGCTCTACAACAAAGATATTCCGCTCGTGACGCAGGCGCTCGACATTCCCGCGCGAGTGACACTGCTCAAAGGCCGCAATCACTACCTCTGCAAGCAGAAGCTCGAGAACATGCGGGCGGACCGCTTGTTGGCGCCCTCGCGCAAGATGCAGCAGATGTGGGAATGGGGCGCGCGCACGCAGACGGGCGACCGCGCCGAGTTGCTGTTCTTGCCGGCATACGACGAATGGGAGCAACTCGATGCGGACGCGGACGACTGCGTCGGCGAGTACTGCGAACACTTCCGCGAGTGTTTCTTTTTCAAGAAGCGCGACGAGGCGAAGTTTGCGGACATCGTGATCGTCAACCACGCGTTGTTTTTTCTGGATCTCGCGATGGGGGGCGGACTCTTGCCGCCGTACGACTATGTGATACTCGACGAAGCGCATCAGTGCGAACGCTGGGCGACGGCAGCGCTGACGGCCACGCTCTCGCGCGGCTCGATCGGGCGCATGATGCGCAAGTTGCACCGCTCCTATACCGTTCCCGGACATTTCGACGCCGAGTTCGATCGCGGCATGCGCGGCTTTGAATCGGCGCTGGCAAGCGTGCCGGGCGACCGGTATCCGCTGCAGGCCAACGAATCGGCCTGGCCTGCGCTCGAGACACTGCGTGATTCGCTGTATAAGTTAGAGAACTGGCTGTACGCGAGTTGGCACGATGCACTCAAACGCAAGCCACAGAATGATGCGGAAGCCGAGCGCCGGCGCGATCTCGCCATGCGCGCGATTTTGGCGCATCAGGCTACCATCGAGCGCGCGCAATCGCCGAGCGATACCGCCATAGCTTGGGTCGAGCGCTCCGAAGCCGACAGCTCCTATCAGCTCAACAGTGCGCCGTACGATGTGTCGGAGTATCTGCGCACAATGCTTTTCGAGCGGACGCAGAGCGTAGTGCTCACCAGCGCCACCATCGCCGACACCGGCTCACAAGACGGCGCATTCGAGTTTCTCAAACGTTCGCTAGGCGTGAACGAGGCGCAGGAGCTGGTCGCGCCTTCGCCGTTCGATTATCCGTCGCAAGCGCGCCTCTACGTCGCGCCGCCCGAACTCAATCCGAAGATGCCGCATTTCGCGAAGCTCGCCGCGCCGTTGGTCGAGGAGTGCCTGGACCGCAGCCGCGGCCGCGCGTTCGTGCTCTTCACATCGCACGCTCGCTTGCGCGAGGTCTATGCGCTGTTGCGGGAGCGGATCCCGTTTCCGGTCCGTCTGCAAGGCGAACTTCCGCGCATGCATCTGCTGGAATGGTTCCGCACGACACCCAACGCCGTGCTCTTCGCCACGGCGACGTTTTGGGAAGGCATCGACGTGGTCGGCGAGCAGTTATCATGCGTGATCATCGATAGGCTGCCATTTCCCTCGCCCGGCGATCCGCTCGTGCAAGCGCGTATCGAATCTTTGGAAGCGCGCGGTTTGAACGGTTTCGACAATTATATGATTCCATCGGCGATCGTGCGGCTCAAACAAGGCTTTGGGCGGCTCGTGCGCAGCAAAAACGATCGCGGCATGGTGGCGTTGCTCGACGGGCGTGCCGCTTCATCGCGCTACGGTGAGCTCATACTGCGCGCGCTTCCGCCGGCCACGCGGATCACGCATCTGGACGAACTCACGGGGTTCTTCGCTTAATGAGCTGGGAGGCCGTGGCGGCGCTCGGCTCGGTGTTGTCGGCTACGGTTATTGCCGTCACGGTGATCTTTGCTTCGCGCCAGGTGAAGGTGGGAGCGCGCCAAGCGCAGCTCACCAACGATCAACTCAATCATCTGCGGCGCTCGACGCAGCTCGAAGGCGCGATGCGCATCTTCGACGAGATGGACAAGGCCGAGTTTCGTGAAGCGGTGCGCTTCGTCGTGCACGACCTTAAAGCTCAGATGCAGGATCCGGCATTTCGCGAGGGCGTGGCGTTCCCAGAAGCTGCGCCGGACGCAGTTCACAAAGAGAACATCGTGATGAGGTTTTTCGAACGTGTGGGTGCTTATGTGAAAGAGGGCCTGTTGGACGGGGCTTTGATCTACACAGTGGTGCCGACGACGATACTCTCGACGTGGGAGGCTCTTTCCGACGTGCTCGCCATCCAGCGAAAAACAGTCAGCGAACTCAAGGCCGAGAATTTTGAGTTCTTATATAACGGCACCGTGGCGTGGTCGCGCGAGCACGGGTATGCCTTCCAACCATTTTCCGAAAAGGGGAGAAATGCTTCGTAAAAGTATCGCCGGTTTGTTTGCGCTGATCTTTGCTTGCACCGAGCCGGCGTTCGCATGGGGCTCCAAGGGACACGAAATTATCGGCCAGCTGGCGGGTTCGTCGCTCCCGTCGACGCTGCCGGCCTTCATGCGGACGATGCCGGCTCAATATGAAATCATGTATCTGGGGCCGGAGTTGGATCGCCTCAAGGGTTCCGGCACGGCTTGGGATGCGGAAAACGATCCGGGACATTATATCGATTTGGACGATAACGGCATGGTGGCCGGGGTTGTCTCGCTCGGAAAATTGCCCGCGAGCCGCGAGGATTACGACACAGCGCTACGTGCGGCGGGTACCGATCAGTACCGGCAAGGGTACTCACCCTACGCGATCATCGAGGGTTGGGAACAGCTACGGTACGATTTTGCGTACTGGCGCGTTGACAACTATCGCGCGAGTCATGCATCGAGCTCGGGCGCTCGCGCCGAGGCGGCCACGAATCGCGCCATCGACCAGGCGCTGATTCTTCGCGACGCCGGCGTTTGGGGGCATTTTGTCGAGGACGCGTGCCAGCCGCTGCACGTCACTATTCATTTTAACGGTTGGGGGAACTATCCCAATCCGAACGGCTATACGAATGCGCGAAACACGCACTCGTTTTTCGAGAGCACGTTTGTCGATCGCTACATTTCACCCGGAGCAGTCAAGCAGCTTATGGTTCCTTCGATGATGATGGCGCCGGATAAGCTTCTAACGCAAGATCAAATAGCAACGCTCATCGCCGGCTACATTCAGGGTTCACTGCAAAGTGTCGGGCCGCTCTATGATATCGAGAAAGCGGGCGGTTTCACGAATGGCTCGCCGGCTGCCGTTAAGTTCACGGCGACGCAGCTCGCGCGCGGCGTGGAGGAACTGCGCGATCTCATCACCTTGGCATGGTACGACAGCCTCAACGCCCAAGTCGGCTATCCGTATCAGAGCGTCCGCGACATTCTGAAGGGAGCGCCACCGCCAAAGGGCAGCAGCAACTAGTGCGGGCGTGAAGCGCAAAAGTTGTTGTCCGAACGCAGTCGCGTGTGACGCGGGCAGCTGAAGTCAAGGTAAAACCCACAGCCGTAGTAACGGTGCCCTTCGGCTAGCGCGCTGTTGCGCGCTGCTCAGGGTGGTTCCCTTCGACGCGGCTCAGGGCAGGCTGGCTCACCATGACACCGGGGAAGCGCGGCGCGACGGCGTTACTCCTCGGCGGAGCTGGCCTCGGATTTTGCGCGATCTTGTAGGTCTTTAACAATCGTAGCGTCGGCAAGCGTCGTCGTGTCGCCGAGCGTGCGGCCTTCGGCGACGTCGCGCAACAGACGGCGCATGATCTTGCCGCTGCGCGTCTTCGGCAACTCTTGCGTGAACGTGATGTACTTCGGGCGCGTGAATTTGCCGAGTTTGTTTCCCACATACTGGCGCAGTTCGTCGGCTAGTTCCATGCTGCCGAGTTCGCCGCCGCGCAGTGAAACGAAGGCGTAGATGGCTTGACCCGTGACATCGTCGAGTTTCCCGCATACGGCGGTTTCCGCAACCTTCGGATGTTCCACAAATGCGCTCTCAACCTCGGTCGTCGAGATACGGTGACCGCTGACGTTCATCACGTCATCGATGCGGCCCATGAACCAGAAATTGCCGTCGAGATCGCGCCGCGCGCCGTCGCCGGCGAGATACTTGTGCGAAAACTTCGACCAGTACGTTTGCTTATAGCGTTCGTCGTCTCCCCAGATACCGCGCAGCATCCCGGGCCACGGACGCGTGAGCACAGCGTACCCACCGCCTCCGAGCGGTACCGATTCGCCTTGATCGTTGACGATGTCGGCCGCAATGCCGGGAATTGGATAGGTTGCGCTGCCGGGCGGTGTCGCAGTGACACCCGGCAGTGGCGAGATCATGATGCCGCCCGTCTCCGTTTGCCACCACGTGTCCACGACCGGGCAGCGGTTGCCGCCGATGTGCTCGCGGTACCACATCCACGCTTCGGGATTGATCGGCTCGCCGACTGAGCCTAGGAGCCGCAACGTCGAAAGATCGTGCTTGCCGGGATACTCGTCGCCCCACTTCATGAACGTGCGAATGGCGGTCGGCGCGGTGTACAAAATGTTGACCTTATAACGCTCCACAATTTCCCACAGGCGATCCTTGTCGGGAAAATCCGGTGTGCCCTCATAAATGACGCTCGTCGCTTGATTGGCAAGTGGTCCGTAGACGATGTATGAATGGCCCGTGACCCAGCCGATGTCGGCCGCACACCAGTAGACGTCGGTATTTTCTTTTAAATCGAAGACCAACTTGTGTGTCATCGTAACGTGCGTGAGATATCCGCCGGTCGTGTGTTTGATGCCTTTCGGCTTTGCTGTGGTTCCGCTGGTATAGAGAAGATAGAGCAAATCTTCCGCGTTCATCGCTTCGGGCGCGCACTCGGCAGGCTGGTCCTTGACGACGTCCTCCCACCACACGTCGCGCCCGGCCTGCATCTCGACCGGATCGCCTACGCGTTTGGCGACGATGCAGTGCTTGATTGACGGCGTGCCCGCCATCGCCGTATCGCAGTTATTTTTAAGCGGAACTTTGTTACCGCGCCGCCAGCCCTGGTCGGCGGTAATGAGCGCGACGCACTCGGCATCGTTGACGCGATCTACGATGGAATCGGGTGAGAAACCGCCGAAGATAACGGAATGCGCGGCGCCGATGCGCGCGCAGGCCAACATCGCAACGGGAAGTTCGGGAATCATCGGCATGTAGATGGCGACGCGGTCGCCTTTCTTTACGCCAAGTTTGCGCAAGCCGTTGGCAAAACGGCAGACGTCGTCGAGTAATTGTTGGTAGCTGATCGTCCGGCGGTCGCCGGGCTCGCCTTCATAGTAATAGGCGACCTTCTCGCCCTTGCCGGCGCGAACGTGACGGTCGAGGCAATTGACCGACGCGTTGAGCTCGCCGTCGCTGAACCAGCGCGCGAACGGCTCGTTCCACTCAAGGATCTTACTGAAGGGCTTCGACCACTCTAATTTGCGCGCCCAAGACTCCCAAAATGCCAAGTAGTCGCGCTCGGCTTCCTTATAGATGTCCGGCTGAGCGTTGGCCTGGGCGGAAAATTCGGCGGACGGCGGAAAGCGCCGGCTCTCTTGGGAGAGGGCCTCGATCGATTCGGCGGACTTCATGCCGCGAGTTTACCGGGAGCCGGGTGCGGCGCCTGCCGAAAAAATCCGTGCGAGGACCTAGCACTCCTAGCCAGCGATTGCTAAGATAGAGCCATGAACCCCGGGAGCCCCGGCGGCCTAGATAAGCGCAAAGCGTATATCCTGGCGACGGTCGTCTACGAATATATCGCTACGGCCGAGCCGGTGGCGTCGCAGACGCTCACCCAAAAATACAGCCTGGGCGTAAGCTCGGCGACGGTCCGCAACGAATTGGCGGACCTGGAAGCGGGCGGGTACCTGGTTCAACCGCACACGTCGGCCGGCCGCATTCCATCGGATGCCGGCTACCGCACGTTCGTCGATCAACTGATGCAGCCGGAGACGCTGCAGGCCGCCGACCGCCGCCGCATCCGCGACGAACTGCGCGACGCGAGCCGTGAACTCGACGAAGTGATCGAAAGCGCTACGCGCTTACTCGGCAGACTTTCCAAAAATCTCGCGTTTGCGACCAAGCCTTCGAACGATGCGCAGATGTTCCGCCATCTGCAGCTCATTTGGCTCTCCGCGCGAACGGGTATGGGGATCGTTGTGACCTCCATGGGAGCAGCGTCGCAAAGTCTTTTCGAGCTCGCCGCTGACATCGGCCCGGATGAACTCACGTGTCTTTCCAACGCGCTCAACTCGCGGCTCGGCAATAAGATGCTGCGCGACATTCGTGAAAGCGACGTTGCGGCGGCGGTCGATGAACTCGGTTTGGCCGCGGAATTCAAAACCGTTATTATGACCGCACTACGCAGCGCGCGCTCCGGGGAGCAATCTACGCTCGCTGCGTCAGGTGCGCAAAATTTGCTCGATCAGCCGGAGTTTCAAGACGCGCGCAAACTGCGTTCGATACTCAACATCGTCGAAGAACAGAAAACGCTCTACGATCTGGTCGCCGACTCGATGATGGCCGAAGCGCCCGAAGTGAAGATTGGCCACGAGCTGGGCGTCGACGAGATGAACGACTTCAGCATCGTCACCGTACCGTACCGTTTCGGCGAAAGCGCGATCGGCATGCTCTCGGTCCTGGGCCCGCGCCGTATGCCGTACGCCCGTTTGATGGCGCTCGCATCGGGCACCGCGGAAACGTTGTCCTCGCGTCTCTCCGACGCCGAGATCAAGTAACCGATGTCGCGCGACTTCTACGAAGTGCTTGGCGTAGGCCGGGCAGCGGATGCCGACGAGGTGCGCCGCGCGTACCGCAAGCTCGCCCGCAAGCATCATCCCGATGTTGCGGCCGACAAATCCGATGCCGAGCACCGGTTCAAAGAGATCAATCAAGCCTACGAGGTACTTTCGGATCCGCAAAAACGCGCGCAATACGATCGATACGGCACGATTGGAAACGGCGCGGGCTCGGGAGCGGGCTTCAGCGACTTTGGTTTCGGCCAGGGCTTCGGCTCGAGCGGCTTCGGCGACATCTTCGATATGTTCTTCGGCGAGCGCGGCGGCGCGCAGCAAACGATGCGGCGCAATGGGCCCTCGCGTGGTGAAGACCTGCGTTACGACCTGCAGATTTCACTTGAAGAAGCGTTCTCGGGCATCACCCGTGAGATCCAGTTCTCGCATTTGGCGGCCTGCGAGACGTGCCGCGGGTCGGGCGCGGCCGTGGGCACGCTGATAACGTCCTGCGACCGTTGTTCCGGAACCGGGGTCATGCGGACGGTGCGCCAAACGCCGCTCGGGCAATTCGTCACGCAATCTGCATGCTCGAAGTGCGGAGGCGAGGGCCAAGTCGTGGAGCATCCGTGCCCCGATTGCGGCGGCCGCGGCCGGCGCGAAGTCGAACGTTCGTTAAGCGTAAAAATTCCGGCCGGCGTCGACGAGGGCAGCCGCATACGCATCAGCGGAGCGGGCGCATCCGGAACTCACGGCGGCAGCGCCGGCGATTTGTACGTCTACATTACAATAGCGCCGCACAAGGTTTTCAGACGCAACGGACTCGACACGTACGTCGAGGTGCCGATCAGTTTTCCACAGGCGGCGCTTGGCGGAGCGATCGGCGTTCCTTCGCTCGAAGGGCAGCTCGAACTCGGCATCGGCGCGGGCACCCAATCCGGCGTCAGTATCAGAATGCGCGGACGCGGCATGCCGACCGTCCGCGGCACGCAACGGGGCGATCACATCGTAACGGTGCATGTTGAAATCCCCGGAAAATTGACGCACGCCCAGCGGGAGCTGCTTGAAGAGTATGCGCGGCTGGGCGGAGATCGGGTTCAAGAGCGGTCGTTCTTCGACAAAGTCAAAGACGCGTTCCGGCCGGAGTAACGATGGCGGCGCCGCGATTTTTCGTCGAAGGCGTTTACGGCGCGGGCCAAACCGTGACGCTGGCCGGAGATGACGCGCACAAGATCGTTCACGTTCTGCGAAAGCGATCGGGTGATGTAGTTCAGATCATCGATTCAACGGCCAATCGATTCAACGCCATACTTGAAGTAGAGAACGGTGCTGTGCGCGCGCAGCTCAGCGTGCCCGTCGCACCGCGGGTGACGACGCGCCTGCAGGTAACCGTTGCGCAAGGCGTACCGAAGGGCCAAAAAATGGACTTTGTGGTAGAGAAGCTGACCGAGCTCGGTGTTGCTGCGATCGTACCATTTTATTCCGAGCGCTCGGTTGTCGTCGAAAGCGGTAAGGGGAAGCTCGATCGCTGGCGGCGTTTGGCAAAAACTGCTGCCGAGCAATGCGGCCGCGACGAGATTCCGGAAGTGCGCGAACCGGTCGAGTTCGCAGCGCTGCTCGAGACGTTTTCAATCTACGATTGCGTGCTTTTTCCGTGGGAGCTTGCCGGCGATGCGCCGTTGCGTGATGAGCTTCCCTCGATGATTGCGGGTGCGCGCGGCATTTTGGTGGTGATCGGACCGGAAGGTGGTTTCGCGCATTCCGAGGCTGAGGCGGCGAAGCTGCGCGGAGCACGCGTAATCGGTTTGGGAACCCGCATTTTACGCACCGAAACTGCGGCGTTGGTGGTCGTTGCGTTGCTGAATTACCTGGCGGGGGTATAATAAGGCATGCCTAAACTGCTCGAAAATCTTGCTTATGGAACGCCCGTGCTCAACTCGACGGAAGGCGCGCTGGGTGAGGTTCGCGGCGTCTTTGCGATCGGAGAAACGCGCGTTCCGGAGTGTTTGCTCATTTTTTGGAACGACACCAAAGAAGAGACGCTCCTCGATGCGGACGAGGTGCTCTCGATCTCCGAGGAGGGCGTGATGCTGCGCAGCGCGCGCGAGATGTATAAAGTGCTGCCGGGCTACGACCCGCAGACCAACCCGCTGCTGAAACGACTCTCCTAGAACGACCCGGACCGGGACAGGACGCTCCAGCGTCGTATCCTGTGGGAACGGCATGTCCAGCTTAAAATTTTCCATCGTCATTCCGACGTACAACGAAGCGGGCGGCATCGAACGCCTGATTCGCGAGCTGAACGACATCTTCACGAAAAACGCGCTCGACGGTGAGATCGTCGTCGTTGATGACAATTCACCCGACGGTACCGGCGCGATCGCCGACCGCCTCGCATTGGAGCTTCCGGTCCGCTGTTTGCACCGCCCCGGCAAGCTCGGACTTTCGAGCGGCGTCATCGATGGGTGGCGCGCCGCGCGGCCGGAATCCGAGGCGCTGGGCGCCATGGACGCCGACTTCAGTCACGACATCGCGATTCTTCCAAAGCTCGTGCGCGCGCTCGAAGATGGTTACGGTTTAGCGGTCGGCAGCCGGTACGTGCGCGGCGGCGGAATTACCAACTGGCCGTGGAGGCGCATCGTTACCTCCAAGGTCGCGTGCGCATTGGCGCAGCCGCTGACGCGCATCAAGGATATTACCAGCGGATACTTCTTGGTGCGGCGTTCAGCGATCGAGGGCGTCGAACTCGATCCGATCGGATTCAAGATCGGGCTCGAAGTGATCGCTAAGGGACATTACGGCAAAGCGCTGGAAGTGCCGTATGTGTTTACCGATCGCGTTTTGGGCGAATCGAAGCTCAACAACAAAGAAATTCTCAACTACTTGAAGCAGCTGCGTAAACTTTACGCCGGCCGGATATTTTCGAGCTCGTAGATGCCTGATTGGCTGCCGCGCCGCCGCGCGAAAAACGAACAATCCGAAGACGCAGCGACGTGGAGCAAGTGTCCGAAGTGTTCCGAGGTATTGTACCGGCGCGATCTGGCGGCCAATCTCTGGGTTTGCCCGCGCTGCGGCCACCACTTTCGCATGAGCGCGGTTGACCGGATCAACATCACCGTAGACGGCGACTTCAGAGAAATCGGCGCAGACGTTTTGCCGGGCGATCCGCTGGAGTGGGTCGATAAAAGGAAGTATGCCGCAAAGCTTGCCGGCGATCGCGAGAAATCGCAATTGAGCGAAGCCGTGATCTGCGGAACCGGAAAAATCGGCGGTTTCGAAGCGGCGATCGGCGTGATGGATTTTCACTTCCGCGGCGGCACAATGGGAACGGTCGTCGGCGAACGGATCACCATGCTACTCGAACGGGCGCGCGAGCTTCGTTTGCCGTGTGTGATCTTCACCGCGAGCGGCGGCGCACGAATGGAAGAAGGCATGCTCGCGCTGATGCAGCTCGCGAAGACGACGGCGGCGGTGGCGCGCTATCGCGAAGATGGAAATTTCTTGGTGACCGTGTTGACCGATCCCACGACCGGCGGCGTCTCGGCTTCGTTTGCGTTCCAGGCCGACGTGATCGCAGCCGAACCTAAGGCAATGATCGGCTTCGCCGGACGGCGAGTCATCGAACAGACCATCCGGCAAAAGCTCCCGGATCAATTCCAGACCGCCGAGTTTCTGTTGGAGAAGGGCCATATAGATATGGTCGTTTCGCGCGCCGATCTCAAAGCGACGCTAACGCGGCTGCTCGATTACGCGGCTGCCGGCCACCGTGCGCGGACCGCGGCCTCGTGAATTTGATCGTGGAACGCGAGAGAGGGCTGCTCGAACTCGAAAAGCGCATTGCCGAGCTGCGCGCGGCCAACGCCCAACAGTCGCTCGACCTTTCGCCCGAAATTCTCGCGCTCGAAGAGAAATACTCGCAGATTCAGCGCGAGATATTCGGCTCGATGACGCCGTGGCAAAAAGTGCACATGGCGCGCCACCCCAATCGTCCGACCGCGGCGGATTACATCGCGGAATTTGCGCAGTTCGATGAACTGCATGGCGACCGGCACTTCCGCGACGATCATGCGATCGTCGGCGGATTCGCAAAAATCGGCGAGCGCTCCGTGATGGCCATCGCGCAGCAGCGTGGACGCGATACCAAGGAAAATCTGCGGCGCAACTTCGGCATGCCCTCGCCCGAAGGCTATCGTAAGGTTCAGCGTTTGGCGCATTTGGCTTCGCATCTGGGCTTGCCGATTGTGACCTTCGTCGACACCAAGGGAGCGGATCCGGGCATAGGCTCGGAAGAACGCGCCCAATCGGAGGCGATCGCGGCGTGCCTGTACGAGTTCACGATCACTCGCGTCCCGATCGTTGCAACCGTCATCGGCGAAGGCGGCAGCGGCGGCGCGCTCGCGATGAGCATCGCAGACCGCATCATCATGCTCGAACACAGCTATTATTCGGTGGCGAGCCCTGAGGGTTGCGCGGCCATTCTCTGGAGCGACGCGTCGAAAGCTGAAGAAGCTGCGACACGGCTCAAGCTGACCGCGCAAGATCTGCTGCAGTTCGGTATCGCCGACGAAATCGTCCCCGAACCGACGGGCGGAGCGCACCGCGATCCAGCGGGGACGATCTCGCGCGTGTTGAAGAATATTGGTGACGCCCTCGATGAGCTCGCGAGCTTGCCGGCGGCGCAGCTGAAAGAGGCGCGCTATCAGAAGTACCGGCGAATAGGCGCATGGCAAACCGAGCGCCTGGAAACAGTAAGAACCGGCCCGTGAAAAAGCGCTCGGGCCAGGTTTTCCGTCTCCTGAGCCGCATTGCCGTCGCCGCCATGGTCCTTGTAGCCGCCACCCTCGTCTCGATCCAGTTCGCGCACATCGTCAACGAAAACGTGGCGATGGCTCACTCGCTTTCGTCGGTTCAAAAAGATATCGGCGCGCTCGCGCACCGCAAGCGCAGCGAGCAGCGTGAGATCCGGCGTCTGATGGATCCGCAAGGCGCCGTCCCCGAGATCCACGACCGGCTACATTTGGTCGGTCCCAACGAAACGATCATTTACGTAAAACCGCCTCGGCAATGAACGCCCAGACGCAGCCAGGCGTCGTCATCAACATCCACGCATTTGGAGCGGTCGTCCGCCTAGACGATGGCCGCTTAGCGACGGTTCCCGCCGCCGATCTCTCCCGGAACCGCGCTGCCTACGACCGCGCGCTCGCGCGCCGCAAGCCTGCCGAGTTCATCGTGACCGGCGAGGAGCGCCATCCGCTGGCCATGCTCGCGCCGCAAATCCACGACGCCGATCTCGAAGAGCAGATTGCGCAGTACCTCAAAATGACGCAGGAGTGGGAGAAGCCCGACGCCGCGCCGGCGCACGAGCGTCATTTTTTGCGCAAGAAACGCCGCGCCGCACTTTTCGAATCCCGCCACAGCCCTGACAGTTAAAGCCGTCATCTCCATCGGAACGAACTCGACGAGAGCGCTCGCCGTTGAGGTCGATCCTGCGACGAAGATACTGCTTCACCGTTCGACTGGAACGCGCTTGGGCGAGGGCCTGCGCGAAAGCGGGCGCTTACGCGAGGACGCGATGCGCCGGACGTTGGAAGCTGTGCAGGAGCACGTCGCCGCGATCCATGAGTTTCATCCGGAGCTTAAAGCAATCGCTACAAGCGCGCTGCGGCGCGCCGGCAATGCGGAAGAGTTTGCACGCGCCGTCGAAGATCTTGCGGGCGTGCCGCTGGAGATCATAACCGGCGAAGAAGAAGCGCGGTATTCCTATGAAGGTGCGATCTCGGGATTGCCTGTCGAACAGACTTACGGCGTGCTCGACGTGGGCGGCGGCAGCTCGGAGTACGCGACGCGTGACGCCTCCGTTTCGTTCGAGATGGGCGCCGTGCGTTTGACCGAGCGGTTCCCATCACTTCGCGAAGTTGCTACCGCCGGTGACATGAAACAGGCCCGAGCGGAAGCACAAATTATGCTCCGGCCGCTGCATGATTTCGCGAAAATCGATTGCTTGGTAATGGTAGGGGGAAGCGCAACCACATCGCGCGCGGTTGTGGCCGGCCGCCGAATGACGGAGCCATACGAGGCGCTTGCGCGCGCCGAACTGGCGAGCGTTATCGAACGGTTGTCGCTGCTTACAGTAGAACAACGCAAAGATCTTTCCGGTATGGTCGCTCAGCGCGCGGACATTTTGCTCTCGGGCGCGCTGATTCTCGACGAGGCCTACATTTTGGTGGGCCATTCGCAAGCGCTCGTCACAACCAACGATCTGCTCTTAGGCTATTTGCTGCGGCACTAGCGGACCGGAGGGCCGTGCGTAGAAGTGCGCACGATGAGCGATAGCGAGGTTTTCAGGGCCGTGCTCGACGCGCGGCGCGCGTGGAGCTACTACTTAGATGCGACCGAAGAGGACGAAGAAGAGCTTTACGAGGCGTATTTGGAGACGGCCACCGAGGCGATTCCTTATGTCGGCGGCTTGATCGAACTCTGCGTAGAGGCGAACCTGATCGCGATCTCCGCGCACGATCGCGAGGATCGCTATGTCGATCTGGCCGCGACGGGCGCACGCGTGCACGCCGACGCGATTATCGAGATCGCGGGCGACATCGTGCTCGGACACTCCGACGAGTTGCCTTCGTTCGAGCGCCGCTCCCGCGAAGAAGATGAGGAGACGCGTTTCAATCGCGCGCGTGAGGTTTTTCGCGAAATGAACCGCCCTAACGTGAGCCGCGCGGTCGAAGAGCTGCGCGCGCTGCGCGAAGAAGCGCTACGCGGCGGTCAAAGCAAGCTCGCTGAAAAACTCTCGCACGTCCTGGGCTTGCTGCAAATTTCCCCGCCGCGTTTGACCAGCGACTAGAGGCGCGGAATCCGGCGACGCCGTGGGTGGCGCGAGCGGAAGACTCCTAAAGGAGGGAACGCAGGTCGAAGCGGCCGCGCGACTGCGTGAGCGGCTTCCACAAATCGCCCACGTTTTTCACGCGCTTAACCGCATTCAGCATCGTAAAGTCGTGCGGCTCGATCCCGTCCTCGACTTCTTTCCACGTCACCGGCATGGAGACGCCCGCAAACTGATTGGGGCGCACTGAATAGATGGAGGCGAGGGTGGCCCCGGAGCGATTCTGATTGTAGTCGAGATGCACTTTGCCGGTCGGCCGGTTTGCAACTTTGTATTCGACCGTGAAAACGTCGCGGTGCGCGCGCGCGAGTTCGTGTCCGAGTTGTTTTGAGAACGCCCAGACTTCGTGCTGCGCCGGCCCGCGCTTGATTCCGGTGTAGATGTGCATGCCGCGGCCGCCAGACGTCTTGGCAAAAACGGTCATGCCGAGCACTTCGAGCGCGTCGCGCACGATAAGCGCCGCTTCGCGCACAAGCGCGAAGGGCGCCTCTTTCTCGGGGTCGAGATCAAAGTGAAGAACATCCGGCTGATCCGGCGCATCGCAAAAACCATACCAGGGATTGAGATCGATGCACCCCAGATTGATGAGCCAGAGGAGCGACGCGACATCGTTGGCGAGCGGAAAATCGATCACGCCTTTACCGTGCTGGACCGGACACGTTTTGATCCACGCCGGCCGCGACGCCGGCGTCCGCTTCATGAAGAAGAATTCGCCGCCGATACCGTTGGGATAACGCTTCATGACGATCGCGCGGTCTCGTAGGTGCGGTAAAAGCGCCGAGGCGATACCCTCGTAGTATTCCAGCAGATCGCGTTTGCGCAAGCCGAGTTTCGGCCAGAAAACCTTGTTGAGGTTTGTCAGAGGAAGCGACTTGCCCGCGACCTTGATCGTCGCAGTTTCCACATTCTTCGGAATCAGGCCCACGGCGCGCGGCTTTCCGGCAGATGTGCGGCAAACCTTGCCATCCGCGCGCAATGCGATCTCGCGTTCGCTCATTCGGTACCCGGCCAATCCCTGGCGCTGCGCAGCATAGCACGCACTTCGTCATCGCTCACTTGCCGGAAGTCGCCGTACCAAGCACCAACCCCGCGAAACGGCTCCGGCGTTGCGGCGCAGACCATTTCGTCGACGTACCGCGCGATATTCGCGCACGCATCGGCAGGCGCCACCGGCACCGCGACGACGATCTTGCTCGGGGACAGTGCGCGCAGTGCAAGCACGGCCGCATACATGCTTGCGCCCGTGGCGAGTCCGTCGTCGATGAGAATCACGGGTCTCGCAGAAACCTGCGGCGGGGGTAAGCCGCCGCGGTAAGCGTTTTCGCGGCGCTGCAGTTCTGCCAGTTCCGCTTGCGTGACCGCGTTTAGCGTCGCGTCGTTGATGCGCAGTTCTGCGAGCGTCTCTTCGTTCAGGACGCGCACGCCGCCCGACGCGATTGCTCCCATGGCGAGCTCCACATGCCCCGGAACACCCAGTTTACGTACCACGAAAACGTCGAGCGGCGCGCGCAGCGCACGTGCAACTTCGAAAGCCACCGGCACTCCGCCGCGCGGCAGCGCCAGCACCTGCGCGCCGCTACCTTTGTGAGGAGCCAGTTTTCTAGCCAACTCTTTGCCTGCATCGGCGCGATCTCGGAAGATCATCGCAGCGGTTGTTTCTCCAAGGTAGTAGGGTTGGAAACGGTTGCCTGCCCGCCCTTTGGTCTTTTGCTTGGGTATGTACTGGACGACTCACCATAATGGAGGTAGCAAGATGGCGATACGTATGGACCCCAGTGATTTATGGCAACGCTCGCAGGGCGTGATCAATCAGGCCGTCGGTCGCGGCGCTGAAATGCTGGCCGACCGGGTCGAGCATTACGGCACGGTGGCGAGTGACGTCGGCGAAGTCTTGCGCGAAAAGGGCGAGCCCCAGGCGGCCGATCTTGTGGATATGTTGGCCGGCGGCGTAAGCGATGCCGCGAGCTACTTACGGTCGCGCGACGGCACGTCGCTTTGGAGCGATGCGCAAGACTTCGCACGCGGACGCACGTGGCTCTTGGCTGGCATTGGCTTGGTCGGCGGCATGGCAGCCGCACGCGCTGTCCGTAGTGCGAACCGCCCGCGTGATTGGGCGCAGCCCGATTATGTCGAGAGTTACGCGCAATCACAGCCCACGTTTGGCGAATCGTCGCTGAATGGCGGCCGGCACGACGAGCGGCTATAAAATTTCGGGACGCAACACCACTGGATTTTGATCAAAACTGCGCGTAGCGTGAAGGAGGACATGGCATGGATCAAGAGCGGTACGAATCCCGCGAAGTAGAAGACGTGCGCGAGCGCGGCAAAGAAGCGGCTCAGAACAAAATCGAGGATGCGAAGGGAGCCGTCATGGATCGCGTCCAGGGCGCAAAGGATGCGATCGGCAGCGCAGGCATGCGCGTGCGGGACGTGACGGTGGAGAACCCGATCGGGATGCTGCTTGCCGGAATGGCGGTCGGTTTTCTGGTTGGTATGATGCTGCCGGTCACCCGTTTCGAGTCCGAACGGATCGGACCGATGACCGATCAGATGAAAGACAAAATGCGCGAAGCCGGCGGTGAAATCGTGCGCCGCGGCGGCGAAGTCATCAAGGACACCATCGAGGCCACGAAAGAAGCCGCCACGGCTTCCATCCGTTTGCAAACCGCGGAAATGATGCCCGACGACGCGTCTTCGATGACCTAAAGAACTGCTTTCCAGGCAGTAAAGGGGCGGCCGATTCGATAAGAGTCGACCGCCCCTTCTTTTTGGGATGGTGGTGGAATCGGTAGACACAGCAGACTTAAAATTTGCTGGCCGTAAGGCCGTCCGGGTTCGAGTCCCGGCCGTCCCATATCACGGAGTTGCAAACACGGGAGGAATTATGAATCGCGTTATCCGTTCGCTTGGCGTCGTAGCATTAATCGTTGCCCTGATCTTCGGACAGAACCTCGCGTTACGGGCCGGCGCCCAATCTTCCGCGCTCGCCGCGCAGGCGACCGTCGCACAGGCCCCGCCGGTTACGCCCGCAGGCGCGGATCCGTACCTCTGGCTTGAGGATAAAGACGGTGCGCAATCGATGGCGTGGGTGCAAACCGAAAATGCTAAAACGCTTCCGGTGTTGCAAGGCGACCCGCACTACGCGGCGCTATACGCTGATGCGCTCAAAATAGCACAGGCAAAAGGGCGGATTCCCGTACCGTCGATCATTCATGGCGCGATCTATAATTTCTGGCAAGACGATCAGCACGTGCGAGGCATTTATCGCCGGACGACTCCTTCCAGTTATGCTTCAGCTTCGCCGCACTGGACGACGGTGCTGGACCTGGACGCCCTGGCAGCATCCGAAAAGGCAAATTGGGTGTGGGAGGGCGTGGATTGCTACTGGCCGGCGGAGCAACGCTGTTTGCTGGCGCTTTCTGACGGTGGCGAAGATGCGCGAACGATTCGCGAATTCGACCTTCACACACAATCATTTGTCCCGGGCGGATTCACCCTGGCGCGCGGCAAGCAGCAAGCAGCGTGGGAGGACGCAAACACGCTGCTGGTTTCGCGCGAGTGGAATCCCGGCGAGCTAACGTCCTCGGGATACGCCTACATCATCAAGCGCGTGAAGCGCGGACAGCCGCTTTCCAGCGCAGTAGAGGTCTTTCGCGGGGAAAAGAGCGATGTCAGTGCGGACGCCTTTACGTTGCAAGACGGATCCGGTAACCACGCGACCCTGATCCGGCGCGGCGTGACGTTCTTTACATCTCAATACTACATTTTCACGGCGAATGGGCTGCAGCGTCTGGCCGTGCCGCTCAAGGCAGATATACGCACGCTGGTGGCCGGAAAAATCATTCTCTCGCCCAACGAAACGTGGACGGCGGGCGGCCGTGCGTTTGCGCCGGGCGCGCTCGTTGCGATCGACTTGGCCGCGACCAAGGCGGACCCCGCGCACCTCAATCCGGTACTCGTGTACGCGCCTGGACCGCGGGAATCGATCGACGGCGTGCAAGCCACCCGTTCGCAGCTTTTGGTCGCGCTGTATCAAAACGTCCGTGGACGCGGGATCGTCTTTTCACCGCGCGCCAACGGAACGTGGAGTTCGCGCCGTCTGAATCTCCCCGACAACTCGGCGGTTAATCTGGTCGACACCGACCAGCATAACGGCAATGCGTTCTTGCAAGTGACGAGCTTTTTGACCCCGACCACCCTGTGGGCCGTCAATACATCAACGGGGACGGCGTCGGTTGAGAAAGCGCTTCCCGCGCAGTTCAACGCCTCGGCTGACGTCGTCGAACAGCACGAAGCAACATCCGCCGATGGCACCAAGATTCCGTACTTTATCGTGCATCCTAAAAACCTGAAACCAAACCGGCGCAACCCAACGGTGATAAATGCGTACGGCGGATTCCAGATATCGGAGACGCCGTTCTATTCAGGCACCCTCGGCAAGCTGTGGCTCGAGCGCGGGGGCGTATTCGTGCTTGCCAATATTCGCGGCGGCGGCGAGTTCGGACCGGCGTGGCACGAGGCCGGCCTGAAAACGAACCGGCAGCGTATTTACGATGACTTCTACGCGGTGGGCCGGGATGTGGTCGCGCGCAAGATCACCTCTCCGCGTTATTTAGGGATCGAAGGCGGTTCCAACGGCGGCCTACTTATGGGCGTCGAATTTACGCAGCATCCCTCGATGTGGAACGCGGTCGACATACAAGTTCCGCTTCTCGACATGCTGCGCTACGAAAAAATTCAGGCGGGCGCATCGTGGGTTGGTGAGTACGGCAGTGTCTCGGTTCCGGCGGAACAAGCGTTCCTGGCGAAAATTTCGCCGTACAACAACCTTCGTGCGGGGGTCGCCTACCCGGAGCCGTTTATTTGGACGACGACCAAGGATGATCGCGTTGGACCGCAGCACGCCCGCAAGTTCGCCGCCATCCTGTCTGCAATGCAGGTGCCCTATCTGTTTTACGAAGTCACTGAAGGCGGCCACGGATCGGGCGCCAATCTGAAGGAGCGCGCGCATACCTCGGCATTGGAGTGGACCTATTTCACGAAAAAACTGATGGAATAGCGGGGCGTGCACCCGGAAGTGGTCGGATTTCAGCCTCGCAAACCACACCGGCTGGACGTTCGCGATTTTCGTTTTCACGATAACGGTGCCGGCGATGCTGTACGTGATTTCCGGTCTCATCTTGCCGCCGGGAGTCGAAGATATGGGGCGGGCTTACGAAGAAAACCGGCAATGGTTCTTCTCGCTGCTCGTCATCGTTATATTGGCCACGTTCGTTCAATCATTTTTGCTCGACGGGCACCTGACGTTTAATGCCGACTTTAGTCTGAAGCTGCTGGTTGCGTCGATCACCGCACTGCCAATTTTCTTGCGCCAAAGTGCCGTCCAACAGGCGGTGGCATTGGCGACCCTGGCGTGGACGGTTTCCTACATTTTCTTGCTCTTCAACACGCTGCCCCGGGCGTGAGCCGGGATTTGCGCCGAAGTGCAACCTTCGTCATGCCGCGTGGGTTAGGTGAAGCGATATGATCTGCGAACCCGAAATCGCCCCTGTCGACGTCCTTCTCATGAAAGCCAAACAAGCGGGCGCCGAGGAGGTCCAGGAACCCATTTACGGCGGCTATGAAAATGCGCGCGGCGACGTTTCACTTTTCGGAGAGAAGCTCGTCTACCGCGTCAACTTCAAAAACCGTACGGTTCGCCAGCATCCGAGCCTCAATCCCGAAGCCCAGGGCCTCTATGAAGCCGCTGAGGCAGGCGAGGCGTTCAAGTACTGCAACGTCAGCTTCCGCCGCCTGAGCAATGATCAGATCGTTGAGATCTGCGGCTCGGGTTCGTTCCGCGCGACCCCGCGAGTTTAAACAAAGCGGGTAAGACCGCTTCATGGAAAAACTGCCCAAAGACCGCGCCGGCGAGATCTTTCAAGACGACCTGACCGAAAACCAAACCAAACCGGGAGGAGCGCGCCGCGAGGATGCCGGGCGCAACGAGAAAATTGACCCCGACGTAGATTCACAAGAAGACGATCGCGATATGGAGCAAAACCTCTTCGGCATGAACGAACCGAAGAAGCCCTAACGCTTTCCCGCGTTTATTTTCGATCTCGAAGAAATGCGCCTACACTTGGACGAAACTCGGCGTGCGTGAAGAATAAGGAGATTCCTATGGAACGCGAACGTCTCGACGACGAAGATAAAGCAGAGCGCGAAACTGACGAGGTCGAGGCGGCTGAAGCCGTCTACGGCGACACCGATTTAAATCCGAACGCCGACGACCAAAAGGACGCTCACCACGCCGAACCCGATGAGCACGTCTAGCCCGGCGGGTAGTGTTTTAGAAACGCCGCGATAGCGTCGCGGAGTTTCTGCGGCTGGTCGTACATGACGAAGTGCCGTGCGGGGTCGATCATCTGCACGTTTGCCGTGGGGTCGTTCGCGAGCAGCGACTCGTAGTAGCCGCGCTTAGCTGCGGCATCCGGCAGCACCTTACTTTCGAACGCCGCGTCATACGGCGCGATCACCAACAGCGGTGTCGTGACCTTGGTGAGCTGCGGACGCAGATCGAGCGCGATGTCTTCGGCGGTCCAGGCTGCAGTCGCCGCAATATCGCTGCGTGCGGCCAAGGGAGCTACGGCTGCGATGTCGTCGGGCGACGTCATGAGGTTGGGCAGAACGTACATTTTTTCCATGGCCGCGAACTGCGTGGGCGTCGAAGCCTGTGCCATGGCGGTCGTCATCTGCGCGGCCGCTTGCGCGCGCTGATCGGCCGTCATTCTGTCCATGCCGGGAAAGGTCGGCAGCCCGTCGACCGATATCACGCCGCCCAGTTTTTCGGAGTGCTGTTCGGCGAGCATGATGGCGAGCGTTCCGCCTAAACTGTGTCCGATGACGGCCGGCTTGACGATCGACTCGGTTTGCAGAAGCGTCCAAAAGTCGGCGGAGACTGTTTGGAAGAGCGGCGTCTTGATTGCGGGATGCCCGTCGAAGCCGGGTAGCGTGAGCGCATAAATCGTATAATACGGAGAGAGCTGCGCGATCTCGCCCGACCACTCCCACGGTCCGCACGTTAACCCCGGAATGAAAACCAGCGCGCGCCTTCCGGGAGTTCCGTACACCTCGACGTGAATTGAGCCTGCTTCGAAAGACTTGGTCGGAGTTGGAAGCGGTGGCGGCGCCGTGGCTCGCGCGGAACCCGTCGATGCGATCGCGGCTAGGGCTGCCGCAAGAAGAAAGCGCTTCATGTGTTACTCCTCGGAAGCCGGATCGAAGATCTCTTCGACCGGTTTTGCAAACAATTTCGAAATTTTGAACGCGAGCGGAAGACTCGGCGCGTATTTCCCCGTTTCGAGCGCATTTATCGTTTGACGCGCGATGCCGAGGCGATCGGCCACTTCGGCCTGCGACCATTCGCGTTCGGCGCGAAGAACGCGGATGCGGTTGCGCATCAGCGATACCGTCGCGCCACGAATGGCTGAGCGATCAGCCAAGCGACCATAACGGCCGCATAAGCGTACCATGCGCTCAGGTGCGGCAATCCAACGGTCTCGAGGAATCCGTACGTGATGGCGAGCAGCGCGGTGATGCCCGCTGCAAGCGAAAGTGACTCGATCTGAATCCTCCGCTGCAGCTCGTCGATGCTGCTCATGTACCGCACGATCGCTGCAAAGACGAACGCGATCGGGATAAGCGGCAGAAGCGCGAACACAAGTTTGAGGGCCGGTGGCAAGGCGTGCTCGATCGCGTTGATGCTGACAATCAGGACGACCGCATAGGCGACCATCGAAATCGAGAACTCGACGGCATATCGGCGACCGGCCGCAGACGTAGGGTTGGATGCAGGCTTCATGCGACATAATGTAGCGTATGTATGACTATATGTCAAGTATACGCGACATTATATACTAGGCGGAAGTACCCCTGCGTCGTTCATGGACTGCGTTAGGGCCGGACGCTTATGCCGAAGCCGAAATAATGCCCGCGCTCTAAATCGGTGACGGTTTGGCCCAGTTCGGCGTCGATCTCGACGTTCGGTCGCAGCAAGAATTGAATGCCACCGTTCACGCCAAAAAGCGTTCCGCCGTCGGGACGGATCCGCGTTTGGCCGTACCACTCCGCATAAAACTGCGTGCGCGGATTACTTTGAATCGTGAAAGCCACCGACGGCAGCAGCGACATAAAACGCGCTGCGCGTCCATCGAGCGTTTGCGCGAAAGACGATTGCACGCCGATTGTCGTGGCAACCCCCGCAACCGGTGAAAGCGAGTGTCCGTAGTCGAAATTCAGCGTCGCAACCGGCGCGCCGGCCGTAAACAGCGCCGACCCGGTCGGAAAAATGTAGAGCACATCGACCGCGGCAACATCGGATGGGCTGCTAAAAAACTCATACTTCGCGCCGACTCCGCCGTCGAGGAAGCCGCGCTGAAGAACGCCGGCCTTTTGGGTGAAATAGTTCGGACCGACGACGTCCCATTCCAACCGCGGCGACGCACCGAAACGGATGAAACCTTGCGGATAAACGGCGGCGTGCGATCCATCGTTTTGAATCAGGTTGGCGTATCCGAGTTCCCACAAACTTTCGCGCGGCTTCACGGCGCACGCGCTAAAACCGACCGTCGGCCGGTTCAGGGTTGCCAACAGATTGGTTGTCGCGCCCCCGCAGGGGTCCGCCGCCGGGCCGGCGCTCGGTGACGGCGACGGCGCGGGCGACGCTAACGTCGCCAATATGAGAATGATTCCTAAATTCATTACATGCGTAGGTTCCGTGACGGCAGGGGCGCACCTCCAGCGAGCCCAATGAACCCGGGTTCTCTCAGAACCCCTTGCGGGGTCTCTGCATTTCTTGGAGGTCTTTTCCTCGCGTGAAGATCGTCGTAACCGTAAAGCTCGTGCCGGATCCGAACGCCGTCCGCCGCATCGATCCCACGACGAAGCGTTTGGTGCGCGCCGGCGTTGAAACCGCGCTCAACCCGTTCGACGAATACGCGATCGAAGCTGCTCTTCAATTGAAAGAGCGGCTCGGTGGCGATACGACCGTCACCGTTTTCACGATGGCTCCGCAAAACATGAAAGAGTTGCTGCGCAAAGCGCTTGCCATGGGAGCCGACGACGCCGTGGTGCTGAGCGATGCGGCGCTGGAAGGCAGCGACGTTTCTGTGACGTCCTATGCCATGGCGCAGGCGCTCAAGAAAACCGGTTTCGATCTGATTCTCTGCGGCGCTCTTTCCGACGACGGAAATACCGGCGGCGTGCCCGGGGCGATCGCTGAATATTTAGGCGTGCCCGGCCTAACCAACGTCCGAATGATTGAGGAGATCGGCGACGGCCGCATTAAAGCGCAACGCGAAACCGATAGCGGCTACCAAGTTGTGTCAGGACCGCTCCCGGCGTTGGTAACCGTGACGATGGCCGTCGGCGAGCCGCGTTACGCGTCGCTCAAAGGCATTATGGGCGCCAAGAAAAAAACGATAGCCACGCTCTCCGGCGCTGATTGCGGCCTCGACCGTCCGGCCGGCAGCGACGGCGCAAAAATGGAAGTCGTGACGATCGTTGCGCCGAAGGCACGCGAAAAAGCAAGAGTGGTAGAAGCCGCCGACGGTGCCTCCGGCGCTCAAACTATTTTCGATTTTCTGCGCGAACGGAAACTCGTCTGATGCGCGACGTTATCATCTTCGTCGAGCACAACGGCGGGCAAACGCGCAAAGTTACTTTCGAACTTGCGGCCGAGGCTCGCCGTCTAGCTGACGCCCTCGGCGGGAAAGCACATGCGCTCGTGGCCGGATCCGGATCGACGGCGCTGGCGCAACAACTGCAAAATCATCCGCTCGATAAGATTTTTCACACCGATGACGCCGACGTCGACAAGTTTTTGCTCGATCCGCTCGTCGATTATTTGGAAGCTGTCGCAAAAATTACAGGCCCTGCGGCTTTTTTAGTGCCGAATACGATGCTTGGGCGTGACGTCGCCGGCCGGATCGCCGCGCGATTAGACGCAGGCTTGGCTTCCGACGTCACCGAGCTGCGCGTCGAAAACGGTCGCGTGCAATGCATCGCGCCGAAACTGCAAGGATCGACGATCACCACGTGCGCTTTCAAAGGCGGAGATTACGGTGTCATCACCGTGCGCCCCAACGCTTTTGCCGCGCAGCCGCAAGCGATGGGCGCGCAATTGGTGCCGCTCGAAAAGCCGGCCGGGAAAACCTACGGCGTGGTCGTCGAAAGCGATGTTGAAGAGGCGACCGGCGAGATCGGCTTGGAGGAAGCAGCGGTCGTGGTCAGCGGTGGTCGCGGCCTCGGCGGACCGGAGCCCTTCGAGACCCTTCTGAAACCGCTGGCTGAGGCTCTGGGCGGCGCCGTCGGCGCTTCACGGGCTGCGGCCGACGCAGGGTGGGTGCCCTACAGCCTTCAGATCGGGCAGACGGGCAAGATCGTCAGCCCTCAACTCTACATCGCTGTAGGCATTTCCGGCGCCATCCAGCATAAAGTCGGGATGCAGACTGCCGGGACGATCGTGGCGATCAACCGGGACGGCACCGTACCAATTGGCGAAACAGCGGATTTGCTCGTGGTCGGCGACCTTTTTCAAATCATTCCCGCGCTCACCACGCTGGTCCAACAGGCGAAAGCGGCACATACGTGACGTTCGCCTCCCCTGGGCCGTTAACACCGTAGCATTTCGATAAGGACGAATACTTGAAACGTTTCCTCTTGCTCGCCTCGTTCGCAGCCGCACTCGGTTCGGCGCTTGCTTTCTCCGGTGCGCCGGCGCACGCGACGCTGATCGCCGCCGCGACGGCTACTCCCTCGCCCACGCCGGCTCCGCTTCCCACGGCCTCGCCCGAGCCGCCTCAGATCGCGATTCCGCGGCTTCAGGCCCGGTTGAAAGCGAATCCCAACGATCGCGATGCAATGATCGAACTCGCAAGCCAATTTTTGGGATTAGGTTCCCCGCAGGCCGCGCAAGCCGCGGTTCAGCTGACGCAACACGTCATGCAGCTCGGCACGAAAACCGCACAGGTCTATTTCCTGGACGGGTCAGGGCAACTCGCCCTGGGCCGTCTTGGTCCCGCGACCGCGGACTTCGAAGCCGCCTCCAATCTCGAGCCGACCAATCTCGCTGTGCTCGGACAGCTCGCGCAGTTGTATCTGCAGTCGAAGCCGCCGCGCTCGGCCGATGCGGAACGCCTTGCGAACCGTGCGGTAACGTTTAATAAAACCGAGCCGCGCGCATACGTCACGCTCGGCATGGTGCTCGCGGCGGAACAGAAATGGGACGACGCGCGCAAACAGTTCGAGGCGGCCTACGTGCTCGACACGAAAGATACCAGTCCGCTGATTCAGGAAGCGCAAACGTGGGTGGCCCAAAATACGTTGCCCAATGCGCTGACGGCGATCGACCGCGCGATTTCTCTCGATCCCAAGAACGTCCGGGCGCTGATTTTTCGCGCCGGGATCCTTGCCAAACAAAACAACATAACCGCGTCGGCACAGGCCTTCGATGATGCCGTTGCAGTTTCGACCAACGATTACGAGAAGGCGACGATCGTGGTGCAAAAAGCGCTGATGTACGCGACGGCAAAACAGCCGTCACAAGCGCAAGCCGTCTACGATGTCGCCTTCCGGCAGTATCCGACCATTTCGAGCTTGCACACTGCCTACGGAGAATACTGGATGGCGAATCGTCAGCCGGGACGCGCCGAACAGCAATTCTTGCAAGCCGTGCGCATCGACAAGAACGACACGAGCGCGCTGATCGACCTCGCGCAGCTGAAGATGGGCCAGGCCAAACCGGCCGAAGCAGCGCGTTATCTCAAACAGCTCTCCGAAGTCGCACCGAGCGGCCAGACGTTCGCACTGCTCGGTCAGGCGTACGTTTCCAGCCACCAGTACCCACTGGCGCGCGCGGCTTGTGCGCAATCGTTTCAGATGGTGCGCAATCCGGATACGCTGGCGTGCATCGCGGGCTCCGATTACAGCATGAAGAACTACAAAGAATCCGCTGCGCTCTTCACGATTCTCGACACACAGTTGCGTGGATACGTCGATCAGCACCCCGACTATCTCTACATGATGGGCGTTTCGTACACGAGCACGAAGCAGCCGGCAAAAGCCTGCAAATCTTATACGCGGCTTCTGAAGATGATGAAGAAGAGCACGGCGCAGTACAAACAGATAGCAGCAACGGCGGCAAAAGTCTGCATGCCTGCGGCCACGAAGAAACACTAAATGGCTTGAGGATCGTCTACGACGAAATCTACGGCGACCACTTACGCGGCATACCCCATCCGGAATCGCCGGGCCGCGTTGAAGCGGTCGCCAATTTTTTGCGCCGGAGCGGTACATTCGAAAATGTGATAGCACCGCGCGACGCCACTGCAGTCGAGATCGAGCGGGTGCACGCGCGCGGGTACGTCGATCTCGTCCGTGCCGAAGTTGCGGGCATGTCGGATTTCGCGGGCTATCTTTCCACGGGTGATACGGTCATCGATTTCCGATCGTTTGATGTTGCGCGCCGGGCTGCCGGCGGTGCCGTCGTGGCGATGGAAACCGCCATGCACGAGAGCGGCAGCGCCTTCGCGATCGTTCGTCCGCCCGGCCATCACGCCGAAGCGCGGCGAGGCATGGGGTTTTGCGTTTTTAATAACGCCGCTATCGCGGCGCGCGCGGCGCAGGCGCAATTCGGAGCGCGTACGCTGATCGTTGATTTCGACTACCATCACGGAAACGGCACGCAAGCCGTAAGCGGCGACGGACTCTCCTACGTTTCGACGCATGCGTTTCCCGCGTATCCGGGTACGGGCGGCCGGGACGAAAACTACGCGTTGCCCCAGCGCGATGCGATCGTCAACGTTCCGCTACCGCCGCACGATTTCGGTACCGAAGCGTTCGTCGCGCTTTGGGGGCGCTTGCTCGTTGCCACTGTGGCGCGCGTGCGGCCCGACCTCATGATCGTCAGCGCGGGCTTCGATTATGTCAAAGGCGATCCGGCGGGCGATCTCGGCGTAGAAGTTGAGGCAGCGTCGCACCTGGGCGCGCTCATCGAGCGCGTGGCAAAAGAGTATTGCAACGGACGTGTGGCCTACGTCTTAGAAGGCGGCTACGATTTGGACGCGCTGGCGCATTCAGTAGCGCGCATCATCGAAGCGCATGATGCGCCACAGCCGACCGATCTGAGCGGCGCGGAAGACTCCGCGATTCCCGCGCCGCAGCGCGAGCTGCTCGAAACGATCGAAACCTTAGATTGACGATCCGATACGGGTGAGTTCGGCCAGCGTCAGTTCTCCGACGAGCGCAAAGTGGAGATTTCCGTCGGTCCACGCAAGCAGTGTTGTCGGGCCATCGCGTACGTACTGCGCGTCGCGCGATTGAAGTTTGGTCGAGTGAACGGTGTAGCGGCTCATGTCGACGGCTGCGCCGCGCGCGTTTTCAAAGAGCGAGACGGTGCGCAGTCCGTCCGAATACAACAGGTGCAGCGTGCGCACGTCTTTGACGTCATGCAAGTCACCGGCGATGGGCAAGAATCCCTCGGGCAAATATTTCGGCCCGAGTGACCGGAAGCCGGCGGCTTTCACCACGGCCCGCAAATCGTTCGAGGGCGGGCCTTCATCCTGTCCGCGCACCCGTGAAAAGCCCGACGGTACTTCAAACGTCGCCTCGGGAATTGCCGACGTGAACCGGATCTGCTCGAAGCGCATTTGACTCGTGACCGTGCCGGTGGCGCCGAAGCGGTCTCGAGCGAGCACCAGCTTCGTTTCTGAGTCCAGCGAAAGCCGGATGACGGTCTCGCCCGTGTATTTGTTCACCAAAAGCACTTGATAGGCGCGGCGGCCGGCGACGCTCGTGTCCGGCGCCATGACTGCATTGTAGTTGCGCAGCAGCAGGCCGAAGTTGTCCTCGAAGGCGACCACGTCGTCGAGCGCGTCGTTGCGGGCAACGACGATCCGGTGGCGGTGCATGTCGAGGTCGTATTCCATCGTGCCGCGGCTGATGATCGAATCGCCGTAGAGCGATTCAGGAGCCAGATACCACCGGCGCGTTTTGTCGGGCGCGCGGTGCTCGACGCGGAAAAGCACTGCGTCGGCGCGGTTGGTTCCAAAGTCGACGCTCTGAACTTGTCCGACGTAGGAGATCGTGAAGTAGGCCTGCGCGGCCTGTCGCAAAAGCTGCGTGGGATCGCTGCGCTGCGCCGATCCCAGCAGGAGCGTGCCGGTCAGCGCGAGGGCGACCCAACGCGTGTTATGGATTGGCGTACGCCGTGTACGAAGCGGTTATGGCGACGGAACTCGGCGCTTTTGGCGCGGCCGATTCGAGATCGGCGGCGCTTACCGTAGCGCGATCGCTAAACGGCACCGTACTGTCGAGTGCGGCGTGGTCTTGCAAATAATAACCCGCATCGATTGAAGCGGCGCCGTGCGGTCCTAGATAAGACGTTCCGAAATACGCGGCCAGCGCCAGAGCCGCTGCGACCGGAAGCGAGACCGCCGGGCGAAGCCAAGTGGCCCACGTGCCCCACGGTGAAGGACGGGCGGCGCGAATGCGTTCCCAAATCTCGGCTTTGACCGACGACGGTAGCTCGCGCGTGTCGGCTGCGGCAAAAGATCGCACCAGGTCGGTCAACGCCAATTCAGCATCATATTCCGAGCGGCACTCGGAACAGGCTTCGAGGTGCGCGTAGACGTGCGCGTCCTGTTCGGGAGCGAGCCCTGCGTGCATGTAGTCGATTAAGATCTGGTTGTTCAGATGCTCGGTCATGATTTTTGTTGCTCCATTTGTCTCTGCACGAGTCTGCGAAGTAGCGCCCGGGCACGGTGGAGTCTCGAACGGACCGTTCCTATCGAGCATCCCATGATTTCGGCGATTTCCTGATAGCTGTACTCCTCGATATCCGCGAGCACGATCACCTGGCGCTGGTCCCCCGAGAGCTGCTCGAGCGACCGCGCAAGCGGTTCGCTCAGCTGGCCTTCGACGTAGTCCTCGATGGGCGACACGGCCAGGGGGCGTTCCCCCGCGAATTCCTGAGGAGCGTTGTCCTCGGGAATCTCTTCCTGATAACGTCCCTTTCGGCGGCGAAGTTCGTCCCGGTGAAGATTCGTGACGATCCGGTAAATCCACGATAGAAACGAAGTCCCGGGCTGGAATGACCGCCAAGCCCGGTAGACCCGGATAAAGGCCTCCTGAGTCAAATCGCGGGCATCCGCCTCGTTATGGGTCAGCCGGTAGGCGAAGTTATAGGTCGCCTTGCCATATTGCTCGATCGCCCGCTCGAGAAAGGCCGACTGTTCCGGGGTGGGCGGCGCAACCGGCTTTCTCGGGACTCCCATCGCCTCGTCTTACCCGTACGCTTGCTCCATGCCCTGTGCGGCGGCGGCAGGCTACCGCTTGTCCGCGCCGGCCCCTTTCGCACTGGGTACATTGTTAGATGCTATGGCGCGAGAAAAACGATGCGAGTGATTCGGGCCGAACAGCTCACCCGTTCGGGCGACGCATCGCACGCGGAGCTTTCGCGCCGCTGCATTCATTCAGCGCGCTGTGAAATCGCCGGCGTCGTTATGGAATTACGCACCGACATCGCTGAAGTCGCGCGTCTCTTCGGATTGCGTTACGCCGATCACGCCGCGCAGCGCGAACCCGACTTCCGGTATTACGTCTCGACCGCGCGTGCGGGATACGCGTTCTGGTCCGACCACGCGCCGTCGTGGCGCTGGACACAGGGGCCGCTGCCCGCCGAGGCGGTCGTCTTTCTAGCCGACGCCGTCATTGTCTCGGCGGTCATCCGATACGACTCGGAGATTGCGTCGATCCATGCCGCCGCCCTGGAATACCAAGGCATGGCGATTGCGATCGCCGGAAATTCCAACTCTGCAAAGACGAGCGCGATGCTCGCGTGCGTGCGTCGCGGAATGCACGTCTATTCCGACGAACGCGCGCTGATCCGCGGGACCACCGTGCATCCGTTCTTGCGCCGCTCGTCGGTGCGCGCCGCCGGCGCGCGGCTGCTGCTGGCCGACCGGGACGCCGCGCTCGATCCGCCCGAGCTTTCGCTGAAGATGTGTTTCGGATCCGAAGCCGTGGCGCAACCGCGCCCGATTGGCGCGCTCTTTGTGATTGCCGGCTCGGGCGGTTCGGCTACGCTCGAGCACATCGACGCTGCCGAGGCGCTCCCCGCGATAACGCGCTGGTTTGACGCGCGCGGCGATTTGATGGATCGCGTCACGCGCGCGATAGCATTGCTGCGCCGCGTGCATTGTTTCCGGCTGATTCTGGGAACGCCCGACGAAACGGCTGTCGCCCTTGGGCATGCCGTAACGATGCTGTCGCAGTGAAAAATATCCGCGCGCGCTTCTTGTTGGTGGTGGTTCTGGCCGCCGACGTGACGATCGTCCTTGGCGGCGTACCTCTGTTGCGCGACACCTATCTGGCGCTCGCGCAGCGCGCGACCGACGTTTCGTTGCTCCTGCAGCTGTTGGTTGCGAATATGTCGCTCATGTTGCTTGTGGTTGGGGCGATGTTGGCCTGGGGAATGTTAGGCGTGCGCGCAGTGAGCGGCGCTTTTACGTACTCCCCCATATCCTTCGGACCACCCACCCAAGCGTCACGAACGAGATTCCGGCGATAATCAAAAACAAGACGGTCTCGAGCGCGACGATTCCGGCAAACTGGTTTCCGCCGCAGAGAGCAGTGACCCCGGCGACCAGCCACAATTGAAAGCGTCCGAACGGGCTGCTCGCCATGCCTGCCAGATGCCGGGCCGCAGCCGCGAGCGAACCCGGCGTGAAACCGGTCGTCTGTAAGATCTGCGCGACGCGTCCGTCCGGTGACGCCAAGTACACTTTGTCGCTATGAATGAAGGTGGCATCGCCATTTTGGAGCGACGTGATGCCGAATTGGTCGAGTAAGGTCGCGATATCGTGCGGCTGCCCGGTCAGCACGGAGATCGAAGCCGGGTTCATGCGGAATTGGCGCGCATAGCGCGCAAGCACCAACGGCGAATCGTACATGGGATCTATGGTGATCAAGAAGAGATGGAACCGGCTCGTATCGAGCTGCTTCTGCATCTCCACAAATTTTGCCGCGACGAGTGGGCACTCGTCTCGGCAGCGCGTGAAAATAAAACTGGTCAGCGATACGCCGTGGAACGCCGCCAGGTCAACCAACTTACCGCGCTGATCGACCAGCTGCGTGTGCGGCAGCTTCGAGCCGATATCGAATGCGATAACTTTTCCGGTCTGCGGGAGGCCGGCGACAAACGGGCCGGCCAATGCGGCATCGTACAGGCGCCACGGGCGCGGCCGATTATCGACGAACCCGTCGATGCCGGCGCCGGCGCTCAGAACGAGCTGCGGTTCGATCCGGTACGCACGTGTCGTCGACGGCAGCATCCCGGTCACGGCTTCGGTCCTTACAATCGCGGTGTTCGTCGAAGTAACCGTAAGGACGGTACCGTGCACCGGAATGATGGTTAAGAGTGCGCCAACCACCATTCCCACAAAAACGTTCACAAAATTACCTCCGTGTAATTTTGCTACTTAGGCGCTTTTTCGAGAAAACAAAGTTTTGAAGTCGACATCCTGTCGAGTTCTAAAAAGTCGCAAATTTTGCGGGAATGGCGGATGGTGCCCTCTTAGTCCCCGAAGGGGAACGTGTAATTCGGCGGAGGCACGATCGGCGATCCGGCCTCTAAAACGATCTGTTGGTGGGCGCGGAGCGGAATCGATGCGAGGTCGCCGTTGTACTGCGATCCGTTGACGAAAGCCGTGACCGGGCCTTTGAACGGGCCGAGTTGTGTGCGGCTCAGCGGCTGGCCCCAGATGTCGAAGAAGTTTCCGAGCGTGTAGTTTCCGCCGTTGGGCGAAACGATGCTGCCCGCTTCGATGTGAATGATGCCGCTCGGATCGTGCGTGTGGATCCAATACAGACAGCCCTGCGTTGGCGAGAGCGACGCCATGCCCAGATACGGGGCCACTTGCACTTGAACGCCGTGATTGAAGACAGCGAGGTGCGTGTGCACGTGCAGGACGGCTGCCTCTGAACTTTGGCATGGAATGTTGTCGACGGGCAGGCTACGGCCGCCCACGATGGTGTCGCCGATGAACCCATGCGCGGGGTCGGGCGTGGGAAAGACTCGCGCGCCGACGGCTCCGCCATCTTTGAGCTTGATCGGCTTGGAACTTGCGTTGGGTCCCGGCGTCGGAGTTGCTGTCACGAAACTTTGCTGGGCGTTGCGCTTTGAATTTTGCAAGGCCGACATGATGCCGAAGCCCACGAATACCAGAACGATGAAGACGGCGAGGCCAATGTACACCGGGACCATGGGATCGCGGCGCGCCGGCGGCCCCGAGCCGCCACGCTGGTGACGGCGGCGATCTGCGCGAGAACTCATGCGCTGCGATTAAGTGCGGCGGACGATTCGGCCTGCGGGTCGAGGCCGCGGCCGGGCAGCAAGTAATTGGAAACGTAGTCGTCAACGGCGCAATCGAGTTCCGTCACGGGCCCCTCGTAGCCGGCGGCACGCAGCCGGTCGATCGTGGCGCACGTGCAGTATTGGTACTTGTCGCGCAGCTGGGCCGGCATGTCGACGAACTCGATGCGCTCGGGCACGCGAAGTGAACGGAAAATCGGGCGCACCAGATCGAGCCACGTGTGCGCTTGCCCCGAACCGAGGTTAAACAGTCCGAAAGCTTCGCGGTCGGCCACGTGCAGGGTCATCTCCGCCGCGTCCTTGACGTAAAGAAAGTCTCGCCGCTGTTCGCCGTCGCGGTACTCGCTGCGGTAACTTTTGAATAGACGTATGGTGCCCGTCTCTTGGATTTGGTGAAAAGCCTTGTCGACCAAGCTGCGCATCTCGCCTTTGTGCTGCTCGTTCGGTCCGAAGACGTTGAAGTATTTCAGGCCCGTGATTTTGTCGAGCCAGCCGTTGTCGCGTGCGAATAGATCGAAGCGATGCTTCGAATACGCGTACATGTTCAGCGGCCGCAACGCGTCGAGTTCGGAGTCGTCGCGCAGGTTGCGTTCGAGTCCGCCGTAGGTTGCTGCGGAAGAAGCGTACACGAAACGGACGTCGTGTTCGATCGCCCACTGTGCCAGGTGCTTGGTGTACTCGTAGTTGTTGCGCATCAAAAACGCCGTGTCCGTTTCGGTGGTCGACGAGCAAGCGCCTAAATGCAGCAGCGTACTTACTTCCCGAAAATCGCCAGGCCGCGTAAGGAGCGCGGATTCGAAATCGCTTGCGTCCATGTAGTCCCGGTAGCGCAGCGGGACGAGATTTTTCCACTTTTCGGATTGGTCGAGTCTGTCGACGATAAGGATGTCGTCGACACCGCGCAGATTGAGCGCCCAGACCAGTGCGCTGCCGATAAATCCGGCTCCGCCAGTTACCACGACGCGTCCGCGTCCGAGAAAGTGCATGCGGTTTACGTTTGCCGTTAGTGGGCGTGGCCCTCGTGAGCGGGGCAGCTGTGCGACATCGGATGTTTGACGTTCACGTACCACAGCGCGATCGCCAGGGCGCCAAGTGCGAGGTTCAGCCAAAACGTGTAGTTGATCGCAAAGAGCGAGAGTTCGGTGCGGATATGCGGATTGGGATGCGGGACCGCCCCGAACGCTGCGAAGACGTACTGCATGATGATCCCAGCCGCGACCATCGTCACGAAAAAGACGGCGCCGATGTAGGCGGCCATCTTCAAGCCATAATAGCGCCGGTAGACGTCGAGCAGCGGCAACACGATCAGATCGGCGAACAAGAAACTCAAGACGCCGCCGAAACTGATCCCGCTCCCCCATAGGATCGCCGCCATCGGAACGTTGCCGATCGAGCAGACGAACGAAACGATCGCCACCAGCGGTCCGGCGATCGCGTTGGCGACGATTTGAACTCCCGCGGGCGCGCCATGCAGAAAGAATGTGCCCCACACGCCGGCGGGCACGAAAATGCCAAGTGCGCCGGCGATCAAGAACCCGGCTGCCAAATCTTTCCACAGCATGGAAACGTCCATCACGAATGTCTGCGCAATCGTGACCGGGGTCTGCGGATTACGCAGTTTGTCCCAAAATGTTTCACCGGCGACGGTTTCGTCCTCGCCGGTGGCCTCGTCTAGATGACGGCGAGCTTCCGCGATCAACGCCGCGGGATACGTCGCTTTGACGATCAGCGCCATGATCGCGATCAGCAGAACGCCCCCGATCCACTCCGCTGCAGTGAACTGCCATCCCATCAGCAGGTACAAAATGATGCCGAGCTCGACGACGAGATTGGTCGATGCGAAGAGAAACGCGAGCGAGGGAATAAATCCGGCGCCCTTTTTGAAGAGTGACTTGCTCATCGCCGCGGCGGCGTACGAACAGGAAGAGCTCGCCGCACCGTAAACGGTTGCGAGCGCGATTTCGCGCACGCCGTTGCGGCCGAGCTGCGCGGTCATGCGCTCTTTCGAGACCAGCGTTTGAATCGCGGCCGAAAGAAAGAAACCGAGCACCAGACTCCAGGCGACTTGCCAAAACATGCCCGCAGCCAGCTCCAGCGCCTGAAGAATCATCATCCGTACTGCACCAGCGTCATCATGCCGTCCATCATGTGGATCGCGTTGTGGCAGTGCAGCAGCCAGCGGCCGGGGGGAGAGTCCGCACGAAAACGCCAGCTCAGCGTCCCTCCGTTCCCACGCACCAGCGAGGTGTCTTTCGGCAGGGGCCGCGCGAGCGGGATCCCGTCAACTTCGGTCACTTCGAAAACGTGGCCGTGCAGGTGCATCGGATGGTCCATATCGGTCTTATTGGTGAAACGGACGGTGACGAGATCGTTGCGGTGCACGTCGATCCTTGGCGTATTCGGATAGGTCTTTCCGTTGATCGTCCAGCGCGAACTGCCGTATTTTCCGTCGTCCAAAATAAAATCGTACTGTTTCCCGCGCTGCGCCGGCGTCGCGGTTCCCGCTCCCCCGGCTTTCACGTACGTGAAATAGTCCACGCCTTCGAGCGATTGCGGGCTGCTGAGCGGCGGAGCGTTTTCCATTCCCGGAGTATGCATCACGGCGGCCTGCTCGAACGCGAGCGGGTCGCTCGAAAGGCCTTGCAGCAGCCATGCGCCGGGCTCACTGACTTCGAACCATGCGTCGTACCGTTCTGCGACTCCCACGCGAAGCGCGTCGACTTCCACGGGCCGCGGAAGCGGATTGCCGTCGCTATGCGTGACGATCAGGCGGTGTCCGGCAAGCCGGACGTAGCGCGTTTGCGTCGGGTTGGCGTTGAGTATGCGCAGACGCACGTGCTGGCCGACTTTTACGGCCAGCCGTTTGGTATCCGGATATGAAGCGCCGTTGATGCAATGCGCGCTGAACGCGACCTCGTCGCCCATCTTGTCGTCGGACATTTGCATGAGCTCGGGCGAACCGGTTGGATCGGTCATCGGGCCGTTGCCCACTCCCATCATCGCTGGTTGAACCGTGGCCATTTTCGGAACGTCGTGGAAAACGAGCACAAATTCCGCATCGGGGCGCTGGTCGCGCGGATCCTCAACGATAATCATGCCGAAGAGTCCGCGCAGCAAACCATCGCTGACGTGATCGTGATACCAGCGCGTGCCGGGCGGTTCGGGTGAAAACTCGTAGAGAAACGATCCGCCCGGCGGAACGGCGGGCTGCGTCACCCCTTCCGATCCATCCATTTTGTTCGGCAAGATCATGCCGTGCCAGTGAATGGTCGAGCCTTGTCCGGTTTGGTTGATGAACCTCGCGCGCAGCTTCTGCCCGTGAACCACGCGCAAAAGCGGACCGGGAATAGTGCCGTTATAGCCGAGACCGGCAAAATTGAGGCCGGGAACCGGCGAGAAACGAACGGGGCCGGCAGTGAGCGTGTACTGCACCAACTCGCTCGCACGCCCGCGTTCGGAAAGCGGCGGCAAGGCGGCGACGATCATCGCGCCGCCGCTCGCCATCAGGAAGGACGACCGCCGCATTACGTCCCGATGTTGAGCGGGACGTCCAACTCCTGCCGGCCGTATTGGATGTGTACGATCCAGGGGCCGCCCATCGAAAATGCGACGCGGCCGGTGAACGTGTGCGGATCCGACGGCAGCGGTTGCAATTCGACCATCGCCGTGTGGTGCGTGCTGGTTCCCATGCGCATGACCGGAAGAACCCGGACGCTTTCCGGCGGAGTTCCCGGGAACGTCACGCTAATCGTTGCGAAATCGGTCGGCGCCGCCGGCGAGAACGTGACGACAGGCGCAGTATTGTTGATGCCGCCGTCGAGTGACGTGAGATACGCTACGATGTCCGAGACTTGCGCGGTGTTGAAACCGAAGTTCGGCATCGGCGCGCGCGGATGTATGATAAAGTCCGCGATCTGATCGTTCGACATGTGGTGTTCGATGCCGAACAGCACGGGTCCGATTCGCCCGCCCTTCAGGCCCGCACCGTGACAGCCCGCGCAGCCGTTGGATTGCACGAGTTGCGCCCCATTGTTTGCGTCGCCGCCGGCCGGCGTTGCGGGAAGGGGCGAAGCCACGGCACCCGGGAGCGTTTGCGCAGGATGCAACTGCGGCTGCGCTGTGAAGTTTGTGGAGACGTCGTGTCCGTTGGAAAGAATTCGCCGTCCGTTTTCCCACGGTCCGGCATACGCAAGCCTAAACATGATCTGCGGTTTTTGCGCCGGCACCATCCGGACTTCACCGATCAGCGCGAGATTCGGCTGGAAGTTGTGTGAAACGTCCACCAGGTATTGCCGGTCGAGCGAATCGCTCGAGGCGACGTCGTACCGCACCAGCACGTGGTCTTTGGCGAAATCGCGGGCCGCTTCGAAGAAGAAGCCGTTCGATGTGGTGTTCAGGGTATCGACGTCCGGCTGTGTGTCGTTTCCGCGATAGTACATCGTTTGAAAGTGCCACTTGCTGTCTTGATACGAGAGATAGGCTCCCTGGCGCGTCCACTGATCGCTAAAGAGAAAATCGCCGGAGTCCGGATCGACCACCGGCGCGTCGCCGCGCATCGCCACCAATCCCAGCTCCCACGGAATCTGCATACCGCCATACGAGACGTTGAAGTCGTATGCGCGGGGATGCGAGTTCTTGTTGAAGTTGAGCGCTTCGCCCGTCGGACCGCTTCCGGTGAGGTACGAAGCGTTGTACATGAATTCGTTACTCATGCCGGAAAAGGCAACGCCCCAGCGCGCTTCAGCGGCATTGAAATCGTTCTGCCCTGTGGTTTGTAATGCTAGGAGGTAGCCTGAAGGCGTCCACGCGTGCGCCGGCATGAACGGGAACGGCGTGTGGAATTTTCCGACCTGCAGCGAGTTGGTGCCGCCGAACAAGCCGTTCCAGGAAAGCCACACCTGTTCGGTTTGGCCGATAACGCCGGAATCGACGATGTGCTGCTCGCCGTACCACGTGAAGTTTCTTCCGAGAAAACCGCCGCCCAGCAGCGAGAGATCGCCGAGCTGCGTGTATCCCTTTTGATCTCCCGTGCCGAGCACCGAATCCACGTACATACGCACTGCGATTGGCAGCGCTTGGTCTTGAGAGTGACGGTCGAGAATTTGAAAATTCGTCATCATCACCATCATGCCGTAGCGCGTCATGCCCGGGAACGTGGTGTGACAGGTTTGACACGAGACGCCTTGCCCATTGGCAAAGACGGGAACGGCTTCAGCCCGGCCGGCGAGGGCTGCCGTGATCGCCACAGTCGCGCACGTCGCGCGAACTGCGGCTGCAAAAATGCGTTGCAACACGCGAATACCTCCGTTTGAGTGTAGTCAAGAGCGTAATGACTACGCGAACGGAGGAGGTCGCTGAAAACGGCTGTTGCCTGCACTTGCGAAAAGCGCAAGGGATCGCGGCGCGGATTCGATGAGCGAGAAGGCCGCGGTGACCGCGGCAAGACGGTCGAGATAGCTGCCGGCTTCGGCGGCACCGGCGATACAGCGTTCGATGATTCTGCTGAATAGCGAAAGCATATACGCGGCGAGCAGCGCCGATACGATCTGCGTGGCGATGCCGGCCGGCGTGATGCTGCGCCCTTCGAATGTCTCTGCCGCAACGAAGAGCACGAGCTGCGATGCCGCCAACCGCGGCGCCAGCGCCAACACCGAGCTTTCGATCTGCGATCGACGGAAGACGCCGGCGCGCAGCAAGGTGCTCGCGATGATGAGCGCGCCCAAGCCGATCAGCGCGGCTCCGCAGACTTCAAGGGCGGGCGAGAGCCAGCCATGCCGGCCGTCGGCCGAGCTTAGTCCCGATAGCGCGTAGCCCGCGACGTGGCCGGCCGCCATCGATGGGACGACTGCGGCGAGCCAGAGCGGCAGGCGTTTGCTCACGGCTGGGGGCTTCGCGAGGGACGGTGGCGGCCCCCCGGCAACCGGACCCCCCTCGCTGTTGGTTGGAGAGGGCGTGAATAGCAAAGGGGGGCTCTGGAGCGGATGTCTAAGAGACCGGACCCCCCAGCGATTCACAGCCCAAAGACAGGTACGAAGGAAGCATCGATCATGACCGCCCGGCCGCCCGTCGAGAATAGCGATACCGTCAATTTGGTGTGCGCGCTGCTCGTGCGCTATCCTGAGATTGCGTCTATCCGCTCGATGCCCAGCGAGGGCATGGTGCGGTTCACCTTTGCCATCGGGCAGCGGATGGACCGGCAGACTCAACGCGCGATCGGCGAGGAGATCGAAGCGCATGTCAAGGGTTTCCAGGCACTCTCGGGCGGTGGCGGCGACTTGAGCGTGGAGTGCGAATCCGAGCGGGCGCTGAGCTTCGTGCATGTGAGCCGCGACCTCGATACCTTCACCAAAGACGAACTGGGCATGCTGACCGGACTCTTCGCGCAGCTCTTTGGAGCGGCGCTGGTGCGTAACACCGTACCCGACGAACATCCCGATGAGGATCCGGTGGCGCAGGATGAACTGGTCGAGTGCGCGGTCGAAGCGTTACGGGATCCCGCGCAGTCAAAGAGTCTTGTCGGCTTCCGTGAGGAAAAACATGTGCTCGTGTACTTCTTGAAATCGCGAAAGAAAAAGGCTCCGGCCCGCCGATAAAGAGACTAAATCTGCTCCTGGTGGGCGACGTCGTCGGATCGCCGGGACGAGAAACGCTCAAACGCTGCCTCCCGATGGCGCGCGATCAATACAAGATCGACGCGTGCATCGCAAATGGAGAAAACGCTGCCGGCGGATTCGGTTTGACGGTGCTGACCGCCGAAGAAATGTTCGAGACCGGCGTCGATTTCATCACAAGCGGAAACCACATTCTCGACAAGCGCGACTTCAAGACGTACCTGGAATCGAGTGACCGAGTCATCCGTCCGGTCAACTACCCGCCGGGCGTTCCCGGCCGGGGCACCGGTACGTTTTCGGCCAATGGCTTGACGATAGGAGTCATAAACGTGATGGGCCGGACGTTCATGCCACCGGTGGACGATCCGTTTCGGGCCGTGGATGCGGCGCTTGCAAACCTGAGCGCGCAGGCGCGCGTCATCGTAGTAGATGTGCACGCCGAAGCGACGAGCGAGAAGGTTGCACTCGGCCGGTACTTAGACGGCAAAGTCGCGGCGGTCTACGGGACGCACACGCACGTTCAGACCGCGGACGAACATATTCTGCCGGGCGGAACCGCCTACATCAGTGATGTTGGCATGACCGGGCCGACCGAAGGCATCATCGGAATGGAGTCGGAAGCCGTCTTAGATCGCTTCATCACTGGATTTTCGGATAGGTTTTCAGTCGAGAAGACCGGCACGAAACAGTTTTGTGCGGCGGTCGTAATCATCGATGTGGACTCCGGGCGCGCGACGGAGATCAAGCGAATTTTTCAGCGAGGCATAGCATGATAGAGGATCCGTCAAAACCGGTCATCACCAGCAATATCCTCAAAGTTTCAGCCAAGAGCAATCCCAACTCGGTGGCGGGAGCCTTGGCGGCCGTTCTGCGCGAACGGCCCGGTGTGGAGCTGCAAGCGGTCGGCGCAGGCGCCATCAATCAGGCGGTCAAGGCGATCGCGATCGCGCGCAGTTACTTGGCCGGTCAGATGGATTTAAGCTGCGTGCCTTCCTTTATAGATGTGCAAATAGACGGCAACGAGCGAACCGGCATCTCGCTGCGGATCGAGCGCCGTTTGGAAGGGGAAGCGCAGCGCTAGTCGACTTTCACTCGCATACCTGCGAGAGCGACGGTACCCTCTCACCCTCCGAACTTCGCGACTTCATGCGCACGCGGGGCGTGCAGATTTTCGCGATCACCGATCACGATACGCTCGCCGCGTTCGATCGGCTCGAACCCGTGCCCGGCCTGCGCGTCGTGACCGGCATCGAAATTAACGCCGCGCATTCCGGCGGCGAAGTGCACATCCTGGGATACGGGCTGCAGACGGGTCCATCGCCGTTGACCGCGGTCATCGAAGCAAACCGCGAAGCGCGACGTGTGCGGGTCGGCCAAATCGTGACGCAACTGCGCGAAGCGGGTCACGAGATCAGTTTCGCAGACGTGGAAGCGGAGGCAGCGCCCAACGCAACGTTAGGCCGGCCGCATGTTGGTAAAGCGCTCATCCGTAAAGGCATCGTCTCCGACATCGAGAGCGCGTTTCGCGGATTCTTGCGCGGCGGAACGCCGGGGTACGTGCCCTCAACGCACATCACGCCGCACCAAGCTGTCGACGCAATTCTCGCGGCCGGCGGCGTACCCGTGCTCGCGCATCCCGGACGTTTGCGGGACGAATCGATCATTGGCGAATTAGCGCAGCGTGGCTTGCGCGGCTTGGAAGTGTTTTATCCGACGCACGACGCCAATTTGCGGCACCATTTCCGCGGGATCGCGCAACAATACGGTTTGGTGATGACGGGCGGGTCGGATTTTCACGACATCCGCTACAATACGCGCGGCGTCGGCATGGAAGTGGCGGAAGAAGATATCCGCCCGTTTCTCGATTTATTGCCGGGTTAACGCGGCGTTGACACCCTTTCGAACGGCGGCGGTTAACTCCATGGCTTCGCGTTCGTAGCGCTCCAGGATCGCGCGCTGCGAAGTGACCGTCGCTTCGTCGCGCATGAAGCGGTGGTTGATGCGGACGTTGTACGCGCATCCTTGTAAGCCGGCGTGGGCAAATTCGGCGGCGCAGCCGGCATCACTCACGAGGTTGGCATTTCCAAGGGCGAGGGCGTCGGCGCTAAGGTGCAGCGCCTCAAGCGCGATGCGCATTCCGGCGAGCGGGGCCTCGGCGGCTTCCCTCAGCGCGGCTTGGCGTTCTTCCCCGCGCGTCGCCATCACTCGCTCGAAGGCACTTTCGTCGATGCGGCTCTGCCTGAGCGCTTGAGCCCGCAGCGCGTCGGCTCTCGCGGCGAGACCGGCGTTCCCGCAGATACGCGCAACCATAGCGACGAGGGCGCAGCCGGCGGCTGCGACAACCATCGCAGCGCTGCCTCCGCCCGGCACAGCCTCGGCCGACGCCAGCCTCGTCAAATACTCGTCCACGCCGACACTTTAGGTAGCGGGGCGGGCAACTCTTGTGGCAGAATAACGCCAGTCACCCCCACCAGAGAGGATTTTGCATTGCCAGTACTCCAGGAGCACGCCGTGCGCGGAGACGTGAAAGATCGCGCCCTCGCCGAAACCGGCCGCAAGCGGATCGCTTGGGCCGCGACGTACATGCCCGTACTCGCGCAAATTCGCGAGCGTTTCGCAGGACAAAAACCGCTGACGGGCGTCCGGATCGGCGCGTGCTTGCACGTGACCACGGAAACCGCGAACCTCATGCTTGCGCTCCAGGCCGGCGGTGCGGAGATCGCGCTATGCGCGAGCAATCCGCTCTCCACGCAAGACGACGTCGCCGCGGCGCTCTGCGAGTTCGGCATTCCGACTTTTGCGATCAAAGGCGAAGATAACCAGACGTACTACAGTCACATCGAATCGGTGGTCGCATCTAAGCCGCACATGTCGATGGACGACGGCTGCGATCTGGTGACGACGATTTTCACCAAACACAAAGAGCAGCTGGCTGAGATGATCGGCGGCTGTGAAGAGACGACGACCGGTGTCATCCGCCTGCGCGCGATGCAAAAGGACGGCGTCCTTCCCTATCCCGTGATCGCGGTCAACAATGCGCTCACCAAGCACATGTTCGACAACCGCTACGGCACTGGGCAATCCACGCTCGACGGCATCATTCGCGCAACGAACGTGTTGCTCGCGGGCCGCAACGTCGTGGTCGTCGGGTACGGCTGGTGCGGGCGCGGCGTCGCTTCACGCGCCGCCGGTATGGGCGCGCACGTCGTGGTTACCGAGATCGATCCGCGCAAAGCGCTTGAAGCCGTGATGGACGGCTACCGCGTGATGCCGATGGAGCAGGCCGCGCGCGAGGGCGATATCTTCGTAACGGTTACCGGAAACTATCACGTGGTCGACGAGCAGCACTTTGCAGTTATGAAGGACGGCGCGATTGTCTGCAACTCGGGGCATTTCAACGATGAGCTGAACTTGGAAGCGATCCAGCGTCTCAGTCGCAACAAGACCGAGCCGCGCACATTCGTTGAGCAATATGAAATGGAAGACGGCCGCCGCATCTGCATCTTGGCAGACGGCCGTTTGATCAATCTGGCCGCAGGCGAGGGTCATCCGGCATCGGTCATGGATATGTCGTTCGCTAACCAGGCTATGGCGGCGGCCTATCTGGCGCAGAACCATAAACAGCTCGAGAAAAAAGTCTACGACGTACCGGAGCACATCGACGAAGAAGTCGCCACGCTAAAATTGGCGTCGATGGATATTCAGATCGACACACTCACGCCGAAACAGGCGAAATACATTGCTTCGTGGAGCGAGGGTACCTAAGATGGGATTCCGTCGTCTTTTCACCAGCGAGTCCGTAACCGAGGGGCATCCCGACAAAGTCGCGGACCAAATTTCGGATGCGGTGCTCGATGCGATTCTCAAAGCGGACCCGCAAGGGCGCGTCGCCTGCGAGACGTTTGCGATCACCGGGCAGATTCACATCGCCGGCGAGATTACGACCAACACCTACATCGATATTCCGCGCATCGTGCGCCAGGTGATCGAAGACATCGGTTACACGAAGTCTGCCGTTGGATTCGATGCTGAAACGTGCGGCGTCAGCGTTTCGATCGACGAGCAGTCGGCCGACATCGCCCTGGGTGTCGACAATTCGCTCGAAGCCAAGGCCGGCGAGCACCCCGACGACCGCTACGAGCGTCTGGGCGCCGGCGATCAAGGTATGATGTTCGGGTACGCTTGCCGCGACACCGAGGAATTGATGCCGCTGCCGATCGTGCTGGCGCACAATTTGGTGCGCCACCTGACCGCGCTGCGCAAAAATGGCGATATTCCGTACCTTCGTCCGGACGGCAAATCCCAAGTCACCGTCGAGTACGACGGAGATAAACCGGTGCGGATCGACGCGGTCGTCGTTTCGACGCAGCACGATCCGGACATCGCGCTGGAAACGATCCGCAGCGAAATCACGGAAAAAGTGATCAATCACGTTATTCCGGCATCGCTGCGCGATGCGAATACGCGCATCTATGTGAACCCGACGGGCCGCTTTGTGATTGGTGGTCCCAAGGGCGACGCCGGGTTGACCGGACGCAAGATCATCGCCGACACGTATGGAGGGATGGCGCGGCACGGCGGCGGAGCTTTTTCGGGAAAAGATCCGACCAAGGTCGATCGCTCCGGCGCGTACGCCGCGCGGCACGTTGCGAAAAATATCGTAGCGGCCGGCTTAGCGGACCGCTGCGAGGTGCAGGTCGCGTATGCGATCGGCGTCGCGCGTCCGATGAACGTTTCGGTCGAAACGTTCGGCACGGCAAAGATTCCCGAGGACCGCATCGCGGAGATCGTCGCCAAGACGTTCGACCTGCGGCCGGCGGCGATTATCGACCGCCTCGACTTGCGCCGCCCTATCTACAGGCAAACGTCTGCCTACGGGCATTTCGGCCGCCCCGATTTGGATCTGCCGTGGGAGAAACTCGACAAGGTCGAGGCGCTGCGCGCGGCCTCGGGTCTGAGCGCCGACGCGCTCAAAGTCCCCGATTTCGCCAAGCACTGAACTCCCGGCGGCGCTGTGACGTTACTTCCTAAAACGCTGCCAGCCAAAGGAGACTGCATGAATTTTAGCAGCAAAATCGCGGCCGTCGCGATGCTCGCGGCTTTCGCGGCGCCGTCGTTCGCGTTCGCGCAAACGACCGTCACACTTGCCAAGGGCGACAATGTGAACCTTTCGATGCAGAGCACGCTCGACACGGGCTCGGCCTACGTCGGCGAGCGCTTCACCGCGCGCGTCGTTCCGCCGTATCCCGAGGGCGACACCGACTTAGCCAATGCCGTCGCCAGCGGCGAAGTCGTTAAGGTGACGCCGGCCGGCCAAGGGCGCAACCCGGAGCTGCTTCTGAACTTCTCGACGATCACGCTGGCAAACGGCTCGTCCTATCCGATTAATGCTGAAGTGACCGGCGCAGGTACGACACAACAGAAGAAGAGCGGCGGCCATACCGTGCTGACGACGATCGGCGGATTGATCGCTGGCAACATCGTCGCCAAGACGATCTTTCACGCCGCCACCGGAATCGGCGGCCTGATCGGCGCGGCCGGCGGATTCCTGATCGGCCAAAACAAAAAAGCCAACCTCACGCTCTCGCCGGGGGCGAATATCCAGTTGACGCTCACGCGTCCCTTGCTGGTCCGCCGCCAAGCGGGCCCGTAACCACTTCCACCAACCCGTAAGTGCAAAAGCGGCACCCGGAAACGGGTGCCGCTTTCGTGTGCGGAGAACAGGCCGAGCGCAGTCCGGATTAGCTCAGTTGGTAGAGCAGCTGACTGTTAATCAGCGGGTCGTTGGTTCGAGTCCAACATCCGGAGCCATAAAAACGCCCGTCCTGTAAGGGGATGGGCGTTCTATTTTCTGATAGTTGCCCTGTTGCGGGCGGTTTACAGCAATAGTCTACAGCAAGTCGCCGACTAGCCCATTCGTGAGAAGATGGAATCGAGCCGGGCCGCGGCCTCTTTTTGCATCGACGGGACGCAATGCGAATAGGTATCCAACGTCACCACGATCTTTGAGTGACCGAGCATTTCTTGCACGACTTTCGGATGGACGCCCTGGGTGAGCATCGTCGTCGCGAAGGTGTGCCGCAGGTCGTGGAAACGGATCCGCGGCAGTCCGGCCTTCGCCAGGAGCGGCTCAAAACTGCGCCTGGTAACGTTCCGGCTTTGAAGCGGCGACCCCGAACTGCTTGGAAAGACGAGAGCGGACGCCGCCAGGCCCTCAGCAAGAAGGCGCTTGCGATGCTCTCGAAGCGCCGCGACCGCAAGAGACGCAAGGTCGATGCGGCGTTTACCAGCCCTGGTCTTCGGTTCGACCAGCAGCGTTTTTCCATTGATATTTTGTAACGAGCGCCGGACAGACAGCGACCCGACGTTCAAATCCACGTCCTCCCAATGAAGCGCGAACAGTTCGCCGGAGCGCATTCCAGTCGTCAGGGCGAGAACGTACAGGGCCTCTAAACGGTCCCCGCGCGCAGCATCGAGCAGGGCTTGCGCCTGTTCAGTCGTTAGCGGCCTTATCTGCTGAGGGGTGTACCTCGGCGCGTCAACTAGTTCTCGGCCGCAGGGGTTTAGCGATATTCTTTCGTCACGCACAGCCTCTTTCAAGGCGCTATGCAGAACTGTGTGAACGAGCCGCTGAGTGCGCGGACTAGCGGTCGCCGCCACCCTTCTCTGCAACTGCCTGACATCGGCGACGCGGAACTCGTCGAGCCGCACTTTGCCGACGTGCGGGAAGATGTGGACTCGCATGGTCATCTCATAGCTGCGATAGGTCGTCTCGCGCACTTTCGGCTTCACGACATGATCGACCCACGCCGTCAAAAAGGAAGTCAAAGTTTCGACGCTCGGGCGTTTGACGCGTCCCGCCGACTTCACCTGACTTTGCAGCGCGAGCAGTTTTTCGCGGACTTCCGCCTTCGACTTACCGTAGACGGATCGGCGCAGATGACGGCCCGTTTCGTCGTAGCCGCCAGATACCGCCGCAACCCACCAGCCGTCCTTGCGCTGATAGATCGAGCCTTCGTTGTTTCCGCGCCGTTTGCGATTCATGAGGTCTCCCTTTTTAAGGTTAAGAGGTCTGGGTGAGGATGCCCGTCCGCGTCACGGCCGAAAATGAACCGTTTGATTTCAAGTTCTGCTTCGGAGGTGGGGCGCGACGTGTTTGGATCGCCTTTGCGGCGCAGTTTTGCGAGGGTTCCGCTCGTCTTCTCGAAGCGGTCGGCGATCCGGTCTAGGCGGCTAAGGTCCTGTTCCAAATGGACTTTTTGCGTCCGCCCCGTTTGTGCGCGCGGCATCGCTTCGGAGAGAGACAGCACGATGTCGCGCTTACTAGTGCGTAACTCTTTCTCAAACCCACGAAGGGCGTGATGCCTAAGGCGCCTTGCGTAGACCTCTAGTGAACGCCGCAGATAGCCGGGTGCCAAAACGAACAGCATCACTTCGCTAATGCCGCCCCATTTTTCTAGTTGCTTTTTTTGCGTGTTAGTAGTTGGAAATGGATTGTCCCCGTCCGTCGAGGCGGCGGTGCGCGCGGCCCGGCTATAGTGATCGATGAACTTTAGGGCACTCTTGCGATTCGCAGGCTCGTCATCGTCTACGTCCTTGAGTGCCAAACCAATAGCGACGTGTAAGGGGTTGTCGGCGCCCATCGCTAGTTTGTCGCAAATAAGGTCGTACAGAATGCCGCGTTCCGCGTCTATGGGTGCTGTGGCGGCCTTACGGCGCGTCTTTGGATCTAGGACTTTTCGCAACTGTATGTCGGTCACGATGCTTGCGAGCGATAGGCCGAGTGAACGATTAGGGGGTGCTACAAGATCCGCGACCTGCTCCAATGGCGCGAGCAGTTCTGCGAGATCCTCAAACGAGAGCGACGAGTGCAGCAACAAGGCAATGAGACGGCGCCGGATGTGTACCGCTCGGGCGCCCTCGATGGTGGGGCGGGTTGGCCTACCTGGTCGTTTTTTCATAGTTATCTGAAAAGTCGTTTTCGGCACAATTGAACAATATCTTCCTTTCGCCAGTAAAACTTGGTAACATTTAAGCGAGGCTCGGCCTTTTGCGGCCGAACCCCCCAAGGAGAAGATATGCCAAAACTTGCTATTGTGCCCGAGGAGAGGCTTCTGAGCGGAAAAGAAGCGTCAGCAATACTCGGCGTGAGTATGCCGACGATTTACGGATTCATGAACTCTGGCGAGTTGGGCTACGTCATGATCGGTAAGCGCCGCCGCATCCGTCAGAGCGCCTTGATGGCCTTTATTGCGCAGAGTGAACAGCGCGGACCACGCGAAGAGTGGGTCTTCCCGCGGCGCCGACAAGCTGAAGGCTAGATTCCCAGACCGCCGCGATTCCTGACGCACTCTTCCGTGCCTCACGACGGGAGTCACCGATAGAAAAAGGCGGCGCTTACGACGCCGCCTGAGTGGACTATGAAGAATCCAAGATCCAGTTTATCACACGCCGGGGCAAACGTCGAAAGTGCGCCATTGCGCGCCTTAGATGAAGTCGTGCGGACCGCATTCCCACAGGATGCCGTCGCCCGGCTTCTTAAGTCGCCAAACGAGGCCGGGAACGGCGATTGGCTCGTCGCTTACGCCCGGGATCGAATGCTTTTCGACCATCCGCTTAAGCGGTGGCGCATTTTCGACGGCACGATCTGGCGTGAAGACTGTGACGAAGAAGCGCGGCGCATAACTGAAGAGGCCGTCCGCGCATTGTATCAGGCTGCGGCAACGCTCCCGACGGACTCGGCGCTCAAGTTGGCGATTTGGACGAACAAATCGCTCAGCCGCAAGGGTCTCGACAACATGCTCAATATCGCGCAGTTCAAGCTTTCCGCTAAAGACGTGGAGTTCGACAGCGATCCCTATGTGTTAGGGGTTCAAAACGGCGTGGTAGACCTTCGGACTGGCGAATCTCGAACGGCTAGACAGGCCGACTACCTCACGAGATCCGCGGGAACGGCCTACGACCCAGATGCCGTCGCGCCGACATGGGATGCGTTCATTCATCGCGTCTGCGGCGGTGACCCCGAGCTTATCGAGTTGCTTCGCCTCGCCGTCGGATATTCGCTTACCGGATCGACCGAAGAACAGGTCTGGTTCATGTTGATGGGACGCGGCGCGACCGGAAAGTCCACCTTCCTCAACGTCGTCAGCGCGTTGTTCGGTTCGTACGGGCAACACGCGGCCGCCGAGACGTTTATGCAACACCGAGTCGAGAGGCCGACGAATGACCTCGCGGCGATGAAGGGCGCCCGGCTCGTGACGGTTACGGAGACCGAAGAACACCGCAAACTCGCTCCAGCACTTATGAAAGCATTGACGGGGGGAGACCCGGTCACCGCGCGCCATCTCTACGCCGCGAACCAGACGTATGTCCCGCAGTTCACAATCTGGCTTGCGACCAACCATGACCCGAAGATCACCGACACCTCCGACGCTATGTGGCGCCGCATCCGAAAGATACCCTTCGATGTCGTTATTCCAGAAGCCGAACGCGACGGCGACCTTACCAAGAAGCTGATTGCCGAACTGCCTGGAATCCTCACCTGGGCGACCTCCGGCGCGCAGGCATGGTACGAGAACGGCCTGCCAAAAGCGTCGGCCGTCCGCGCCGCGACGGAAACCTACCGCGCCGAGCAAGATAGCGTCGCCGGGTTCCTCGCCGACCGTTGCGAGATTGGACCGCAGTACACCGAAACCGTAGCCGCACTTCACGAGGCTTATCTTGCCTTCTGCAAAGATAACGGCGACCGAGAACCTCTTCCAAAGAACCCATTTTCCATTCGGCTCAGCGAAAAAGACGGCGTCGAGGATAGACGCACAACGAAAGCGCGACTCAAGGACGGCATCCACCTCCGCGACTCGGATCCAATGACGCATGACGCACCATGACGCACCTTTCCTATTGTTGCTTCTATCTCTCTCTCTATAGGCGAGTTAATGGAATCAGCGTCATCCTGCGTCATGCGTCATTCACGGAGGCTTCTAGGTGAGCAGTTTGGTGAGTGCTGAATCAGGATTCTTGGTGCTGAAACCTGGCGGCGCGGTTGCATTTACGCGTGAGCCTGTAAACTCACGTAAAAACTCGGTGATTCGCGACAGAAACCGCTTGCCGCTGTTGTATAGACAGGGTGTCATCACACGAGAAACTCAATACCGACGGGCGTTTTTGCGCCATATTCCGATGGACACAGCAACCCGTTACAGCAAAAGGGCCCAGAATGCACGAACGCTGATCGCCTGCCGTTTGCGAAACGTAGTATGCTTTCTGGCGGCCCGTTGCAAGGCGCAGAAGGCGCGCCCGCATCTTCCGCAAGGGGGTTTGTGTCAGAATCGATGGAGCGCGATGCTCCTGCGAGCAGGGCGGGCAAGGGTGGAAAACGCCAATTTCCCGTCGAACCGCTGCTTCATATGGAAAATCCCAGCCCAACCGACCCATTCCCGCTGGAAAATCCCAGCCCAACCGACCCATTCCCGCTGGAGCCCCTCAAAGACCCCATCGCTCCGGGCGACCCCGGTTCCGTTGAAGATCCGCCCGCCCCCATACCCCAAATGAGGGAGAAGACGCAAATAGCGTAAAACTTCGCAAAAAACACCCGCCGTGATTATTTTGGACCCTCGCGCGCGGAAACTCCGAAAAGCAGCACGGCTCAACCCCCGCGAAGTTACCTTCATGGCAAACGAAAAGCGCGGTCGCGGGCGGCCGAGGGGTCTGACGCCGTGGACGGACGAGCAGACAGCTATTTTCTTCGAGCGCGTCGCAACCGGAGCGAGTCTAAAAGACGCCTGTTGGACGAGCGGGGTCAAGTTCGACACGATGCAGGCGCGGAGAATGGTCGATCCTGAGTTCGAGGCGCGGTTGCAAGGCGAAAGGTCGAAGATGCGGGGTCGATGCCTCGAAACGATTTTCGCGGCGGTAGCGAAGGGCGACGTTAAAGCCGCGACGTGGATTCTCGAACGGACGGCTCCGGAAACGTACTCGCAACGCCTCGAGGTCACGAACATCGACGGCCAGGCGCCCGACGTTTTGAACGAGCGCCGCGAACGCGAGCACGTTTACAACTTAGCGGCCGCGATCCGAACGAACCCGGCAGCGGTCGCGGAGGTCGAGGGGCGACTCGGCACCGCAGACTTCGCCGCGTCGGTCGTTGAGATTGCAAAGCGTCACCGGCTTTCGAGTTCATGACATCCGGTTCAGGAAACATACGCTTCAGCGCGCCTTCAGGACAACATGACGACGCGGTTATTGCGCTCGCTCTCGCGCACAGCGGGTTCTCGGGCGTAACGATACGCGGAGAGGAGGCTTGCGGCGTCTATGGCGGCTTCGGAGCCCGTCGAAGCACCTGGCGGCCCATTGTAGGTTGATGACGTGTCTTTGCTTGGATGGTACATGGATGTGAGCTTCCGGCGTCGAACGGCGCGGTCATGATAAAGTGTCTTCGCGGGCGCATGGGTACGGGCACAGTAGGAGCGGCTACTGTAAAAACCGCCGTTGCCTTCGTTGCATTCTTGCTCACATGCACTGTTGCGGCGCTTGCCGACAATGTTGACGATTGGGCAAATAGCGCCGAAAACTACGTTACCGATGCTTCGGTCACGAGTTTGCCTAGTTGGCAGGCCTGTAGCCGAGATGTGGGTGTGTGGGACGCTATTATTTGCCTAGCTAAAGCGCAAAAAAGCGCAGACACGGCACTCAGACTTGTGGCGGCAACGGAATCCGCGGCGAGGTCGATGCAACCGCGGTCTCCTGAAGATTTCGACCGGCGGCAGAAACTGATGTTCCGAGCGGGTGTGACGGGAGTCCGAGCTTGTGCGGTTGTTCACGATGTAATTTGCACATATTTTCAGGCGGAGTTGGTTGAGGGGATGTCCAAGCCTTGGAGTTATGACGCATACCGCGCAGTAAAGCAAGTGACCAATCCGCTGGTATGGGATGTCCTGTCAAAGGATGAGCAAAACGTCATTTCTGCACGCGGCGGCCTTCGCAGCGACAACGTTGACGCGCGGCCTGACGATTGGAAGCAGGACGGCGCACACCGTTTTGTCTGGATTTATCGTCAAGCGGACGCCGTGCAAAAGGTTTACACCTTTGACCACGGCAGGTTAGTCTCCGCGGTTTCGCCTTAGCATTTTGACCGTGCTACACAGCAACTGCCACAGCAATAGGCCTTGCCGTTTCTTGCCGTCGGCTTTCGTGCCTTAACAAGCCGCGACACCTGCAAAAGCCTCACAAATTAACGTCGTTTGTCGTATTCTTATGTAGGCATAAGGGCTCGCCGGAACGGACTGTTAATCAGCGGGTCGTTGGTTCGAGTCCAACATCCGGAGCCAACTAAAGAGCCGCCCAACCCGGGCGGCTCTTTGACATTTCGCGCGCTAGTGATCGATGAAGCCGGATGCTTCTTTAATCGTGGGATCGAGCCGCAGATCTTCGTTTGCGAACTTGCGTTCTTCGTGACCTTGCGGAGTCGTCACGCGCACGATAATTTCGTGCGGATGAACTTCTTTGACCGTGCCCTCTTCATTCGTCCCATCGATGAAGACTCTATCGCCGGCTTTCAACATTTTCTTACCTTCCTAACAGTAAGCGTACTTCGATTGGCTTCGCGTCACGTTCCTGTGGCACCCCGTGTGCTTCGCCGACCGGGAAGAGAGAAGAAAAATAGTAAAGTCTCCGAGCCGTGGAACTTGGTACGCTCGCTGCTATCTGGCGGTATCCGGTCAAGAGCTTAGCAGCCGAGTCTTTGGCGCGCACGAATGTTGAAGCAGATGGCATTCCCGGCGATCGTGCATCGGCGCTGTTCGCGGGTGGGGGCCACGTGCGCGCCGGAAAAACTTACGAGGGCATACACGACGACCGGCTGCACCTTTGGAAGCACGCCGAAGATGCCGTTGCCGATGCGCGGCGCCGGGGCGTGCAGCCCGCCGTGCGTTCGGCAAACGGGCCGTATCATTTTTCTCTACCGATCTCATTGATTTTCGATTGCTGGATCGCGCAAGTCGAGTCGAGCATCGGGGAGGCGCTCGACCCTCGGCGTTGGCGTCCGAACCTCGTTGCGCGCGCCGCGCCTGGGTTCGATCTGAGTGAAGGGGACCTGACCGGAAAAACCATTACGGTTGGAGCGGTGGCCTTACGGGTCGTCAAACCGATAAAACGCTGCGTTGTTCCTAGCTACGACCTCAACGGCGGCCCGCCCACGCCCGAAGCGCAGAACTACGTCGTGCGCGAACGCGCGAATACTATGGGCGTCTACTGCGTGGTCGAATCGCCCGGACAGGCGAACGTGGGTGACACTTTAAGCATCTGATCGCTAGATGTAGTGCTTCACGGCCGGCCAGATCTGCTGCAGCGGCTTGGCTATGCCGCGGCAGACCATGATCGGAAGATGGTCTTCGTAGGGCATGACGTATGGCGCCGTAAACATTGCCGCGCGGATGGATGCTCGGAAGAGGTGCGATGATGCGCCGCAATCGCCGCCGACGTCGATCACGACGTTGCCGCTATATCCACGCGTTCCCCACAGATAATACTGGTTGTGCCCGCTGATGACCGGTACGCTGCTGAAAAATTCGATCGCGCTTGCCTCGCCATAATTCTGGCCCACCGCAACCGCTTGCGCGCGATCCAGCGGCGGAAGCGCGTCGTAAACCGACTGTACGGCCACGGCAAGCTCGGGCCACCCGTGCATGTCCGCCCAATCTTGGGTCATCCAGTTTTGTTTGAGCCGCTCGCTGGCCATGGAGGACTCTCCGATTTTCGGTCCCACAGCTTTGTTGTACGCGATAAACGTTTGTTCCGGAAGCACCGGCTCGACATACGGCAGCAGTACGAGGCCCGCTGTTACAGCTGCCGCCGCGAAAACCGGGCGCAGGAAGCGGGAGTGCTGCGTCCAGATCGCAATCGCAACGCCGCCGGTGGCAAACAGCGCCGGATAGATGTCGGCCGGATAGTAGTGTTTTGCGTGCGTGGCGATCATCATGACGATCAGCAACACGTAGCCGTAACCGAGAAAACGTAGCCGCGGACTGAAGAAACACCAGATGAGGCCACATATCCAAACCAAAGCCAACAACGGATTGGTGATTATTATTTGTGTGATGAGGTACATAAGCGGCGACAAGGCAACATTTTTCCCGGATTGTCCGGCGCGCAGCAGCTCCAGCATCGGAAATCCGTTGACCGCTTGCCAGATGAAGTTCGGCAGCGCGATAACGACCGCGAGCGCAACTCCGGCCGCAAACCATTTCGAGCGCAAGATGATACGCTCGGGTGTCAACAGCAACCCGAGAACAAGCGCGAGCAAAAAGAAGATGGTCGTGTATTTGCTTTCGAGGCCAAAGCCGATCGCGGTGCCGGCCGCCAGCCACAGTCGCGGATCTCCTCCGCGTATGATGCGCACGACGTAGAGCACTACGAGCGGCCAAAGCCACAGGCCGACCATATCCGGCCCGGTTTTCATGGCGAACGACGCCAGCACGAGCGAAAGCGTCGCGCCGATCGCTGCCAAGATCGCGGCAAATTTTCCGCCGCCCAGTTCCAGGACGAGCACGCAGACCACATAGATCGACGCTCCGCCGAAAATCGCGGGGACAGCGCGCAACACGAACAGCGAATGTCCGAAAAGTTGCGATCCGGCCGCCAGCAGTGGCGTCACCGGAGGTTGATCGACATATCCCCACTGCGGATGGAATCCGCAGATGATGAAATAGAGCTCGTCTCGGAAGAAGCCGTAATGCGGATTCGCAATGAGATGAAAGACAAACGCCAGCAAACCCGCGATCGCAGGCAAACCAGATCGTTTCATAAGGCGACTCCTCCGAAGCGCTTGCGGTACTCGCCGGGCGCGACGCCGAATTGGCGCTCGAATGCGCGCCGGAACGTGTCGTCGCTGCGGTAGCCGACGTCGGCTGCGAGATCGTCCATCGGACTGTCGGAATTCACGAGCAGCCAGCGCGCTTCGTCCAAGCGCAGCTCTTGAACGAACTCAGCCGGCGCCACTCCGAAAAACGCTTTGAACTTCCGGTTGAACTGGCGCGGGCTGAGGTGCGCGTGTTCCGCGAGCGCTTCGACGGTAAGATCTTCGTCGAGGTTTCCGCGAATCCAAGACGCGATATCGCCGAATTTCCCCTTCGCCCGGGTTTGCAGAAGCAACGGCTGCGAGTACTGGAGTTGGCCGCCGGAACGTTTGAGATAAACGACCAACTCGCGTGCGACGTCGAGAGCAACCTCGCTGCCGTGGTCCTCTTCCACGAGTGCCAGCGAAAGATCGATCCCGGCGGTTATGCCGGCCGACGTGTAAAATTTGCCGTCTTTCACGAAGATCGCGTCGGCATCCACGCGGATCGCTTTCCAGCGTTCTTTCACGTCGCGAGCGAAGCGCCAGTGCGTGGTAACCGTGCGCCCGTCGAGCAGTCCGGATTCCGCGAGTCCGTAGATTCCCGTGCAGACCGAAACGACGCGGCGGGCGAGGCGCGCGCGTTCGCGCAGCCAGTTCGCGACCGCGGTTCGCACCTTCGGCTCGAGCCGCAGCGCACTTCCGCCCGGAACGATGATCGTGTCGAGCAGCCCCGCTTCAGGCAGCGTGTCGCTGACGTGATACGATAATCCGGACTCAGTCCGCAGCGCGCCTTTGCGCGTGCCGAGAAGCAAGACTTCATACGGCGGCGTCTTGTGCTGCAGAATATAGTTGGCGGTCGAAAAAACGTCGGCCGGCCCGGCGATGTCTAGGGCTTGCACTCCGTCGTAGCCGAGAAGAGCGATGCGGCGTACCTTCATATCCGAAGTGTACGCCGCCGGCCTCGTGGCCGCAATGGCCTATTTCCGACGAATTAGGACACCCCGGCCTACTTGCCGTGGGTGATGACGATCTGCGTCGCGTTGTCTTTTCCCGTGATCATCACGAGCGTTTGGTTCGGGGTGTTTTCGGCCATCGTGAATTCGGCGATCGAGCCCCCGCCCTCGTTCCGTTCGTTGTTACCAACTGTTAATCAGCGGGTCGCTGGTTCGAGTCCAGCATCCGGACCTTATAGGAAACCTGCGCGAGCGCACCGTAGCCTTGGCTATGAAAATTATTGCCGCAGGATGTGCGCTATGTGCCAGCATTCTCATGGCGTTTGGAGCGGCTAAGGCTGCCGACTACGTCTGCACGCCCGAAGCGATCCATCAGAAGTTCATTTTCACAACGAATCTGTGGACCCAGGTCGAAAACAACAAAACCGCCGCACTGCTAGCCGGATTGGACAAGATTTGGGACGGCAACGGCGATTGCGGCGGCAACGACGACGTAAGCAAGTTCTCGTTTGTAACGCTCTCCGAGCTGATCCGGATCCATTACTTGGGCGATTTTATGAGCGGGTTGTTCGACACGGAAATCAAGCAGTACGCAGTCGCGCGTCAGCGCGTCGACGATTTTTGGCAAGCGGAAGATTTCGTGCAGCAAAATGCGACGCGCTTGCCTTCTCAATTCATGGCCGAGGATACCGAGATCGTCAAACAAATGCGCGCCCTCGATCGCAAGCTGACGACGCTGGGATACTCTTCAAAATACAAAAAAGCCAAGTAGCTCTTGGCGGATTCCGGTAACCTGAACGCTCCGGCCTAGAGCGGCGGGCCGTGCGTGATAAGGAACCCCGTCTTACCGTCTTGCTCCGTGATCGTCACCGATGTTTGGTTTGGCGTACCTGCGGCTGTTACGAATACGGCGTACCCGCCGCCGGTCTGGTCGCTCACGGTTTCAGAGCCTTTGGGCATATGTGCCTTGTACCACGCCTCGACGGCCGAAAATTTGTCGCCGGTCGAAAATGCGGCCAGCACTGTCCCCTTTTTTCCGTTGCTCGTCACGCTCATCGCACCGTTTTGGTCATTCTGGGCCGCGCCCGGATAGATCGGCGCACCGAGCTTCGACGGGTCGACGGCGCCGACGGCGATTTTTCCTGATTTTGATTCAAAGGTCGTCGTTTTGCCACTCTTGGTCACCGTTGCGGTGCCGTCGGTTGTGCTGTACGTCGTCTTCTGGCCCCCGCCGCACGCTGCCAAAGCGGCAACCGAGACAAAAAACATGACCGCTGAAATACGCATTTCTGATCCTTCCTTACGAGAACTTGCTCAGGCGGTGCCATGAGAGCGTGATATTTTCCTCCTGGCTATAAGCCGCGCAGCGGCAAATGTGGCCGCTGCAGCCAGTTGTCGGACGCGTATGCGGCGCGCGCATCGACAGCATGGAGCGTGTACGCGTGGCGCGGCCGCTCCGAGGTATTCGGCGCGCTGTAGTGCGGCAGTAAACCGTTGAAAACGACGAGCGTACCGGCCTCGACCTCGACCAGGATCGCTTGCGTGAGATCGGGCCACGGTGTCGGGTCGAGCGTTTGAAGCTCGGCCTCGCCGTTGCGCACAACGAATTGGTTGCGCAGCGGCGACCGGTGGCCGCCGGGTTGAACCCACAAACAGCCGTTGGTCCGATCCGCATCGTCGAGCGCAAACCAGAACGCCGTCACGCTGACGGGATCGGTGCGCAAGAAGGCTGCGTCTTGGTGCCAGTCGACGACGCCGCCGACCCGCGGCTGCTTGAAGATGTACATGGATTGATAGAGCGCCGGTTCCGGGAGTCCGGCACGCGCGGCAATCTCCGCTAAGCGCGCGTCGTGCGAGAAGCGGTCGAAGACCGGATCGAGATCGTGCATCGCGTGGCCGATTTTATTGACGGTCGTGCCGTCCTCTTCAAAAAAACAGCGGATCTTATCGCCGGAGGTCAGGAAATACTCGTCCGACTTGCGTGCCTGATCGCTCGTGCTGAAGATGGAGACCGGTTCGGAAGCGCCCTCGCGGGCGATCGCTTCGGCCCGCGCACGCAGATCGGAGATTTCGCGCTGCGTCTTGAACCCGGGAAAGATGGCGAAGCCGTCTTGGATGAAGCGGTCCATGGCGATCAATATTCGACGCGCGTGCCGCGCCCCCGGGCCCGCGCACGCGTATAGAGCGCGCGCGCGGCCGCGACGTCTTCAATCGCCATTCCCACCGATTTAAAGAGCGTGACATCGTCTGGTGACGTGCGCCCCGGCACTTTGGCCGTTACCAACTCGCCGAGGTCAGCGAGAATGTGTTCCACCGTGATGGCGCCTTGCGCGATCGGCACGCGCAAATCGTCGGCCTCATTCAGAACGCAGTCGCGGTTGTCCACAAAAAGACGCGCGCGTTTCACGGCTTGCGCGTCGAGTTCGCGAAACGGGGGCACGGAAGAGCCGACCGCGTTCACGTGCATTCCCGGTTCCAACCACGCGCCTTCCAGCACTGGAGACGTTGCCGCCGTCAGGGTGCAAACGATGTCGCAGCCGTTTACCGCATCGCGCGCGGATTGTGCGACCTCGATGGGAACGCCGTGGCGGTCCGATTCCTCGCGGGCGAACGCACGCGCGTGATCCGGCGTGCGGCTCCAAACCTTTACGTAGGCGATCGGGCGGATCGCGCGCATGGCTTCGAAGTGCGTGCGCGCCTGCGTTCCCGAACCCAGCAGCGCGAGCCGTGCCGCTCCAGGGTTGGAAAGAATGCGTGCGGCGAGCGCGCTGACGGCGGCGGTGCGAATCGCCGTTACCGCGCCGGCGTGAATGATGGCCAGCGGAGATCCGGTCTGCGTTTCGTGGAGCAGCACCGAGCCTTGATGGCTTTCCAATCCGGCGGCGCGGTTTTCCGGGAAAACGGTGATCACTTTAACGGCCAGCGCGTCCGGATAACCCAGATAGGCGGGCATCGAGCCGATGGCACCGTGGCCACCGGGCAGCCACGCGATCAGGCGCGCGGGCTGGGCGAATTTTCCGGCGGCGACCGTTTTGAACGCGCCTTCCATCACCGCAATGCACTCGGCTATCGGCAGCAGCTCGTAGACGTCACGCTCCCCGAGAACGATCAATTCCATTATCCGCGGAGTTAAATGGAAGAGCGGCCGTTTCCGGCCGCTCTTTTTCGCTTTGGGACGCGCTTAGCGTTTTTTGCCTCTCCCGCTCTTTTTGCGTCCGCCTTTCTTGCGTCCGCCTTTCTTGCGTCCGCCCGTCTTGCGAGCCGCCTTCTTGCGGCCGCCCGTCTTACGTCCGGCTTTCTTGCGTCCGCCTTTTTTGCGTCCGCCGGCCTTCTTTCGGCCACCGGCCTTCTTGCGTCCGCCGGCCTTCTTACGGCCGCCGGCTTTTTTACGCCCGGCTTTTTTGCGTCCCGCGCTCTTGCGCGTGGTCTTACGTCCGCCGGACTTTCTGCGCCGGCCGCCGCGGCGTCCGCCGAGTCCTGAAGACTCGGATTCTTCGCCCATCGTGCCGCCGTTTTGCATCAGATCGGAATCCATTCATTCCCCCTTAGTACTGGCGCTTTTTTAAGCGCTCGTGCTGCATCATAGATTGTTTTTTTGCAAAATGCAAATGCTCGAAACGGTCAAGGATTTGGCGTGAGCTTGACCGGGGCGGTATACTAAGGCCCGTGAAAAAGCCCTTGATTATCGTGGAGTCGCCGACCAAGGCGCGCACGATCAAGAAGTTTCTTCCAGCCCGCTATGTTGTGAAGGCTTCGGTCGGGCACGTCCGCGATTTGCCCAAAAGCACCCTGGGAGTGGACGTCGAGCACGGCTTTACGCCCAAGTATTTGACGATCAAGGGCAAAGGCGACGTGATCAAGGAGCTCAAATCGGCGGTCAAGTCGGCCAGTGAGGTCTACCTGGCGACCGACCCCGACCGCGAAGGCGAGGCGATCGCGTGGCATTTGGCCGAGCTGCTCAAACTCGACCATCCAAAGCGCATCGAACTCCATGAAATAACGAAGGACGCCGCCATGGCGGCTATCCGGAATCCGCACCCGATCGACATCGATCGCGTGAACGCGCAGCAGGCGCGCCGCATTCTCGACCGGCTGGTCGGGTACAAAATTTCTCCGCTGCTCTGGGCTAAGGTGCGCGGCGGACTTTCCGCAGGACGGGTGCAGTCGGTCGCCGTCAGACTGATCGTCGATCGCGAACGCGAGATTCTTGCCTTCATCCCGCGCGAGTATTGGTCGGTCGCCACGCTGCTCTCTGCCCGCAGCGAACCGGAGTTCGTCTTCCCGGCCGAGCTCTTTGCGCGCGATGGCGAGAAAATCGACGTTCAAACACAGGCCGAAGCGGACCGCGTCGTAGCCGATCTTCAAGGCGCGGAGTACCGCGTCGCTTCCATCAAACAGCGCGAAGGCCGCCGCAATGCGCCGGCGCCGTTCACGACCTCAACGCTGCAGCAGGAAGCGTCCCGAAAACTGCGCCTGCGCGTGCGGCGCACAATGCAGATCGCGCAAGGCCTCTATGAAGGCGTCGATCTGGGGGCCGAAGGCACCGTCGGTTTGATCACGTACATGCGAACGGACTCGACGCGCGTCTCAGATCAGGCGCGCCAAGCTGCCAAAGAGTTTATCGTCGGCACATTTGGCGAAGCGTACTACGGCGGCCGCGAACATCGCGTTCGTGAAGGCGCGCAAGACGCGCACGAAGCGATCCGTCCCACGCTCGCCCATCATACGCCCGAAAAAGTCGCGCCGTTTCTCAAGCGCGACGATCTGCGGATCTACACGCTGATCTGGGAACGCTTTATCGGCTCGCAGATGTCTGCCGCCGTCTTCGATCAAACGTCGGTTGATATCTCCGCCAAGGCCTACACGTTCCGCGCGTCGGGCAGCGTCATGAAATTTGCCGGCTACACCAAGTTGTATGAAGAGAGCCGCGACGAAGCGGCGGTGACGGCCGACACGAAGCGGCTCCCGAAGCTGGAGCAAGACGAAACCCTCGCTTTCGCGGGTCTGGAGCCCAAGCAGCATTTCACCGAGCCGCCTCCGCGTTTTACAGAAGCCTCGCTGGTCAAGTCGCTCGAGGAGAACGGCATCGGGCGCCCGTCGACCTACAGCACGATCGTCGAAACGATCCAAGCGCGCGGGTACGTCACGCAGTCCGAACGGCGTTTTTCGCCGACCGAGATCGGCTTTGCAGTCAACGATCTGCTGGCCGAGCATTTTCCCGACGTTTTGGATTTGAATTTCACGGCACAAATGGAGGGCGACCTCGACAAAGTCGCCGAGCAGAAGGCCGACTGGGTCGAACTGCTCACGAAATTCTACGGACCGTTTGCCAAAGAGCTGGCGGCGGCGGAAGAAAAACTGCCGAAGCTCGAATTCAAAGACGAGCCCACGGACGAGATCTGCCCGAAGTGCGGCCGCCCGATGGTGATTAAAACCGGACGGTTCGGGCGTTTCATTTCGTGCACGGGATACCCCGAGTGTAAGACAACGCGCCCAATCCTCAAAGACACCGGCGCCAAGTGCCCCAAAGACGGCGGCATGGTGGTCGAGAGGCGCTCCAAGAAGGGCCGCGTGTTTTACGGATGCGCGAATTACCCGCGCTGCGATTTCGTTTCGTGGGATCGCGTCGTTCCCGAACGCTGTACGGTCTGCGGCGGCGTCGTCGTCGCGAAGATCAAGCGCGGCGGCATCGTGACGCTCGAGTGCCGTACCGACAAAACGCACGATGTTAGCGCCATTCCCACCGAACTGCTGCCGACGCAAGAAGTTCTCTCCGTGCCTGCGGCGTCTTGAACCTTACCGTCGCCGGCGGCGGCCTGGCCGGCTGCGAAGCCGCGTGGCAAGCCGCGCGTGCCGGCGTCGATGTGGATCTCTACGAAATGCGTCCTGTAAAATCGGGACCAGCGCACAAGACATCGCACTTGGCCGAACTGGTGTGCAGCAACTCGCTGCGCGGAGCCGCGCTCGAGAACGCCGTCGGATTGTTGAAGGCCGAGCTCGCAATCCTCGATTCCCTCATCATCGGCTGCGCGCGCGAAGCGGCCGTTCCGGCGGGCGGCGCGCTGGCGGTCGACCGTGACATCTTTGCGCGGCTGGTCGAAGAGCGCATCGAATCTCATCCGCGCATAACCCTGCGCCGCGAGGAATTGCGCGTGATTCCGGAGGGCCGTCCGTTCATCGTCGCTTGCGGACCGCTTCCCAGCGACGATCTGCTCACGGCGATCGATGCACTGGCCGGCAAGCGCTTACATTACTATGATGCGGCATCGCCGATTGTGGCGGCGGATTCGATCGACGAAGCGCAGATGTACCGCAAGTCGCGTTACGATAAGGGCGACGGCGCGGATTATCTCAACATTCCGCTCGACCGCGAGCAGTATGCGCAGCTGCTCCACGACTTGCGCACGCTGCCGCGTCATGACACTGAGGCGTTTGAAGAAGCCCGGTACTTCGAGGGGTGTCTTCCTATCGAAGAGATGGCAAACCGCGGCGACGAGACGCTGCGTTACGGGCCGCTGAAGCCGGTGGGCTTGCGCGATCCGCGCACGGACTTAGCCCCATATGCGGTCGTGCAGCTGCGTAAAGAAAACGTTGAAGGCACCGCTTATAATCTGGTCGGTTTTCAAACCCGGCTGAAGTGGCCCGCGCAAAAGGAAGCGTTTGGTAAACTTCCCGGCCTGCAAAATGCCGAGTGGCTGAGGCTGGGCGTCATGCACCGCAACACGTTCATCGACTCGCCGCGCCTCCTCGACTCGCACTTGCGCTTGCGTGGAACCGAGGCGCTCTATTTCGCCGGACAGATCACGGGCGCGGAAGGGTACGTGGAAGCGGCTGCGTGCGGTGCGATGGCCGGCATTCACGCGGCGCGTCAGATGCTGGGACTGCCGCCGGTCGACTTTCCCGCCGGCACCGCGTTCGGCGCGGTCGTCGCGCATTTGCAAAACACCGAGACGCACGACTTCCAGCCCGCCAACGTCACGTGGGCCTATATTTCCGACAGCGCGCGCCCCTCGACGAGGCGCGAATCAAAGCACGACCGCCGCACCCGGTTGGCGGCCGGCGCGCTTGAGGCAATGCAAGCGTTTTGCAACCCTTTTGCCGACCATCGGGTACCAATCTCACACATATGAAAATCCGGTCCACCACGATTTTGGCCGTTCGCAAGGACGGCAAGCTCGCCGTCGCGGGCGACGGGCAGGTTACTGTCGACAAGACGATCATGAAACACGGCGCGCACAAAGTCCGGCGCATCGCCGGCGGCAAAGTGATCGCGGGCTTCGCGGGGTCCGCCGCCGACGGCATGACGCTACTTGAAAAATTCGAAAAGAAAATGAGCGAGTTCAAGGACATAACGCGCGCTTCGGTCGAGCTCGCCAAAGATTGGCGGCAAGATCGAGCGCTGCGCAGGCTCGAGGCGCTGCTGATCGTCGGCAATACGGAGCACTTGCTCGTGCTCAGCGGAACGGGCGATGTGATCGAACCCGATGAAGGCGTTGCCGCGATTGGAAGCGGCGGCCCTTACGCGCAAGCTGCCGCCGCCGCGCTGCTGCGCAACACGAATCTCTCGCCCGAAGAAATTGCACGCAAAGCGCTGGAGATCGCCGGCGAGATCTGCATCTACACCAACGCAAACGTCGACGTGGAAACGCTATGAACGGATCCGTGCAAGCGCTCGAACTGACGCCGCGCAACATCGTGGCGGAACTCGACAAATACATCGTCGGGCAGGGCAAAGCGAAACGCGCCGTGGCGATCGCCATGCGCAACCGCTATCGCCGCGAACGCGTGCGCGAGGATCTTCGCCCGGAGATCATTCCAAAGAACATTTTGATGATCGGTCCGACCGGCGTCGGCAAGACCGAGTTCGCGCGCAGACTGGCTTCGCTGACCGGTGCGCCGTTTGTGAAAGTTGAAGCGACCAAATATACTGAGGTTGGATACGTCGGCCGCGACGTCGAGTCGATGGTGCGCGACTTGGTTGAGCAAGCTGTGCGGATGGTCAGCGAAGAGCGCCGTGCGGACGTAGAAGAGGTCGCCAAGAAAATGGCGATCGAGCGCGTGATCGACGTGTTGCATCCCGAAACCCGCCCGCCGTCGGCACAAGGGCAGCCCAACGCGCTTGCGGCAACGCTCGGTTCGATTTTCGGCAACAACTTTCAAAGTCAGCAGCCACCGCAGAATCAAGCTGCGGCTCCAACGCCCGGGGCGGCCGCCGATGCGCAGAAGACGCGCGAACAAGCGCGCGCCGACGTCAAGCGCGGATTTTACGATGTGCGGCTGGTCGAAATCGAAGTGGAAGAAGCTTCGAGCTTCCCCATCGGCGTCATCGGTCCCGGAATGGATCAGGGCGGCGGAGATATCGGCGAGATGCTCGGCGGCATGCTGCCGAAAAAACGCGTGGCCAAACGCGTCACGGTTTTGGAAGCGCGCCGCATTTTCGAACAAGAGGAAGCGGCGAAACTGATCGACATGGATGCGGTCAAACGCGAAGCCGTGCGGCGCGCGGGCCAAAACGGCATAATCTTCATCGACGAGATCGACAAAGTCGCGGGTCGCGAAGGCGCGCGCGGGCCCGATGTTTCGCGCGAGGGCGTGCAGCGCGACATTCTGCCCATCGTCGAAGGCAGTACCGTCAACACGAAACACGGTCCGGTCAAAACCGATCACATCTTGTTCATCGCGGCAGGCGCGTTCCACATGAGTAAGCCTTCAGATTTGATTCCGGAATTGCAAGGCCGGTTTCCGATCCGCGTCGAGCTCGATTCGCTGACGGCCGAAGACTTCAAGACGATCTTGACGCAGCCCAAGAACGCGCTGACCGAACAGTACAAAGCGTTGCTTGCGAGCGAAGGCGTCGACGTCGACTTCCAGCCCGACGGCATCGAGCAGCTCGCGCAGTTCGCGATGCAGGTCAACGATCAGAGTGAGAATATCGGTGCGCGCCGCCTTCACACGGTACTCGAACGCTTGCTCGAAGACGTGAGCTACGAGGCGCCCGAAAAGCACGACCCGGTCGTTGTCAACGCAGAGTATGTGCGGGAGAAACTGCAAGACATCGTCAAGAACGCCGACCTTTCGAGCTACATTCTGTAAGGCCGCGTGAGCGCGCTCCGCATCCTCGTCCTGGGAGGTACGCGATTCGTTGGGCGCCACATCCTGGACGCCCTCGTTGCATCCGGCGCCAACGTCACGATGTTTAACCGCGGCATGAGCGATCCGTCACTGCGGGCCGGGGTCGAAAACGTGCGCGGCGATCGCTCGCGCGACTTGGGGACCCTCGAGGGGAAACGTTTCGACTTCGTCATCGACACGAGCGGCTATACGCCCGATGTCGTAAAACACGCGGCGCGTTTTTTTGAGTCACGGACAAAACGCTATCTCTTTGTCTCCAGCGTCTCGGTTTACGATCTCGAACAGGTACGTTCGGATCGCGTGGACGAGGACGCGCCGCTGCTGAATCTGCCGGAAGGCGTCGACCCGACGGTTTATGCCGACGAACAGTACGGCTCGCTCAAGAACCTCTGCGAATCCGAAGTCCGCGCAGCGTTCGGCGAACGCGCCACGATCTTACGCCTGGGCCTGGTTGCGGGCCCGCACGATCCGACGGATCGCTTTACCTATTGGGTTCTCCGGGTCGCCGCCGGCGGCGACGTACTCGCGCCTCCGGCAGATCGGAACATTCAGTACGTCGACGCGCGCGATGCCGCGCGGTTCACGTCAAGGATCGTTCGGGACGAGGTCAGCGGAACGTACAATGTCGTCGCGCCTCCGGATGCGCACACTTTTGGCGATTTGATCGGGGAATGCGCCAGGGCGAGCGGCTCGCATCCGAATACGCGCTGGATGGAAGAAGACTTCTTGACCGGACACGGCGTCAGACCGTGGTCGGAGCTGCCGCTATGGATCCCGCGGCGCGATTCGGCTGCGACCCTCCTGCGAACGAGTCCGGAGCGAGCGGTTGCGCGCGGTTTGCAATGCACGCCGTTAGCGCAAACCGTGCGCGATACGTTGGCGTGGGCTACGAACGCGCGAACCCTCGATGCGCTGCAGGCGGGATTGTCGCGATCCAGAGAAAGGGAGCTGCTTGAAAGCGCCGGCCGTTGAGACGGGGCGTCTGCTCTTGCGCCAATGGCGCGATGCGGATCTCGACAAGTGGGCGCAGATGAATGCCGAACCGCGCGAGCTCGGACGACGTTGCTTCCAAAACGCCGGCGCAAATCGATCGCGACGGCTACGGCCTATGGGCTGTGGAGATCAAGGCAACCGGCGCTTTTGCCGGACTCATCGGCCTGAATGAAATGGCGGGCGATATTCCGGTTACGCCTAAACGCGAAGTGGGATGGCGCCTGGCATTCGACGCGTGGGGTCACGGCTACGCGACCGAAGGTGCGCGAGCGGCTTTGCAATTTGCATTCGACGACCTTGACTGGCCGGAAGTAGTGGCCGTAACCGCCGCAATCAACTCCGCGCTCACGTGCTCTATCGCGTCGACCGGGAGCGCGCGGCCCGCGCTGTGAATACGCACGCTTGATGGCCTACGTGCGTCCGATCATGACCCAGGGCGAGCCGGTTTTGCGGCGGGTCGCAAAAAGAGTCGATCCGCGAGAGCTCAGCGATCCGCTTTTCCAGCAGCTCATCGACGATATGTTCGAAACGATGTACGCCGCGCCGGGAGTCGGTCTCGCGGCTCCGCAAGTCAACATATCGAAGCGGCTGTTCGTGATCGACACGGGTGAAGACGAAGAGCATCCGCAGGGCACCAAACACGCGGTCATCAATCCCAAAATCGAGTCTGCGAAAGAAGAAGTCGAATTGCACGAAGGGTGCCTCTCGGTTCCGGGGTTTATCGGCGACATCGTGCGTTACGAGCGCGTGACCGTTACCGGGCTGGACCGTCACGGAAAGAAACTCAAGCTGGAAGGCGGCGATCTTCTTGCGCAAGCCCTTCAGCATGAGATCGACCACCTCAACGGCGTGCTGTACATCGACAACGCCAAAAACATCCGCAGGCCCGCGCCTAAGGAGGAACAGGACGAGGAAGAGATGTGAAAACGCTCTTCTTCGGAACCAGTGCGTTTGCCGTGCCGAGTTTGGAAGCCGCCGCGCAGCGCACCGAGCTGCAAAGCGTCGTTACCCAGCCCGATCGTCCCGCCGGACGCGGACAGAAGCTCACGGCGCCGCCCGTAAAGGTCGCAGCGCAGAGGCTCGGCATTCCCGTCTACCAGCCTGCGTCGCTGCGCGATTTCACGCTCGAACTTTCGGGGCAGCATTTTGATTTCTTCATCTTGGCTTCATACGGAAAACTTGTTCCGCCACCGCTGCTCGACATGCCGCCGCTCGGATCGCTCAACGTGCACCCGAGCCTCTTGCCGCAGTACCGCGGTGCGACGCCCATTCAAAGCGCGTTGCGCGACGGCGCTTCCGAAACGGGTGTGACGATCATGCTGATGGACGCAGGGCTCGACACGGGTGACATCGTGCTGCAGGAACGCACGCCGATTCTGCCCGGAGAAATCTACGGCGAGCTGCACGATCGCCTGGCGCGTTTTGGCGCGCAGGCGTTGATGCACGCGATCGACGCCGGCCGCGGCGGAGCGTTCCCGCGCGTGCCGCAGAGTGGGCCGGCGACGACGACACGCCCGCTACGCAAAGAAGACTTCGCGATCGATTGGAACTGGGAAGCGCTGCGGATCGTCAATCACGTGCGGTCGCTTTCGCCTGCCCCCGCAGCGCGCGCGGTCATCGCAAATACGCCCGTAAAGATTTTACGGGCGGAAGTGGCTCAGTGGGAGCGCCCCTTGGTGGAACCGGGCACGATCGCAAGCATGATCGGCGATGGGCTCGGCATACAGAGCGGAAACGGCGTCGTGAACGTGCTCGAGGTGATCGCACCCAACCGTGGGCCGCAAACGGGTGCGTCTTTCGGCGCGCCGTTCTTGGGCGAGGGCGCATGACGGCTCGCGAAGTTGCATTCCTTGTGATACGCGACGTCTTTCCATTCGACGGATCGCCCGGACGCGGAGCGCAGGAAGCGCTCGAGTACCGCGCAGGCAAAGAAAAACTCGACGTACGCGATCGCGCGTTCTGCACGCATCTGGTTTTCGGGACGATCAAAATGCGCCGCACGCTGGACTGGTATTTAACACCGTATATCGGACAGCGCGGAAAAGCACTGCCCCCGGCAATTGCCGAGATCCTGCGGCTTGGTTTTTACGAACTGTTGTTTAGCGCGGCAGCGGACCACGCGGTCGTCAGTCAATGGGTGAACGCAGCCAAGCGGCACGGGCATCGCGGCACCGCGGGCTTGGTGAACGCCGTGTTTCGCGGCTGTCTGCGCGACCGTCCCGCGCCGCCGCAACCGTCAGACTTTGAAAACGAAGACGAGTATCTCGGGACGCTCTATTCTTATCCGACGTGGATCGTGCGTCAGTGGCGCGGCGTCTTCGGCGTGCAGCTCGAAGAACTGCTCAAAGCGTGCAACGAACCCGCGCAGCCGGCACTTACGGTCAATCGCAGGCGGCAAAGCCGCGAAGAACTGCAAACCCGATTCGCCGGCCGTGGAATCACAACGCACCTTTCGGTGCTCTCCGAAGATTCATTGCTGCTCGAAAGCGGTGCCGCGCTTGCCGCAGATCCCCAGGAGACCGGATGGTGGCTGCAGAGCGAGTCGTCGGCGATGGTCGTGGACGTTCTGAATCCCCAAAGCGGCGAGAAAGTTATCGACGCGTGCAGCGGCCGGGGAAACAAAGCGCTGCAGATCGCGGCGCGGCTCGATGACGGAAATTCATTTCTGTGCATTGATCGCGAGCGGCGCAAGGTCGAAACGCTCGAACGGCGCGCAAAAAACGAAGGCCTGAACGTGACCGCGATCGCGGGAGATGCGACCGCACCGTTGCTGCCGCAGCGCGTCGATCGGATACTGATCGACGCTCCGTGTTCGGGCTTAGGCGTTCTCGGGCGCCATCCCGAAGCGCGCTGGCGGAAGCATCCCGACGACGGCGAACGGTTGGCGCTCACGCAGCGCGCGTTGCTCGACGCGCTGGTGCCGCAAATGTTTAATGGGGGCGCGATCGTTTACGCAGTCTGTTCGACTGATCCGCGAGAAACGACGGAGGTGATCGACTGGTGCCTGAGCGCGCACAACGTCGAGCGCGGATTGATTCCCAGTCATTTGGCGGAATTACAGGCCCCGCACGGCGACGTGCTTGTTCCGCCGGGCTTGAACGGGCGCGACGGGTTTTACGTCGCGCGTCTGGAACGCCGGTGAATTTTTTCGAGCGCGTAGAAGAAGCGTGCGCCGCTTTTGTTGAGCGCGCTTTCGCCAATATGTTTCCGAGCGACCTCGAGCCGGCGCAGATCGCGCGTAAGCTCGTTGCGACGATGGAGGCTCGCACGAAACAGACGCCGGAGGGCGCCATCGCGCCGGACCACTACGAAGTGTACGTGCATGCCGATGATTATCGGCGTCTTCAGCCGCATCGCGCGTATCTCGAGTCGGAATGGTGCGCGCTGCTTATCGACGTTGCCGAACGCGTCGGCATCGTCTTCCAGACGCCGCCGCGCACAGAATTGCTGGAGGGAGAAGGCATGGTGGCAGGTGCGGTCGATATTGCGACCGCTGGCGAGCGCAGTGCGCGCACGCACGGTGGTTTTACGCTGCGCGTGTTGAGCGGCGTAGCGTCGGAACGTCAATACCGGATCGGCGGCGCGGCGCGTGTCGGCCGCAGTCCCGAAAGCGACGTGCATCTTCCCGACCCCAGCGTCTCGCGCAATCACGCGCTCTTCGACGTGCAGGACGGTGCGCTCGTCGTTCACGACGCGGGGTCGACCAACGGAACGTACGTGAACGAAGAGCGCGTCGATACAGCCGCATTGAAACCGGGCGATGTCGTAGCGTTCGGAAAAGCCGCGCTGCGCGTGGAGCAGGCGTGACGTTTCCAGCGGAGATGCGCATTGGGTCGCTCGAGATTTTGGCGGGGCTCGCGGTATTTGGTGCCGTCGTCGGCCGGCATCGTTTCGCCGCCGCGCCTGCGGCGCCGGAGAACATGATCGTAGCGCTGACGGTCAATAGCCGCGCCCTCGAGCTGGAAATTTCGGAAGGCCACGCTCCGCGCGTGATCGGGCGATCTTCCGACGCCGACATTCCGCTGGGTGATCCTGAGACGAGCCGGCGGCACGCGGCGCTTCAGGCCGCTGCCGGCGCTCTCTACGTAACCGACCTTGGCAGCCGCAACGGCACGTTTCTTAATGGAAAACGGCTGGCGGACGAGGGCATAGAACTCAAAATTGGGGACCATGTAGACGTGGGAAACACGCGGATCGAAGTCTTGGACATCCGAGCGCTTCCGTGAATGTCGCGGTGAGCGGCGACCGCGGATGCTGTCTGTCGCAGCGGCTCTCGGACGAAAGTTATCTGTTCGCGGTTGCCACCGGTTTTGGGCGGATTGACGGCGAGCCGGTCGCGTCATTTGCGCTCACGAAGTTGCGTCAGCGCCTGCAGCGCGCGCCTAAGCCTCGTTCTGTCGCGGCCATGCTCGGCAGCGTTATCGCGCGCGTGAACGACGAACTGCACGCGCGCAGCGCTTCGCACGAAGATTACGTCACCGCCGGCGCTTCGATGACTGCGATTCTGCTGCTGCGCGAGCGCGCGTATCTGGCGCACGTCGGATCGACCGCCGCCTATTTGGCGCGCGGCGGTTCGGTGGTGGCGCTCACGAAAAACGATGCATTCGAAGACGGGTTCGGGTGTCCGGTCTTGATTCGCGCGCTGGGTCTGACGCGTACGCTCGATATGGCCGTAACGGCATTTGCGCTGGCTCCGGGCGATGCGCTGGTGCTTGCCGAGCACGAGTTGCCGGCGCGCGCGCAGCGGCTCGTCATCACGTTTACCGGGGCCCTGCAAGCGGAGGTTCCGGCGCCCACCGGGGCGCACTTGGGACCATCGATACTTACCGGAGTGCTGGCGACCGCGCTTTTCTACGCGATGCTCAGCATAAGATAAAGGTCCTCGTGCCAATGGTGCTGGCGCTCGCGTTTGCGGCGCTGGCACTGTCGTTTGCGCCGCCCAAATCAATCGGTCCGCCGTGGCTGCTCGCGGTGCTGGCGATTTTGTGCATCGGGTGGGTTGCGGCGCAGCCGCGCGGTTCGGCCCGCGACAACGCGTTGCCGGCCTTTGCGATCGTCCTGGCCACTATCGGATTGCTTGCGGTCGCGCGGATTTCGCCCGAGTTGGCGCACCGCCAGCAATATTGGCTGCTGATCTCGCTGCTGCTGGCCGTCTGCCTCGGGCCCATTTTCACGAATTTCCGGCGCTTGGCGGCGATCAAATATCTTTGGGTGCTGCTCTCACTGGTGCTCTTCGGACTCCTCTTGGCTTTCGGTCAGGAAGTCAACGGCGCGCGGCTATGGATCCGAATCGGCGCGATTCAATACGAACCCGTCGAGCTGATCAAGCTGTTCATCGTGTTTTTCCTCGCCGCATATCTGGCGGAGACGGCCGACGTTATCGCCGCCGCCAGGCCTTGGTCCATTCGGGCCAACCTCAAATACCTCGGTCCGTTGATTTTGGGCTGGGGCTTGTCCATGGCGATCCTGGTTTTGCAGCGTGACATCGGCATGGCTGCACTGTTGCTCGCCACCTTTGCCGTGTTGCTCTACGCCGGAACGCGGCGCATCGACTTGCTCGTCGGCAGCTGCGCGCTTTTTGTCGGTGTAGCGTTCTGGGCGATGCGTCATTACAGCTACGTCGGCACGCGCATCGCGGTCTGGCGCAATCCGTTCGCGGATCCGCTCGGAGCGGGGTATCAGGCCTCGCAGGGCTACTACTCGCTGGCCGCCGGAGGATTATTGGGTACCGGCTACCGCCTTGGCCATCCGGGGTTTATTCCGGCGGCAGCGACCGACTATGTTTACGCGGCGATCAGCGAAGAGTTCGGCTTGATCGGTGCGCTCATCGTGCTCGGGCTCTTTTTGTTGCTGGTCTACCGTATGCTGGCGATCGCAGCGGGGCAGCCGGACTTGTACGCCGGTCTGCTCGCGGTCGGCTTATCGGCGACGGTCGCGTTCCAAGTCTTCATCATCGTCGGGGGCGTTATCGGGCTCTTCCCGCTGACGGGCATCACCTTGCCGTTCATTTCATACGGCGGAAGTTCGCTCGTCGCCAACTTTTTGTTAGTGGCCTTAGCGTGGGCGATGAGCGCGCAGAGGCGTCCCGCGAACTCGTGATTTGTTATGCTTGTGTGTGAATTGCAGGCGTAGCCGGAGAGCGCGTGTGAACTGCACGGGATGCCGTCGTACCGGCGCAAGCGCCTCGCGGCACCGGCCGTTTGCATGGTGCTCTGGCTGTTGTGCGCGCCGGCCGCACACGCGGCTGCCTCCAGCTTCCTATCAGACGAATCGCGCACCCTTGATCTGACGTCGCAGGTTCTTTACGCGGCCGGATCGACTTCGGCGTCGTCGGTGCTCTCCGGCGCGGCTTCGTTTGCCGCCAATAATCCGGTGAAGGGCAGCGGCCTTTCAACCGTTTGGATCCGCGTGCCGCTGGGTGCGCAAAAGGGCGCGAGTGGACCGTGGGTTCTCTCTCTGCCCCGAAACGTAACCGGCGGTGAAGTCTACGTTCCGCAAGCGCGCGGCTACCGGACGCTCTTGATCGGCTCCGCGGTGCCGTACAATCGCCACGCCGAGTCCTATATGACGATCGGGATCACGATCGATCGAATGGCGGCAACCACTGCCAAGCCCCTGTTTTTGCGCATCACGTATCACGCGGATTCGACCCTCTGGGTGCGCGCCAATACGCTGGGCGACCGGATGGCGCAAACGTTTCTCTACCGTCTGATCGACGGGCTGTTCTTTGGTATTTTGCTGGCGATCGGTCTGTGCAATTTGTATGTGGCTTTCGCCGTGCGCGACCGCAGTGCGGCGTGGTTCGTCGGATATGTCGGCGCGCTGATCGCAAACGAATTGGTGACGACCGGGCTGGGAAGTGCCTACCTGTGGCCCGGCATCGGATTCGACGAGCGTTGGCCCAGCGTCGTGACCGAGCTGCTGGCGTTCGGAACGTTCCTTGGGTTCACGCGCTCGTTCTTGCAAACGCGCACCGCGGCGCCCAAGTGGGACCGGCTGCTGATCGCGGCGTTTGTGGTAGTCGTCACGTCGGAAGTTGCCCGCCACGCTTTTTCCGGAGGAGAGCGGGTTGAAGCGCTCGTGCTCTTGGCGCAGTTCGCCGCGATGATCGTGACGGTCTGCGCGGGCGCAGTTCGGATGCGGGCCGGATATCATCCGGCGCGGTTCTTCGTGGCGGCGTTCGTGCCGGCGTTGGCGGGCATCGTGGCCAACCTCGCTTACAATGTGTTCGCACCTTCCGGCAACTGGTTTTTCGCGGGAAACGGCGTCGAGTTCGGCGCGATGGCGGAATGCGTCATTCTTTCCTTCAGTTTGCTCGACCGCATCCGCGTTCTCGACGGCGAGCGTTCGAAAGCAGAAGCCGAACTGACGCGCACGGCGCAGCGTAACATCGAGTTGAAAACGCTCGCGACCCGCGATGCGTTGACGGGCATCGACAACCGCCTGGCGTTCTTCGAAACGTTTGAAGACGAGGTCGAATACGCGCGCCGTTCCGGCTTGCTCTTGGGCGTGCTCTACATCGATCTCGACGACTTTAAGGCGGTGAACGATCGCTATGGTCACCGCGTCGGCGACATCTTGCTGCAGATTTTTTCGCGCCGGCTAAAGAACGCTGTTCGCCCCGGCGACACGGTCGCCCGCATGGGCGGCGACGAATTCGCGGTGCTCGTGACCGGGCTGAGCGAACCCGCCGTGCTGGATTCAGTGCAAGCCAACGTCGTGCGCATTTTGGACACGCACATCATGGTGGAAGGTTCGCTCGTGACCGTCGGCATGAGCGTCGGCGCCGCGATCTTCCCGCGCGACGGTGAAGAAGCCGACGCGTTGATGGAAGCCGCCGATCACCGCATGTACCATGCGAAACACGGAGGCGCGCAGGCGCCCGCCTTCGAGGGTAGTACTAGCACAACCTCAAGCGAAGTCTAAGGCGGAAGGAAGAGGCATGCAACGTTCGGTCGGCATTCTTCTTGGAGCGGCGCTCCTCTCTTGCGGTTTGGCGGCGTGCTCGAACTCTCATGGCAGCGGCGCGACGACGACAACGCCCGCGAAGGCGAAGACCAGCAAAGTGATGGCGAGCTCCGGCGGCCTCGCAGTGTACACGATGAACTGTTCGACCTGTCATCAAAGTGACGGCAAGGGTGCGATCGGTCCGCCGCTCGCCGGCAATCCCGTCGTCACGGGCAACGCGAGCAAGGTCATTCACGTTGTGAACAGCGGGCTGACCGGTACGATTTCCGTCGGCGGGAAAACGTTTAACGGAACGATGCCCGCTTGGAAAGGCACGCTCAGCACGAGCGACATCGCCGCGGTGATCACCTACATTCGTTCGTCGTGGGGAAACAAAGCCGGGCCGGTAACGTCCGCGCAAGTCGCGTCGACTCCATAGGTTAAACGCAGCTCCGTTGTAAATAGCCGTTCGACGTACTCGAACATGCCGCTGTCGATGCGCGCCAAACGCGCACGCGTCGCCCGCGGCCAGAACGAGTGCGCATCGTTGGCTTCGACGTATGCGCGCAGGCACTCAGCGAAATATTCATCCGTGCCCGTGGCCGCGTACGGGGTGATGAACGCGCGCGCTTGGCTGAAGAGACGGCGCAAGACGGGATCTACGCCGGAGCGGTAAATGCCGCCGCCCAGCGCGCAGTCCAAAGCGTGTCCGAATTCGTGCGCGACGGTCATGGCGCTGCGCGAACGCAAGTAAACGGTCCGTTCCTCGACCACAAAAAGGCCCGCCGGCGGAGCGGGCCATGCATCGACGTCGATCGCCAAGCGCCTGAGCGCGGGCGACCGTGCGCCGTAAGATTCGTGTCGAGCTAAGGGTACGACGCGGATTCCGTGACGGCCGGCGAAACGCAGCGGCGCGACACCGAATTTCGAGAGCGTGCGCAATACGCAGGCATGTTCGTGCCGGCCGTCCTCCAGAAGTGCGAGAGCGGCCTCGCGGGCAGAGTGAAGCATCGGACTACGATGCCCGAGCAGCATGTCCGGACGATGACCAAAACGTTGCACGCGGATGAAGGGATGCCCGAACCCGCGAAGGCGCACCTATGCCTCAATCGCACATCCCGTGGCCTTCGCTTCCGTACTCGCAGTGGAAAGAAACGCTCGATACGATCCACATGTACTCGCAAATTCCCGGGAAGATCAGGCTCGCGCTTTCCCCGCGCGAGCCGGAGTGGCAGCAGACGGCTCTGTACGTTAACTCGCGCGGTTTGACAACCGGGCCTATCCCGTATCGGGACCACACCTTTGAGATTCAGTTCGATTTTCTGCGCCATTACGTCGAGATCGCGACGAGCCTGGGACCGGGCGCATCGATTCATCTGGAATCGCGCACCGTGGCCGATTTTTATTCCGCAATGATGGCAACGCTCGCGCGGCTCGGGATCGACGTAGCGATCAACCCTGAACCGCAAGAAGTTCCCAATCCCATTCCTTTGAACGAAGATACCGGACACGACACGTACGAAGAAGGCGAGATCGCGCGCTTCTGGACGATCCTCTCGGGAGTGGATAGCGTCCTTCGGGAATACCGCGCGCCGTTTCGCGGGCGGCATTCGCTCGTGCAATTCTTTTGGGGCTCGTTTGATCTCGCTTACTTCCGCTTCACAGGGCGCGCGGCGAGCGCGCCGCCCGGCGCGAACATGCTGATGCGCGAAGGCCTAGATGCTGAAATGATCTGCGCGGGTTTTTGGTTTGGTGACGGCCGCTTAGGCGAACCGGCCTTTTACAGCTACATGGCCCCAAAGCCCGACGGGCTCGAGCGCGCGGTGATTCGCCCCGCCGGCGCCGGCTGGAACAAAGATATCGGTGAATTCATCTTCCGGTACGAGGACGCGCGGGCCGCGTCGTCGCCGCGCGCCGCGATCTTAGAGTTCTTGAACAGCAGCTACGATGCGGCGGCAGCGGCTAAGGGGCACACAGTTTGAGCGCGTCGGTGACCAGCTGCGCGGCGGCGCTTTCGGAGCTCTGGGCCGCAAGCCGCTGCATGTGAATCTGGGAGACGAGCGGAGCAAACGGATCGTAGGTCGGCCCTACGGTTGCCGCATCATAGCGCGGATCGCGCGGACCGGGATTCGCGTTATGAACGCCGGCTGAAAACAGACTCTTCGCGGCCGGAGGCGGCGCCTGCGCCGGAGCGGGACGCGCGTCCGTCCCGGCGTTTTGGATCTCGCCCAGTTGCTCGGTTGCAACGAAGCCTGAAATGACGTTCAGGGATTCTTTCTGTTGGGCTAAGACGGCTTGCAGCTTCTCGTGCACGGCTTGCAGCTTTGGATCGACCGGCTTGCCGGCGAGCAGCGTGTCGATGCGTTTGACGTTTGCGACGATCGGAGTAATGAGGCTTTCCAGGCGGTTGAGATCCAGGTGCGCGCGCGCTTGCGAGCGCGCCACGACATCATCGTGATAGAGCGTCGCGAATGACGGCTCGCTCGATGCGATCAGATCGTCGTTTGAAAGAACGGCCGCGATTGCCGGGCCGGTCGTTTCGCGCAGCGCCGTACAAAACGGTGTGGATCGCACGCTGCCGATGACTTTTAGTGGCGTCAGCGGTGCAGGACTCGGCGCGGGCGATGCTGCCACGGTTACTCCCAACAGCAGCGCAAGAAAGTGCATGAGGGCGAAACCGGATGGCGGTGCGATCAGCGTACCGGCGACTCGGTGCGATCTGTACAGCGCCGGCATTTTCCCCGCAGATTGAGCGACACGTCGCGAACCGCGATGGCGTGTTTGCGCGCGATCTCGTTGACGATGCTCGAATCGAGCGCGTAGTCGATATCTTCGATGGTGCCGCATTTTTCGCAGCGAAAATGTGCGTGCTCGGGTCCCGCGGTCTCGTAATACGAGCTGTCGGCGCCCGGTACCGAAATTTCGGAGACTAAACCGAGCTCGCGAAGGCGCGCCAGCGCGCGGTAGACGGTGGTGAAGCCGATGCCGTGTCGCTTCTTTTTTGCAAGCGTAAAAACGTCGGCCGGAGCCACATGCGCACCGCGCGTTTGTTCGCGCACGATGTCGTAGACGAGCCGGTAGTTTTTCGTCATTGCGCTCAAAATTGTACCATACGCTCGGCTAGGCTGCCTTGCCCTCCGCCGCGAAAGTGCGCCATGGAGGTACTGATGTACGAAGTTACCGTGGATGAATTGGCAGGCCTTTTGCGTGAGGCCGAAAGCGCGCATGCCGAGTATGAGAAGCAGGTCGGCCATGCCGATGCCGACTGGCCCGAGTGGTACGCGCGCTTCATCTTAGACAAGTTGGAAAAGGACGAAGTCGACCTCTAGGACAGGAGGCAGCGTGCGGGCGGCATATATATTAAAATTATCATATGGCACCCTACCAAGCCCCGTTGCGGGACATGCAGTTCGTCCTGCGCGAACTGGCCGGACTCGATGAAATTTCCAAACTTCCCGGATTCGAAGAAGCCGCCGGCGTAGCCGACGCGGTACTCGAAGAAGCTGCCGCTTTTGCGGCCGGGGTGCTCGATCCGATTAACCGGAGCGGTGACAAAGAAGGCTGTACGTGGCGCGACGGCGCCGTAAGTACTCCCAAGGGCTTTAAGGAAGCGTACGCGCAGTTCGCGCGCGCCGGCTGGATCGGTCTAGCGGTTCCACCCGAGCACGGTGGTCAAGGGTTGCCTGCGCTCCTGTCCGGTGCGACGCTCGAAATGTGGAACGGCGCCAACGTCGGATTCGCAAACGGTCCGCTGCTCAACCAGGGCGCGATCGAAGCGATTGAGTTGATCGGCTCCGACGAGCAGAAGGCGCAGTACATTCCCAAGCTGGTTTCAGGCGAATGGACCGGCACGATGTGTCTGACCGAACCGCAGGCCGGATCGGATTTGGCGCAAGTGCGCACCAAGGCAGTACCCGACGGAGATCGCTACCGCATCGCCGGTCAGAAAATATTTATTACCTTCGGCGAGCACGACATGGCGGCCAACATCATTCACTTGGTGCTGGCGCGGCTTCCGGATGCGCCGCAAGGCACCAAGGGCATCTCGATGTTCATCGTGCCGAAGTTCTTGATCGGTCCCGGCGGAGAACTCGGCGAGCGCAACGACGTGCACTGCGCGGGCATCGAACATAAACTCGGGCTTAATGCCAATCCGACGTGCACGCTCAATTACGGCGAACAAGGCGGCGCAGCCGGCTTCTTGATCGGAAAACCCAACGAAGGCCTGAAGAACATGTTCATCATGATGAACGCCGCGCGTTTCAGCGTCGGTGTGCAAGGTCTTGCGATTGCCGATCGCGCGTACCAAAGCGCTCTGCAGTACGCCAAGGAACGCGTGCAGTCGCGCGACATCGCGTCGCGCAACCCCGAACCACGTCCGATCGTCGAGCATCCCGACGTGCGGCGCATGTTGATGTCGATGAAAGCGCAACTCGAGGCGATGCGCGCGCTCGCCTATGTGACCGCTGCGTCGCTGGACCTTTCCGCCAAGCATCCCGACGCAGGGGTCCGTCAGGCGAACCGCGCCTTTTTGGAGCTGATGATTCCGGTCGTGAAGGGCTGGTGCACGGAGACCGCCGTGGAAATTTGCTCGACGGCGGTGCAAGTATTCGGCGGTACCGGCTACGTGGAAGAGACCGGCATTGCGCAACAGTACCGCGACGTCCGTATCACGACGATTTACGAAGGAACGACCGGCATTCAGGCGCTCGACCTGGTTGGACGAAAGATCGCGCAAGATATGGGCGCAACGGCCAAGACGATGATTTCGCAGATGCGCAAGGACGCCGAAGGGCCGATCGGAACGGAACTCGCGCAAGCGCTCGCGTCGCTTTCGGAGACGTCGGACTGGATCGGCATGACCGCGATGGGCGATCTGCGCGTCGCCGTTGCCTGCAGCGTGCCATACCTGAAACTTTGGGGAGTTACCGCGGGCGGCTGGCAGATGGCGCGCGCCGCCTCGATCGCGGAGGCGAAAATCGCGGCCGGAGATCCCGAGGCCGAGTTTTACAAGGCCAAGCTGGCAACCGCGAAGTTTTATGCGGCGCATATCCTCATCCAAAGCGCGTCACTGGCGCGCGAAGTGATCGATGGGTCGGGCGATGTCATGATGCTTTCGCAGGCACAGTTTGATTTGGATCGCAAGGCGGCGGTGGCATGAACAGGCTTATCACGCTCGACAATCCGCCGGTCAACGCGCTCTCGTTCAAGTATTCCGAGAAAATCCTCAAAGAGATCGAAGACGCGGAGAGAGATCCGTCTGTAACGACCGTCACGATCACGGGCGCGAACGGGTTCTTTAGTGCGGGCGTGGACGTCAACGATTTTCAAAACGCTTGGGATCCCAGCGGAACGACCGTGCGCGACATCATCGAGGCGATCGAGCGCAGCGACAAAATTTTCATCGCTGCTATCGACGGGATTGCGCTGGGTGGTGCTCTCGAGCTCGCGTTGGTCTGCGACATGCGCGTCGCGACGCCGCGTTCAAAGCTGGGCTTGCCGGAAATTAAACTCGGGCTCATTCCCGGCGCCGGCGGAACGCAGCGTTTACCACGGTTGATCGATCCGCAAGAAGCGCTGCAGGTGATGCTCAAGGGCGAGACGCTTAGTGCCGGCCGCGCTCTGGAGCTTGGGCTGATCGATGCAGTTGGTGAAGCGGGTGCATTTCCGGAACCAAAAAAACGCCGCGTCTCCGAAATGAACGTGCAGCTGCCGGCGACAGCGCAGGCCTTCGCGCTTCCTTATATTATTGCGCAGGCGCATAAGACTGTGCCGCCTGAAGAGAGCGGCGGGCTCGCCGCGCACAAGCTGATCGATGCGGTACAAGCGGCGTTCGAACTTCCCTTCGCGCGCGGATTGGCACGCGAATACCGGTTGTTCGACGAACTCGTTGCTTCCGCGCCGTCGCTCGCGCTGCGTCATGTATTTTTCGCCGAACGCGAACTCTCGAAAATTCCCGGACTTCCGCCGGCGCAAGCGCTGGAGATAAAAACTGCCGGCGTGATCGGCGGCGGCACGATGGGAACCGGGATCGCCATCACGTTTGCCAACGCCGGCATTCCCGTGACCATCGTCGAGCCCAACGCCGATCAAATTGGGAAGGCGCGCCAAACGATTTTCGGCATGTTCATGCATCAGGTGAAGCGCGGACGCATGACGCAAGAAGAAGCGTGGAAACGCGGCCAGTCAATTGCGTTCAGTGACGACTATGCTGCAGTGGCGGACTGCGATCTGGTTATCGAAGCGGTCTTCGAAAACATGGCGGTGAAAAAAGAAGTCTTCGGCAAACTCGATCCGATCGTCAAGCAGGGGGCGATTTTAGCGTCGAATACTTCAACGCTCGACATCGACGAAATGGCGGCCGTGACGAAGCGTCCCGGGCAATTTATCGGCTTGCATTTCTTCGCACCGGCGAACATCATGAAGCTGCTCGAGATCGTGCGCGGCAAAGAGACGTCGGCACAGACGCTCGCGACGGCGTTTAAACTCGCTAAGCAGCTGCGCAAGGTCGCGGTCCTTTCCGCGAACGCGTTCGGTTTCATCGGAAACCGGATGTTCTTCGAATACACGCGCGAAGCGGTCGCACTCGCGGAAGAAGGGGTCCCGCCCGCACGGATCGACGCGGCGATGAAAAAATTCGGCATGGCGATGGGGCCGTTTGCTACGTTCGACCTCTCGGGCATCGACGTGTTCTGGCACGTCGCTCAAGGACGGCCCGATCTGGAACTGGCGCGGACGCCGATTCTCGAGCGTCTCTACGAACAAAAGCGTCTCGGCCAAAAAACCGGCAAAGGCTTTTACAAATACGCCGAGAGCAGCCGCGAAGCGATTCGCGACGAGGAGATCGAGCAGCTCTTTGCCGAGCTGGCCGATACGGCGGGCGTGAAGCAAAATCCCGATGTGAGCGATGAAGAGATCGCGCGCCGTATCGTCGGCGCGCTCATTACGTCCGGCGAAGAAATTCTGCGCGACGGCGTGGCGCTGCGCCCGGGCGACATCGACATCGTCTGGATTTACGGTTACGGATTCCCACCGCACCGCGGCGGCCCGATGTTTCATCGAGCGTTGACTCATGCGTGAGGCCGCGATCGTCGCGGTCGCGCGCACGCCCATCGGCAAAGCGTTTCGAGGCGCCTTCAATCAAACGCACGGTGCGACGATGGCCGGACACGTGGTGCGTGCGGCAATCGATCGGGTCGAGCTCGATCCGGCCGAGATAGACGACGTCGTCATGGGCGTTGGACTTCCCGAGGGCGCGACGGGAAATAACCTCGGGCGCGTCGCCGCGTTGCGGGCGGGTCTCCCAGTTAGCGTTCCGGGCACGACAATCAACCGTTACTGCGCGTCAGGACTGCAAGCCATCTCCGTCGGAGCGCAGCGCATCATCGTCGACGGCGCAAGCTCGGTGGTCGCGGGCGGCGTGGAATCGATCAGCATGGTGCAGACCAACATGAACGTCGAGTTTTTTACTGAGAGCTGGATGCTGCGCCACGATCCCGATGTCTACATGCCGATGCTGCAGACGGCTGATTTCGTTGCCAAGAAATATGGCGTTTCACGCGAGCGTCAGGACGAATATGCGCTGCAAAGTCAGCAGCGTACCGCCGCGGCGCAAAAGGCCGGCGCGTTCGAAAAGGAGATCGTGCCGCTCGAAACCTGGAAATACGTCGAAGCCAAGGAGACGGGCGAGGTCCGCGAAGAGTTGGTGACGTTAGCCGGCGACGAAGGCAACCGCCCCGATACGACGCTTGAAGGTTTGGCGAAACTCAAAGGCGTGCTCAACTCGGAATCGAGCGTAACGGCCGGAAATTCGTCGCAACTCTCCGACGGCGCGGCCGCGGTCGTCATCATGCATGCAAAACTTGCCGACAAGCGCGGAATACAACCGCTTGGCTTTTATCGCGGCCTGGTCGTGGTCGGAAACGAGCCCGGCGAAATGGGCATCGCGCCCGTTTATGCGATCCCGAAACTCTTGAAACAACACGGCCTGACGATCGACGACA
>JBBQQR010000002.1:0-145742 GCA_038215615.1 Vulcanimicrobiales bacterium | reverse complement strand
ATACTGCGAGTCATAGCGCCCGCGTGGCGGACCGATGTGACGTGCAGTGCGGACGTGATCGAAGAGATCGCGCGCATGGCGGGCTACGACCGCATATCGTCGGAGATCCCCGCGGTGCGCGCGCACGACATCGCCAGCGGCGACTACCGGCGCGAACGCAAGGCTGCCGCAACGCTGGCGGCATTGGGATATCGCGAGATCGTCACGTACTCGCTGCACGGCCCGCACGTCTACGAGAAAATCCGGCGCGCCGGGCTCGAGCCGCCGGCGCGGCCCGTCGAAGTCCGCAATCCGCTGAGCGAAGAACAGCGCTACTTGCGCCATTCGCTGGGGCCGGCGATGGTGACGCATCTCGCGCGCGCGAATCGACCCGCGCGCGCATTCGAGATTGGCCGGGTCTTTTACAGCGAAGATCGCCAGCCGCGGGAAACGCCGATGGCGTTCTTCGCATTTTCCGCGGAGCCGGACGACGAGCCGGAATGGCGAGATTCGAATTTTCTGCGCGCCAAAGGAGATTGCGAAGCGTTTCTGCGCGCGATGACCGGTGAGAGCCATTTCGAAACCGCCGCCGACGAGCGCGAGGGCTTTCATCCCGGAAAGACGGGAGTCGTGCTGATGGGCGGGCGGGAGATCGCGGTCGTAGGACAGGTCGATCCCCGCTTGCTGCGCACGTTTGAAGTGCGGCTTCCCGTCTACGCGTGCCGTATGATCTTATCGAACCTGCCGCCATACGACGTTCCGCAATTCAAACCACCCTCGAAGTTTCCGTCGACCTATCGCGACCTCGCGCTCGTCTGCGACGCCGATTTGCCGGCGCAGCGCCTCGAGAATGCGCTGCGATCGGCCGCGGGCGCGTGGTGCACCGCGGTGGTTGCGTTCGACGAGTATCGCGGATCGCAAGTGGCCGGCGGAAAGAAAAGCATCGCGATACGCGTGACGCTACAAAAACCCGATGCGACGATCACAGACGACGAGGCCGATGCCGTTATCGAACGAGCCGCCTCGGCGGTGCGCGCCGAATTCGGCGTGACGCTACGCGCATGATTTGGCCGGATATCCTGATCGGCGCCATCATTTTGATCGCGGCGCTCAAAGGATATAAACGCGGCTTCATCCTGGAGCTGAGTGGATTCGTCGCCCTGGCCGCATCGGTTATCGTGCCGTGGTTCTACCGCGGATCGCTCGACGGATTTTTCCAAGCGACGTTTCATCTGGGCAGCGGCTCGGCGCACGTCGTCGCGATGTTCTTGGTCGGACTCGCGACGTACGTCGCGATCTTGCTGATCGCGCGCGCGCTCAACACGGTGACCAAACTGCCGTTTCTCGGATTGGGAAACGCCTTAGGCGGCGCGGCAATCGGCCTCGTGAAAGCGGTCGTACTGATTTGGCTGCTGCTCTACGTCGCGCTCTTTTTTCCGCTCTCGCCGGATATTCGCGCTGACCTGCACCGGTCGGTGTTGGTCGGTTACGAAACCAGTCCCAATGACCGGGTAGACGGCGCAATCATCGGGACGTTCCCGTGGTTTGCGCGTCCGTTTGCGCACTACTTTTTCGCGCATCACCGGTTGTAACGCCACCTACATTCAGGAAGACGCTCAGCGCCGCTTTTCCGGCCGCGCCCACGCGCACCGGCACATCGTAGTCGAGCAGCGCGATCTCGATCGCTTGAATCGCGGCGAGCACATCGGTTTGCGAGATGTCTCCCATCGTTCCCATGCGCACGATTTTGCCTTTCAGATCGAGCTGGCCGCCGGCGAGCGTCACGCCGCGATCTTCGCGCAGGCCGCGAAGCAAGCCGGCCGCATCGACGCCGGGCGGAATCTTCGCGGTGACGACCGTGACCGAATGCGCGCCGTCCGCAGAAAAAATTTCGAGTCCGAGCGCGGTGAAAGCTGCGCGAATACCTTGCGCGTACATCGCCAGCCTGCGATGAACTGCCGGCGCCCCTTCGCGTTTATACTGATCGAGCGCAGCCTCGAGCGCGAACATCGTGCTCACCGGCGATGTCCACGGCATCTGTCCTTGCCGCGCGAATTCGCGCGCCTTCACGAGATCGAAGTAAAAACGCGGCGTCTTGGAGGCCTCAATGGCGTTCCACGCGCGCGGGCTGATCGCTAACATCGCAACGCCCGGCGGCGCCGCCAGCACCTTCTGCGACGCCCCAACGACGATATCGTATCCCCATTCGTCCATGCGGAAATCCGTGGCGCCCAAACCGCTGACCGAATCGACGATAGTGAGCGCGCCGTGCGCTTGCGCGATCGCGGCTAGTTCTCCCATGCTGCTCTGAACGCCGGTCGACGTTTCGTTGTGCGTCAGCAGAATGCCGCGATAGCGGCGATCCGTATCGTCGTTGAGCTTCTTCGCGAACTCGCGCGGATCGACGGAAAACCCAGGACGAACGTCGAGCGCATCAACGGTCATGCCGTATTTGCGCGCGATCGCGATCATGCGCTCGCCGAACACTCCCATCGGCGCTGCCAGCAGCGTGTCGCCGGGCGAAAAAGCGTTGGCGATGGCCGCTTCCAGACCACCGGTACCGGACGATCCCAGCAGAACGATCTCGGCTTCTTCCGTTCCGAAGAGAGGGCGCAAGCCGGCGTAGATCCGCCCGACGAGCTTGCTGAACTCGGGGCCGCGATGATCGATAAGCGGCTGGTTCATCGACGCGAGCACACGGGCGGAAACCGTCACCGGGCCGGGAATGAACAGCAGCTCTCTCATGCTGGCTTAGCGCCGCGTGCGCGAGCGTTTGCGTTCGCCGTTGCGAACGCGCTTTATGGCGCTGCGGCGCATCGGAACGACATTGCTTGCGCGCGCCGGCGATGCGCCGAGCTCGACCGGCGTGATGATGCGCTTGCCCAGCGCGTGCTGCAGCACCTCGGAAAGCTCTTCGACAGGCACGAATGTCATCGTATCGCGCACTTCTTTGGGGATGTCGTCGAGATCGATCTCGTTGCGCGTGGGCATGATGATCTTGCGAATGCCCGCGCGTTTGGCACCGAGCACCTTTTCCTTGAGGCCGCCGATTGGGAGCACTTGGCCGGTGAGCGTTATCTCGCCGGTCATGGCAACGTCCGGATCCACTTTGATTCCGGTGAGCAGCGATGCAATCGCAGTGGCCAAGGCGACGCCGGCAGACGGACCGTCTTTCGGTACGGCGCCCGTCGGCACGTGAATGTGCAGGTCGTGTTTGGCGAAGTAGTCGTCGGGCAAGCCCATCTCCGCGGAGCGCGCGCGCAGGAATGAGACGGCAGCCTGCGCGCTCTCTTTCATGACGTCGCCGAGTTGGCCGGTGAGCACCAACTTTCCGGTTCCCGGCATCGCAGTCGTCTCAATGAACAGAATATCTCCGCCGACAGGCGTGTAGAACATTCCGGTCGCGACGCCTACCGATGCGACGCGCTTCTTGACCTCGTTGTAAAAAAGCGGCTTGTTGAGATATCCCACCAGGCTGTCGACTTTGATGCGGCCCTTGTATCGCGGCGACTCGGCGATCTTGCGCGCAATTTTGCGAAACGTCGTGCCGATCTCGCGTTCGAGGTTGCGAACGCCGGCTTCGCGCGTGTAGTCAACGATGATCGATCGCAGCGCCGCATCGTTGATCTGCGCCTGCGAATCTTTTAATCCGTTGGCTTTGCGCTGCTTGGGAACAAGATAGCGCTTGGCGATCTGAAGTTTTTCCAGCTCGGTGTACCCGGAGAGCTGGATGATTTCCATGCGATCGCGCAACGGCGGGCTGATCGTATCCAAACTGTTGGCCGTGCAGACGAAGAGCACTTGCGAAAGGTCGAAGGGCAGATCGAGGTAGTGATCGCGGAACGTGTTATTCTGCTCCGGGTCCAGTACTTCTAGCAGCGCCGACTGCGGATCGCCCCGGAAGTCCGCGCCGACCTTGTCGATCTCGTCGATCATCATAACCGGATTGCGCGTGCCTGCATCGCGGATCGCGCGCACGATCGTCCCCGGCATCGCGCCGATGTACGTACGGCGGTGACCGCGAATTTCGGCTTCATCGCGCACGCCGCCGACGGAAAGCCGCGCGAACTTGCGTCCCATTGCGCGCGCGATCGATTGCCCGAGCGAGGTCTTGCCCGTACCGGGCGGCCCGACGAAGCAGAGAATCGGACCGGTCAATCGTTTCTTCAATTTGCCAACCGCCAAATATTCGATGATGCGGTCTTTGATTTTGTCGAGATCGTAATGATCTTCGTCGAGAATCCGGCGCGCGCGTTTGATGTCGAAGTGATCGGTGGTCTCCTGGCCCCACGGCAGCTGCACGAGCCAATCCAAGTACGTGCGAATGACGCTGTACTCCGGTGAGGCTTGCGGCACTTTAGAGATGCGGTCGAGTTCCCGGTCGGCGGCTTTGCGCGCGTCTTCGGGCATCTTCGCTTCTTCGATTTTTTGGCGCAGTTCGTTGGCTTCGGCCAGCTGCGGATCGACCTCGCCCAATTCTTCTTGAATCGCCCTCAATTGTTGGCGCAAGTAGAACTCGCGCTGGTTTTTCTCCATCTCGCGCTGGATATCGGACTGAATCTTGTGTCCCAGCTCGACGACCTCGAGCTCCTTGGTAAGAAGCATCGTGAGCTTGCGCATCCGTTTCTCGGTGTTGCGCTCTTCGAGCACTGCCTGGCGATCGGCGGTATCGAGACGCATCGTCGATGCGACGAAGTACGTGAGCAAGTTCGGGTCGGAGATGTTCTGGACTTCCATCTCCATTTCGCGCGGAGCTTGCGGCAAATAGCCCAGCAGTTTTTGGAACAGCGTTGCGAGGTTACGCTGCATCGCCACGAGTTCGTCGGAGGCGCTCGTGACGTCGGGTAGTTCCGCATAGGCCGCGACCATGTACGGATCGGCGGAAGTGAACTTCTCGATTTTGAAGACGCTTTGACCGGCCACGATGCAGCGCAGCGTGCCATCGGGCACTTTCAGCATTTTTTGCACGGTGCCGATCGTCCCGATGCGGTGTACGTCGTCGGGGCCGGGATTTTCGATGTCGCGATTTGTCAGCAGCGTGAGCCCGATCGACTTGCCTTCTCGCAAGGCTTCTTCGACCAATTGAATGCCGGGACGCTTCACGACGGCCAGCGGAATAACCGTGTTCGGAAAAAGCACCGCGTCTTGCAGCGGCAGAAGTCCGATTTCGGGCATTACGCGAGCACCCGCTTCACAACCATCCGGATTTCGGTGCGCGTCGCCGGAATGTATTCGTCCGCGGAAATCGGGAGCGCGATCGTCAGCATGCCGTCCTCATAAGATCCCGTAATCTCTTGCTGCGCAACCGCAACGGGCAAGCGAATGCTTTTTACGAAATCGCCGTCCGCGATCTCTTTTTGCACAAACGATCCGCCGCGCAGACGCGCAGTCTTGGCGCGGCGGCCCGAAATATAGAGCCGCTGGTCGTCCAAATAGATTCGCAAACTTTCACTGTCGGCGCCCGCGAGTTCGGCCCGAACGACGAGCGTGCGCGAGCCTTCGTCGATCACCACATCGACGTTTGGCTGCCATCCGCACATCCAATCCATTGCTACCTATAACTCTCCAAGGGGCGCTGAGGATTCGGGTCCAAAGCATCCTCGCATTCGCAGTTGTCCTCCTGCCGCAATAGCGAGGTGACCTCTGACTAAGCTAGCCAGGCGGCTGGGACCGTTCGACGCCGCGCTCATCGTCATGGGCGGCATTATCGGCTCGGGCATCTTCCGCAACCCATCGGTCGTCGCCAAAATCGTTTGGATTCCGAGCGCGATCCTCGGCGTTTGGATTGCCGGTGGAGCCGTCTCGATTCTCGGCGCGTTCGTCATTGCAGAACTGGCGGCGCGGCGTCCGCACGACGGCGGCTTTTACGCGTATCTGCGGGACGCTTTCCATCCGCTGGTCGCTTTCATGTACGGCTGGACACTGCTGCTGATCTCACAAAGCGGCGGAATGGCCGCCGCGGCGCTCACCTTCGCGGCGTATTATCCGGTGCTAACCGGGCAGCAGGTAAGTGAACCGCTGCTGGCATTTGTCGTGCTTGCCGTCTTTACGATCGTTAACTGCCTAGGCGTACGCCAGGGTGGAAATCTACAAAACGTGTTCATGGTTTTGAAAATCTCGGCCATCGCGCTGCTGATCGGGTTCGGCCTGTTCGCGCATCCGCTGCCCTCTGCGGCCGTGCACACGCCAAGCACTGCGACGACGATGGGTCTCTTCGCACTCATGGCCGTCGCCATGGTGCAGGTCATGTTCGCGTACAGCGGATGGCAAACCGCGAGCTTCATGAGCGGCGAACTCAAAGATCCGGCGCGCACGCTGCCGCGCGGCTTACTGTGGGGAGTGGGCGGCGTGATCGCGCTGTACTTGCTGGTTAACGTCGTCTGCCTGCGCGTTTTGGGATCGAATGGTTTGATGCATACCGACGCACCCGCTTCGGAGGTAGCTCGCGCTTTCATCGGAACGCGCGGCGCGCAACTCATGGCCGCGATCATTTCGCTTTCGACGCTCGGCTTTTTGAGCAATCAGATTCTTACGTCGCCGCGCGTCTATCACGCGATGGCCGCCGACGGCCTCTTTTTCAAAGTGATTGCATGGGTGCATCCCCGGTCGCGTGTTCCGGTCGTCGCCATCGCCTTGCAAGGGCTGATCGCGATCGTCATCACGTTCTGGAAAGGGTATGCCGGGATCATCAACTACGTGATCGGTGTCGACTTCTTGTTTTTCGCGCTCGCAGCGGCCGCGGTTTTTATCTTCCGCGCGCGCGATCGCGGCAAGATCGTCCCGTTCTGCGTTCCATTTCACCCATACACGACGGGCCTATTCTTGATCATCGCGCTCGGCATAGCGGTGACCAGTTACGCGGCATCGTGGCAGGGCGCCGCGGTAACGTTTGCGGTCTTCGCCGTCGCCGTGCCGTCCTATTATCTGTTCCTGCGCTCGAAGCGACTCGCCGCTACCGGTAAAACAGCGTGATCTGCGAGCCGCCGATGGAGATTCCAACGATCTGATCGACCGTCAGGTTCTTGCTCAGCAGCACTCTGCGCAGCGGTACCACGACGCCTTGGTTGTCCAGCAGGGTTGCGTGTCCGAGCGTATCGCGCAAATCGGCAATCGCCGATGCGTTTCTCCGAAGCGTGGCCGGATCCACATCACCCACGTTCACGAAGTGAAACTGCGCAACGCTCAAGTTGCTCATCATCGAACGGAACTTATCAGACTCTGCCGGCATATTTTTGACGGCGGCCGCGAAGTCGGCCGAGCCCGCCCCTAAAGCCGGCAACGTGATTGAGGCCGCAAGCAAAAGCGCCGCAGCCAAGGCGAGAGTGAACCTCATCGACATAGGTACTAGCCTCCGCCTTCTATTATACAGCTATACAGCGCCCGGCGAAAAAAACAAGGAGGGCGCTCGCGCGCCCTCCTGACGGATCGACTAAGTCTTTAGGCTTAAATGCCGCCGCAAGAGACGTACACCTTGAGCATCGCCATGCTCTTGTGCACGTTGATCGCGTACTTCGCGCTGCCGGTCATTGCAGCAACGGTCACGCCCGGAACGGTCGTCGTCGAAACGCCGTTCACAACGTTGCTCAGCGGTTTCCACGGCGCGGGGTTCAACTTCGAGCAGGTGCCCGCGTGAATGTGCGCCGGTTCCGATGCGCCTTTGGGTTCGTTACTGACGGTCAGGGTTACCATGACGCCGGTTCCCTTGGTCACGATGGTCGCGGTTCCGGTCTGTCCGGAGCCGTTCAGCGCGCCCATTTTCACGGTGCGGCCAACTGCCGTCTTCATACCGCCCGAAATTTTAGCGCTCGTGCCCGGCGCAGCAGTGGCCGTGGTAGTGGTGGTCGTCGTGCCCGATCCGCAGGCGCTTAAAGCGGCCGCCGCGACGATCGCTACGCCGCAGGTCAAGATGGTCCGGGGAAATTTCATGCTTATATTGTCCTCCAAAAAGAAAGGTCAGATGCTTTATAGCTTGCTTGTACCTTTCCCGCATTTCGGGCAGGGCACCGAACCAAGCAAGCGAACGGGATCGGTAATCGCTTGCCTTTTGGAGGCTTCATGAGTTCACGCGTCAACCATCTCGCCGCCCTGGTCGCGGCGATAGCGTTCTTCCTCATCAGTTACCTTTGGTACACCCTTATCTTCGGCGCCACGTACGCCGCCCAGGTCGCCGCGATGATGGGCGGCAAGGCCCCGGCGATGCCGGCGGGCAGCGCCATGATGTGGCCCTTGGTCGAGACATTTCTATTGGGCTGGTTCCTGGCGTACGTCATCGGGACCGCGCTCTCAATGCGCCCCGATCCCAACCCCGCCGCCCGCGGCTTCGGCTTCGGCCTCTTTATCGGCATCGGCGTCTACGCGTCGATGACGCTGATGGGCGTTGTATGGGGTGGCCTGGCGTTCGGGCTTTGGGCTATCAACGCCGGTTTCGTCATCGTCGCGATGGCCGTCATGGGATGGATCATCGGCGCGATGAGCGCACGGACGGCTACCGCTACCGTTTGATGCTCGATGAGGTTGTCCCGAAACGCAGAGTCTAGTTAGCGTTTCGGTCCAACCTCATCTTCGCCAAAACAGTAACCGTCGCTAACGCACGAAACAAAAAGGCCCGCGATATTCGCGGGCCTTTCGTTACGTTGCCAAGTGAAGATAAGCTCGGACCGAAGCTGTTGAGCTTACATCATCCCGCCGTAGTCGCCCATGCCGCCGCCGGGCATTGCCTGCTCTTTTTTGGGCTCGGGCTTGTCGGCGATCAGCGTTTCCGTCGTAAGAATCATCGCACCAATCGACGCAGCGTTCTGCAGTGCCGAGCGCGTGACTTTGAACGGCTCGACGATGCCGGCCTTGAACATGTCCACGATATCTCCGCTCATCGCATCGAATCCGAACGGCGTTTCTTTGCCGCGCACGTTGTTCACTTCGACGGAGCCTTCATAGCCCGCGTTGTAGGCGATTTGACGCAGCGGCTCTTCGAGCGCTTTCTTGATGATGTCGATGCCGATTTTTTCGTCGGCCCATGTGGTGGCAGCTCCGTTAGTTTTCGGCGGCTGGTATTTGTCGATCGTCTTGATCGCGTGCACCAGCGACGCGCCGCCGCCCGGAATCATGCCTTCTTCGACCGCAGCTTTGGTCGCGCTGAGCGCGTCTTCGATGCGGTGTTTCTTCTCTTTGAGTTCGGTCTCGGTCGCGGCGCCGACGTTGATGACAGCTACGCCGCCGGACAGTTTGGCGAGGCGCTCCTGCAGCTTCTCGCGGTCGAAGTCACTGTCGGTGTCTTCGACCTGCTTTTTGATCTGCTCGATGCGGCCTTTGATCACTTCGGGTTTACCCCCGCCGTCGACGATCGTCGTCTCTTCCTTCGTGACCTTCACGCGCTTGGCGCGGCCCAATTGATCGGGCGTGGTCTTGTCGAGTTTGAGACCGAGCTCCTCTGAGATGACCGTCGCGCCCGTGAGCGTGGCGATATCCTTGAGCATCTCTTTGCGGCGGTCGCCGAAGCCCGGCGCTTTCACCGCAACCGTGGTGAACGTGCCGCGCAGTTTGTTGACGACCAGAGTCGCCAGCGCTTCACCTTCGACGTCTTCGGCGATGATGAGCAGCGGTTTCTGCATCTGCACGATCTTCTCGAGCAGCGGCAGAATGTCGGCGATAGCCGAGATCTTGCGCTCCGTCACGAGAATGTACGGATCGTCGAGGACCGCTTCCATGCGTTCCATGTCGGTGGCCATGTACGGCGAGATGTAGCCCTTATCGAACTGCATGCCGTCCTTGGTCTCGACTTCGGTCTTCATCGATCTCGACTCTTCGACCGTGATGACGCCGTCTTTGCCGACCTTCTCCATCGCGTCGGCGATTAAGTCGCCGATCGTCTTATCGTTGGCCGAGATAGACGCAACTTGCGCGATTTTTTCTTTCGTGTCGACTTTTTGCGCGAACGTTTCCATCTGCGCAACCGCCAGCTCCACGGCCTTTTCGATGCCGCGCTTGATCAGCAGCGGATTCGACCCGGCAGTAACGTTGCGCAGGCCTTCACGAATGATGGCTTGTGCGAGCACGGTCGCGGTCGTCGTGCCGTCGCCGGCAACGTCGTTGGTCTTGGAAGCAACTTCTTTGACCAGTTGCGCGCCCATGTTCTCAAACGTGTTGGGCAGTTCGATCTCTTTGGCGATGGTCACGCCGTCGTTGGTAATCGTCGGCGAACCGAATTTCTTGTCGAGAACGACGTTGCGGCCTTTCGGACCGAGCGTCACTTTTACGGCATCGGCGAGCAGGTTCGCGCCGCGCTCGAGCGCCCGGCGGGCGCTTTCATCAAATACGAGTTCTTTTGCAGCCATTATATTTTCAATTACTCCTTAAACGCCGGCCGGAACTTTGTCGACGATTGCCAGCACGTCTTTTTCAGAGACGATCAGGTAATCTTTACCGTCGATTTTTACTTCGGAGCCGGAATATTTCGAATAGATCACGCGGTCGCCGACTTTAACACCCATCGGGATTTTGGTGCCGTTGTCGAGCGTGCGACCGGTCCCGACGGCGCGGACCATGCCCTCTTGCGGCTTCTCCTTGGCAGTGTCGGGGAGAAAGACGCCGCCGGCGCTGCGGTCCTGCTGCTCGACGTTTTCGATAACAACGCGATCGCCCAAAGGCTTGAGATTCACAAAACCCTCCAAAAATTTATGGTAGACCAGAATGTGGAAGTGGGACTAGCACTCTCTAGCGGAGACTGCCAGCCTCGAAATCTTAGCAGAGTGGGGCGTCGAGTGCAAGAGAACGGGCCGCCGGCGAGGGAAAAGGCTAGAGAGCGCGGTTTATCGGGACGACGCGGGGGCCGGCGCCGGACTTCGACTCTTGCTCGGCGATGCGGGCCATCAGGTCGCCGCGGGGCATTGGGTGGTGGAACAGGTAGCCCTGAGCCTGGTCGCAGCCAAGGCCGCGGACAAACTCCCACTGGGACTCGGTTTCGATGCCCTCGGCGATGACCCGCAGGCCGAGGGTCTGCGCCAGCGTCGCAATGGCCTTGACGATACCTTGGTCGTACGGGTCGCGGGTGACGTCGTCGATGAAGCCTTTGTCGATCTTGATGGCGTGGACCGGAAGGCGTTTGATGTAGCTGAGCGAGCTGTAGCCTTTACCGAAATCGTCGACGACGATCTGCACGCCCATCGCGTGAATGCGTAGCAGCGTTGCGACGGCGAGATCGTTGAGTACGATGTTTTCGGTTACTTCAAGCTCGAGCGCGCGCGCGGGGAGGCCGGTTTCGGCGAGCACCGCACCGATTGTGGCGGCGCAATCCTGTTCGTAGAAGTCGCGCGGCGAAAGGTTGACCGAGACCCGGAACTCCGGCGCGGCCATCGCTCTGATGCGCGCGGCGGTGCTGCAGGCTTGCTTGAGCACCCAGCGGCTGATCTCAACGATCGTCCCGCTCTCTTCGGCGATCGGGATGAAGACCTCGGGCAACAGCTCGCCGAGCGTCGGATGCTGCCAGCGCACCAGCGCCTCGGCGGTAACAATGCGCTTCGTCGAAACGTCGACGATCGGCTGGAAGAGCAGCTGCAACTCGCCGCGAGATAACGCCTGCCGCAGATCTTGTTCCAGACTCATGCGTTCGAGCACGTGCGCGTGCATCGTGCCGTCGTAAGACTTGACGTTGTTGCGCCCGGCCTCTTTGGCACTGTACATTGCGGAGTCGGCAAACGCGATCAGCTCTTCGGCGGTGCGCGCATTTTGAGGGAACAAACTCGTTCCGATGCTTGCCGTGACGAACAGCTCGCGGCTGTCGATAACGAAGGGCTCTTGGAAAGTGGCCAGCACGCCCATAGCGACCGAGACGACGCTGCGCTGATCGCCAATGCCGTCGATAATGACGACGAATTCGTCACCGCCCGAACGGAAGATCGCGGCGCGATTGATGAGGCGCTCTTGGAGACGCATGGCAATGCCGCGCAAGAGTTCGTCACCGACCCGGTGACCGAGCGTATCGTTGATGGTCTTAAAGCGGTCGATGTCGATGAAGAGCGCGGCGACCGGCCCATTTTTCGCAGCCGCATCGTCGAGAATGGTGGAAAGCGACTCTTCCAACGCCAGCCGGTTGGGCAGCTGCGTCATGACATCTTGACGCGCGAGCCGCGAGAAACGCTCGGCGCTCTCGCGTACGTCGGTGACGTCGAGCATCACGCCGATCGCCCCGGTGAGCACGCCTTCAGCGTCCCGCAGCGGTTCGACGTCGTTCTGCAGCCAGCGTCCGTTTTGCCGCGTCTCGTAGCGCACCGCCTCGCCGGCAAGCGCACGCCGGAGCTCCAGCAGCGCCGCGCGGCGCTGATCCGGATCGTCGATGCTGGCACCGTACGGTTCGCCGACCAGATCGTCGGCGCAGAGCCGCTGCCCCGCAGCTCCACGAATCGACGTAAGCCGTAGATCTTTATCGACCGTCCAGACCACGGCCGGCATTTGCGCGAGCAACAGCCGCAAACTCGCACTCGTCTTCAACAGCAATTCGCTGTTCTTGCGCTCCGTCACGTCGCGCAAATGCACGAGGAGTTCGTCGCGCGCGGGCTGCATGCGAATCTCGATCCACCGGTCGGTGGACTGGAAGTGCTGCAGCCGTTCCAGTGGAACGCCCTGGCCGCGAACGCTCAACATTTCGGGCACGAGATCGGAGGCCAGCGGATCCAGCACTTCTTGGACCCGGACGCCGATAAGCTGGCTGGCGTCCTTACGCAGCAGCTCCTCGGCCCGCTCGTTGACGTGCGAAAAGCGCCAGTCTTTGTCGATGATAAAAAACCCGTCGGGAATGCTTTCCACCACGTTGTAGCCGCGTTCGGTCAATCCGCGGATCGAAGCGATGCCGTCGCTGACCAAAAGCTTGGCGGCAACGCAGACCGCGATGATGCCGGCCACCGCGTAGATCGCGAGGATCAGAGGTTCGGAATGTTCGGTGGAAGCGACAAAGAACGCCAAAAAACAGAGCGCGACGACCACGCCCAGGATGACGATACGAGCGTTGAGGCCCGCCTGCCCGGCGGGCTTCACAGCATCTTACGTTGCCGTAACTCGGCGCGAAGCGCGTGACGCGACTCCACGCCCAAAGCGGCAAAGATGATCTCGATCTGTTTCTCGAGAGTAAATCTGCTGCGGCTGAATCGGTGCGAAAGTTCGTCGAGTTCGGTGCCTTGCGAAAGCGCAACCGCGATCTGCCGCTGCATCGGCGTCAGGCCTGAGAGCACGCGCTGTTCCTCGACCTTGTCCAATTCGGAGAGCCGGCGGAAGAAAGGACTCTTCGCAAAGTGCCCCGCCTGCGCGCGCGCCTTTTCGAGCCACTGCAGATCTTCGGTTAACTCAAAGAGAGCTGCAGCCGCAAGCGCTGCCCGGTAGGGATGTTTGATCTGTGCGAAGACGTCGTAGGCAAACTCCAGCGACTCTTTGGCAAGCTTGACGTTTCCGAGTACCGCCTGCACGCGACCGGCAGCATATTTCTCATAAGCGATCGAGCGGCGGTCGTGAGCCGAGGACAGCGTCGGATCGAGGCTGTCTTTGCCTAGCGAGCTGTAGATGGATACGTAACGCTGCGCCTGCGCCATATCGGTCGAAGAGAAGAGTTCCGCAAGCATCACGAGCGCCTGACGCTCCTCGCCGTGCGTGGCGTCCCATTCCACTTCGCAAGCCAGCGCGTCTGCCAGCGCGAGTTCCTCGGCCGCCCACGCTTCGTTGAGATTCATCTTCGCTACGTACGCGCGGTCGATGTGCGCCATGACCTTCCACGCCAGCGTGGGTGCGAGCGCTTTCGAATCTTTGAACAGCCACTGCGCGCGTCCCGGATCGCCGTGATGGAACGCATGCCAAGCCAGCGCGCGAACGCACATGAACTGCAAGTCCACAATGTCGGGCGTCCATTCGATGGCCTCGTACGCTGCTTCGCCCACGCGCATGCCGTCGTTGTCACCGGTCTCGACCGCGAGCCGCAACAGACCGTGCAGCGCGATCGCGACCGTCGTAATGTCAAACTGCTCTTTCGACTCCCCGAACAAACGGAACGCGTTCTGCAGGTCGCGCATCTGCCCCGAATAGTCTTCCAGACCCGCATGCATCCACGAACGCAGCGCGAGCGCGCGGAACTGCGCGAACGCGTCGGGATCGCTCATTGCGAGCGCGATATCGTCGCTTTGCGGATCGTAACGGCGCGTAGCCCAAAGCAGGCGCGAGCGTTCGTAACCCAGACGCGCTGCGCGCGGCAATTGATCTTCGACGAGATCTTGCGCGCTTGCGAGCATGTCGCGCGCGCCATCGAAGTTCCGGTTGTTGACGTAAGAGAACGCCGACAGGATCAGATAGCCGAAGCGTCCCTCGGCTGACTTAAAGTCTTCGGAGTGAAGCGCGAGCGATTCCAGTCCAAGGATAGGACTGCGGCGCGACAGCACGTCGGCGCGCACAAGCAAGCCTTGTTCGTTGAATGGCGCCGGCCAATCTTCACAGTACTCGAGAAGCTGCAGCGCTTCGTCCCGGCGCGCGCGGCGCGCCAAGTCGGCGGCGAGTTGCAGGCTCGTCGAGACGTCGGCCCCGGTTTTTAGGCGTTCGCCTTGCACGTGCATTCCGGCGCCGCTAATCCTGAATCGTCCCTGCGTTGGTAGTTTGGCCTGGACTGACCGTTATCGTCTGTCCCTTCAATCGATTATGATCCGAGCTGGAACCCTCCGATGAAAAATTCGCTCCAGCGGAATTGGTGTATTGATTGTAGACATCCAAACGATACTCGCCCGCAACCAACGTGTGCAGCAAAAAGTTGCCCGACGCGTCGGTCGCGACCGTATTGCCGACTCGGTTTCCTTGTCCAACCGCCACAACGACGGCATTGGAAACGGGCCGGCCGTCATCGTTCACGACGGTACCGGCGATCATGCCTTCGTTTGAACTGGCAGCTACGAACATCGTCGGACGCACCGCTAGTCCAAGACTGCCGTGCGACTCGGAGTTACCATGTTGGTCGTCGCCCCGATTGGAACCGATCGACGGCGGCGTCAGCGATTCCATGAGATTAAAGTCAGCGTTCACGAGCTCGCTCACGCCGCTTCCAATGGTGAACGATCCGGTTTGCGTGATCGCAACGCGTCCGGCTCCGAGGTTCGTCGTGCTGGTCGCCCGGCCGGCGTGCGACGACGAGCTGTCGTTACCGGTAACGAAATTCAGCGGCGCGCTGAGACCGCCGGTATAGAGCACGGAACTGGCCACGGTATCGACGACGAAGCGCACCTGTGGGTAGGTTTGCAAGTTCTTCACGTCGGTCCGGCCGACGCTGGCTCCCGTACCATCCTGGTATTGGAGCAGATCGACGATCAGGGGGGCAGTATATTTTGCGACGACTTGAGTTTGACCGGTAGCGTCGACGAAATCGATTTCACTGATCGCGAGGTTGACGCGGGCCAGACCAATGCCGAAGAACGCGGGGGGAGCGTCGCCGACGGCGACCTCAGCTGTGGCAATCCCGCCGTGCGTATCGAAAGGCTGAACGATGTTCTGCGGGTTATATGGAGTGAGCGCCGTGGGCGTGGCCGATTGCCCGTGCATCGCACAGGCTGCCGGCACAAACGCCAATAGCAAAGCGTAGAAAGCCCTTAAGTATTGCTTCAAGCGCCCTATCCTCCATGACCCAGAAACTAACCCGTAAGGCGAATATAGCACGTTCAATGGCGAAGTCCATGCAAAATAATTGAGCAGAAAGTCCTATCTTCAAGAAGTGGCGGTTAAGTTTGCGTAAAGTTCCCCTTACGGGGTGGGCTCGCTTCGCCTCAAAAGGCGCCGCGGAGGGAGCAGCAGGGTGCGTCCTCTTCGGGGTCATCTACTTTCCAGCCGCGCTCGGGCGCATAGCGACGGACCCGCACATCGCCGGGTATGCCGCCGTTTATGTCGCCGCATGCCTGGCCTGGGGCGTGGGTTATGCCTATCTTGCCGCCACCCAGCCCCAGGTCAACCGCTTTCCGGTTCTCTCGGGGCTGTCGTTCGGCGTCATCGTCTACGTGGTGACGCAGCTGGTACTGTACGGCATCGCGGCCGAGCAAATCCACACGGTGCAGCAAGTGGCATTCGGGCTGGGCGCGACGTGTTTGTTTTTCGGGTTGCCCGTCGCAGTGATCTCGGTGCTCTTCGAGCGCATGCGATGATCGGCGGATTGCGCATCTCCACCGGCGCGCTGCGCCGGAACGCCAAAGCTTTGCGCGATCTCGCGGCGCCGGCGCGCGCCGCCTTCATCGTGAAGTCGAACGCTTACGGTCACGGTCTCGTCGCGACCGCGCGAGCCATCGAGGAATATGCCGATACGCTTGGCGTCTATTCGATCGAAGAAGGCGTGTCATTGCGCGAAGCCGGGATTGCCGTTCCGGTGTTGGTGCTTGGCCCGGCTCCGGTCGAATTGCTTGAAGACGCGCTTGCGCACGATTTGCAGCTCACGCTGTGGGATGCCGGCGCTTATTTGGAAACGGTCACCAGTACGGCGCGCCGTCACGGAAAAACATTTCGTGTCCACGCGAAAGTGGACACCGGCGTACGGCGCCTGGGGTTGGATCCGTCGCAAGCGCCAAGTGCGATCCAGCGCATCGCGCGCACGCCCGGCGTCGAACTCGTTGGAGTATTCTCGCATCTGGCCTCGGCCGAAGAGTTGGATTCCGCGTTCACGCTCGCGCAAGTCGAAACGTTGAACGCCGCGATCGACAACGCAAAGCTCGATTCGAAGCCGGTGCGCCATATCGCCGCATCCGCGGCCGCGATGCTCTGGCCGCAAACGCGTCTGGATATGGTGCGCTTCGGGATCGCGCTTTACGGTTTGTGGCCGTCGAAGCAAACTCGCGCCGCCATGCCGCAGGAGCTGCAACTCGAACCGGCTCTTTCATTTGAAAGCCGTATCGCCGCTGTGAGAAAGATCGAGGCGGGCACCGCGGTCGGATACGGCGGGACGTTCCGCGCGCCGCGGCCGATGCGCGTCGGCGTCGTCCCGCTCGGTTATGCCGACGGCGTTCCGCGCGCGCTCTCGAATACAGGCGCATTCGCCGTCGCCGGAAAGCGCTGCCCGATCGCCGGCCGGATCTGCATGAACATGACGATCTTGGATCTGGGTGAAACCAACGCCCGGCCGGGCGACCGCGTCGCACTGATCGGCAGCGACGGCGGCAGTGCAGTTTGCGCCGACGATTGGGCGGATTGGGCGGGAACGATCAATTACGAGATCGTGGCGCGGCTGCCGGCCGGCTTAACGCGAACCTACGAGGACTAGTTCGCGGCGCCGTTTCCGGTACGCCTTTCGATCGGCTCGAACGCGTGCACCGGCGGACCGGAATACGTCGCTTGAGGGCGGATGAGGCGGTTATCGGCCAGCTGTTCGAGCACGTGCGCCGACCAGCCGGCGATCCGGCCGCACGCGAAGATCGGCGTGAACTCGTCCCCGGGAAATCCTAGGCTGTAAAAGAGCGGCGCTGTGTAAAAATCGACGTTGGCATAGATGCTCTTGTCCGGCTTCTTTTCGCGCAGAACCAGGTTCGAGGCGTCTTCGAGCGAGCGCGCGATCTTGTACCACTTCGGATCGTGCAGCTCGCTCAGTTTTTTGGCGACGGCCTCCAAATGGCGCGCACGCGGATCGCGGACTTTATATTCGCGATGTCCCATCCCCATGATGCGATCGCCGCGAGCGAGTACTTCGCGCACGTATGCTTCCGCGCGCTCGGGCTTTCCGACCTCGAGCAACACGCGGCCAACCGCGCTCGCCGCGCCGCCGTGCGCTTCGCCTTCGAGCGTCGCGATCGCCGACGTCACCGCGGCGTACAGATCGGCCTTCGTCGAAGCCGTTACGCGCGCGGAAAAAGTGGACGCGTTAAACGAGTGATCGGCCAGCAGCACGAGATAGGTGTCCATCGCATCCTCGGCGACTTCGGACGGCTCGGTGCCGCGGCACATATAAAGGAAGTTCGCCGCTTGCGACAGATCGTGCCGGGGCTCGATGGGTTCGAGTCCGCGGCGGATGCGATCCCACATCGCAACGGCGGTCGGCACCTTGGCGATCAATTCGATCGCGGTGTGCACGTCTGAAACATGCGCGCCGTGCGCGTCGACCGGCACGAAGATCGCGAGTCCGGAAACGATCGTGCGCAGCACGTCCATCGGCCAAGCGTCTTTGGGAACGCGTTCCATCGCGTTGATGAGCGGCTCGGGCAGCATGCGATGCGCGCCGAGTTCTTTGCGCAGCTCGTCGAGCTGCTTTGCGGAAGGGAGACGTCCGTACAACAGCAGGTGCACGACTTCTTCGAAGCACGCGTTGGGCGCCAAATCGTCGATGTCGTAGCCACGGTAGGTGAGCCGCCCCTCTTTCCCCTCGACGTTGGAAAGCAGCGTGCTGCCGACCACGACGCCTTCAAGGCCCCGGTCGACGACAATCCCTGTTGTAGACATAATCTCTCCTTAGATTGGCACCTCCGCTATGTGCTGGCCGTATTCCCGCGGGTTGAAATACCATTCCGGCAGCGAACTCGGAAACGTGATATCCGTGAAGTCGAAGTCGACTGTCGCGCCGTCGCCGCCGTAGACCGTTTGCGTTCCGTTGGATTCGACGCGCGGCTCGACAATGCCGTGGAGGTGCGTCACGACCAGTTGCCCGCTCAAATAGCCGAGCGTGTAGGTAAACGTGACCGGGAAGATTCCCTCGTCGCCCGTGAAGAGGCGGTCGTGCGCGATGATGCGCCGCAATTCGTAGCTCTTTTTGTCCACCCAAATCTGGCGCAGCACGTTGCGCTCCGGGTCGCGGCGCGGGCGCAGGACCAGGTGCAGAAGATTCCGCTCGACCGTCATCTGCGGAACATCGTAATCGGATTCGCCGACGGCGATCACGGAGCCGATGGTTTTGAGCGGCTCGGATGACGGCTCGGGCGTCGGAACGTACGACTGCGGGTTGATGTGCTGATTCCGCGGCGCCGCCGCAAAGACGTCGGCGGTCGGCGGCCCCGGATCGGTGGCTTCGTTGAGCGCCGGACGATCGAAACTCGGCGGTCCCTCCGCGTCGTCGCGATAGATGCGGCGCGTCAGCGCGGCGCGGTCCAGGTTTCGGACCCAATAATGCGTCGTGTACGAGCCGAGCGGGTCCGGATAGGGCGAGGCGCCGGGCTCAGCGGCGTAATTCGTGTACTGCGTGCGGATCATCGTGTACGTCTCGTAGGCCGGCGGGGGCCGGTGCGACCGAAAAACGCGGCGGATCATGCCGAGCACACGGACTGGGGTCAGGGACTGATAGGGCGGCAGGGTAGCCTGCGCGGCCGGCGTGGTGGCCTGCGCCCCAGTGCGGCTCGGGCCTGCGACGGAAACGGCCAGGACGGCAACGGCAAAGAGTACCGCAGTAGAGTTTTTCAGCATAGGTGGCTTGTATAACGTCCGAGAGGCTCCGGAATGTTACGCCAGGCGCGACGTATCGATCCGGCGCCCCCCCAGCATCACGAAAGAAGGCTTTTCAAGCGTTCGGATATTTGCCGCCGGGTCGTCCGAAACGGCGATGACGTCGGCAAGTTTTCCGGGCGCCAGCGTGCCGCGGTCGGACGTTCCCAGCAAGTCGGCCGCGCGGCTGGTAGCCGACCGCAACAGGTCAATCGGCCGCATCCCCATCGACGCCAAAAGCGCGAAGTCTTTATTGTTTTCCGCGTGCGGAAAAACGCCGGCGTCCGTGCCGTAAGAAATTTTCACGCGGCTGGAGATCGCACGCTGCATGCCGGCGTTGCGCAGCTCCGACGCCAGTTCGGCTTTTGCGACGCCGCCGGGCGAGACTTTGTTCGGATTGCCCGGCTGCAAAATCGAGTCGAGCGCCCAAATCGTCGGCGTTAGGTAGGTGCCGCGATCTTCCATCTTCTTGAGCGTGGCTTCGCTGACGCCGGTGCCGTGTTCGATCGAATGAACCCCACCCTCAACGGCTACCGCGATACCCTTATCGCCGTGCGCGTGCGCCGCGACGCGGCGCTCGAACTTCGTCGATTCATCGACGACCGCTTGCACTTCGTCGAGATTGAACTGCGGAATATCCCAAACGTCCCCGTACGAAAGCACCCCGCCTGTTGCGAGGATCTTGATGAGGTCGACATGGCGCTTGACATGCTCGCGCACGCGTTCGCGAAAACCGTATGGCCCGTACGAGACGCCGCTCTCGATCGGCTGATCGACGTGCACGAATTCGGGCAGATCGTTGGTGTCGCCGTGTCCGCCCGTAATTGAAAGCGACGGCCCTGCCGCGAGGATGCGTGGACCAACTATCGCGCCATTGGCGATCGCATTGCGCAGCGCGAGATCGATTCCGGCGCCGCCGCCGACATCACGGACGGTCGTAAATCCATTGCGCAGCATCGACTGCGCGTTGTGAATGCTGTAGATCGCAGCTTCCGCCACGTTGTCCGCTGCGGTTTTTGGCGGCATCAACGAGAGCATATATGTGTCGGGAACAACGCGCGCGGCAATGTGCGTGTGGCAGTCGATCAGGCCGGGCATCAGCGTCGCCGCACCAAAGTCGACGACCTGCGCGTCGCTGCCCGCGTCGCCGGCGTGCATCGAAACGATGCGCTGTCCCTTGATCACCAGCACGCCGGGAGTCTTAAATTCTTCGCCGTCAAAAAGCCGCGCCGCTTTGAGCACCGCCACTTGTTCGGCCGCTCGCGCGCGCCACGGCAGAAAGAGCGCCGCTCCGGCGGCAGCGGCGCCGAGCAAAAACGACCGGCGCGCGTAGAGCAGTTCGACTTGCGCGAACAAACGATCGGAATGGGGAACGTGTGGGCAGCGGCAATCGAACATTATCTTCTCACTTCGTCAGCACGCGTTCGCCGTTGCGCGAAAGCGCGTAGCCCAAGAGCCGGTCGATGAGCGCTTCATAACCGATGCCGGCCGCGTTGCAGGCGTCGGGCAGCAGGCTCGTCGGCGTCAAGCCGGGCAGCGTGTTGATTTCCAAGATATACGGGCGGCCTTCCTTGCTGACGATAAAATCCGTGCGCGAATAATCCCGCAGCCCGACCAGGCGGTGCGCCGAAAGCGCGAGCATCCCGATGCGCGCCGCGAGATCGGGGTCGATCGGCGCCGGGACGACGTGCGTGCTGCCGCCAGCGGCGTATTTGGATTCGAAGTTGTAAAACTCGCCGGCATTTGAAACGATCTCGACGACCGGAAGCGCTTCTTCGCCAAGCACGCCGCACGTGAACTCGCGCCCCGGAATAAACTCTTCAGCAATGACTTCGGCGTATTGCTCGGCCGACGCGATCATCGCTTGCGACCATTGCTCGTGCGTCCGCACGATAGAGACGCCCGCGCTGCTGCCTTGGTAACGCGGCTTCACGACCAGCGGCAAATCGAGCGATCCCGGCAAGAGCGGCAGCGTACCGCCGGAAAGATCGAAGAGATCCCACATTGCCGTCGGCAAGCCTTCGGCCGAAAACAGCTTCTTGGTCAGGTGCTTGTCCATGGCAAGCGCCGCGGCTTCCAAACCACTGCCCGTGTATGGCAGGCCGAGAAAATCGAGGATCCCCTGCACTTGGCCGTCTTCGCCGCCGGGACCGTGCAGCGCATTGAAGACCGCATCCGGAGCGATGTCGCGAATTGCGTCAACAAACTTCCGATCGTAATCGAGCGACTGCGCGGCATATCCGAGCGATTCGAGCGCGCGCATGACTCCGGTTCCGGTTCGAATGGAAATCTCGCGCTCGGCGCTCGAACCGCCCATCACCACCGCGACGCGCGCTTTTTTCTTTTTCATTCGATAAAGACGCCGACCAGATGCACTTCGAGTTGTAAATCCACGCCGAACTGTTCGCTCACCGCGCGGCGGACGCGCGCCAGCAGGGTCGCAACATCTTTCGCGCTCGCATTCCCCGTGTTGGTGATGAAGTTAGCATGCAGCGCCGAGACTTCCGCGCCGCCTTCGCGCCACCCCTTAGCGCCGGCAGCCTCGATCAAACGCGCCGCTTTGTCGCCCTCGGGATTGCGGAAACACGAGCCGGCATTGGGCAACGCGATCGGCTGCGTGCGTTTGCGGCGCACGAGGCGCTCTTGCATCTCCTCGCGCACAGCTCGCGCTTCTCCACGCTCGAACGCCAGCGTCACGCGCGAAACGATCGCGTCGCGCGCGAGCGACGTGTGACGGTAATAATATTGCACGGAAACCGGCTGCGCCTGCGCCTTCGCCGGCGACTGCACCCAGACTTCGCGCACGAATTCGCCAATCTCGCGATCGGTGCCCGCATTCATGCGCAGCGAACCGCCCACGCTGCCGGGTATTCCCGCCAGCGAACCGATGCCGACCGCGCCTGCCGACGCTGCTTTGGCGGTCAGCAGCGACATCGCCGCCGATGCACCCGCACGAACGGTCACTTCCGTGCCGCTATCGTCGACATCGATCGCGGCGAAGTCGCCGGCCAGCCGCAAAACCAATCCACGAATGCCTCCGTCGCCGATCAGTAGATTGCTGCCGCTTCCGAGGACGAACCACGGCAGCTTCCGGCGCGCGCACAGCCGCATGATCTCCGCGAGCTGTTCTTCATTTTCGGCCACGACCCACGCATCGGCCGGCCCGCCAATCTTCCACGAGGTGTAGGGCGCCAGCGGTTCGTCGAAACGCGCGCCGTCGCCGCAGATCGCGCAGAGCTTTTGGCGATCGGCGCCGGTCAGCAGGCTGCTCAGTTCGGAATCTGCAGCGATCACGCGGAGACGTCCCGCGCGAGTTCGGCCGCAACCTTGGTGATGTTTCCGGCCCCGAGCATGAGTACGAGCGCGTTCGCCGGCGCCTCGCGCTGCAATACTTCACGCAGGTCGTGCACGTAATTGACGTACGAGATTTGTACGCCCGCAGCCGCCAGCGGCTCGCCGATGAGGCGCTCCGTCACGCCATCCACCGGCGTTTCGCCCGCGCCGTAGATGGGAGCCAAGTACACGCGATCGGCATCCGAAAGTGCCTCCGCGAACGCGTTCGCCAAATACGCCGTGCGCGTGTATCGGTGCGGCTGAAACGCGACGACGATCGGACCGTGATGGTAGCGGCGGGCGGCGGCGATCGTTTCACGCACCGCAGTCGGATGATGTGCGTAGTCGTCGACCACGATCATGCGCGCGCTCTTCGCCAAAACGTCGAAGCGGCGGCGCACACCGCGAAACCCGCTAAGCGATTCGGCCATCGAAGCGAAGGGAATATCCAGCGCCCAGCCTACCGCGGCGGCGGCCAGCGCGTTCTCGACGTTCATCGCGCCGGGCACGTGCAGTTCGACCGTTCCCAATCGGGCGCCGTCGGCGAAAAGCTCGAATGTAGACTGCACCTGTTCGAAACGAATGTTCGAGGCGTGCATGCTCGCATCGGCGGCTATTCCAAAGGTGATGGTGCGCGCGCGGCGGGCGCTCTGTGCCAGGGATCGCGTCAGGGGATTGTCGACGCCGACGATCGCGGCGCCGTCGGCCGGCGCTTTTGCCAGAAATTCTTCAAAGGAAGCGACGAGCTGCGGAATCTCGGCATCGGAAGTGAGGTGGTCGTTCTCGATGTTCGTCACAACCGCGACGGCCGGATCGAGCAGCCTGAACGACCCGTCGGACTCGTCGGCTTCGGTGAGAAACCAGGGTGCGGTGCCGTCATGTGCGTTCGTGCCGAGCTCGCCGTCGATGCCGCCGAGCACCAGGCTTGCGTCGACGTTCGCGCCACGCAAGACCGCGGCGGTCATAGCGGTCGTCGTCGTCTTGCCGTGCGTTCCACAAATCGCAATGCCGCGACGGCCCTCCATGATCCGCGCGAGCATTTCGCCGCGCGCGATGATGGGAATGCCGCGCTCCAGCGCGCAGCGGTACTCCGGATTCTCGTGATCGATCGCAGAGCTGACGACGACCGTCGTTGCGCCGTTGACGTTGCGCGCGTCGTGCCCGACGATAACGGTCGCGCCCGCAGCTCTCAATTCTTTAATCAGCGGCGAATCGATGGCGTCCGAACCGGTCACGCGTTCGCCGCGTTGGAGCAAGATGCGCGCGATGGCGCTCATGCCGATGCCGCCGATTCCGACGAAGTGCAAAGTTCGCAAGGTCAGCTCTCGTTCTTGGTAACGAGCGCCTCCACCCGCGCAAGAATTGCCGTGACCGGGTCGCGATTGGCGCGCAAACGCGCGGCGGAACGCATTTCGTCGAGCCGTTCGGGCTGCATCAGCTCGCGCAGCGTCCACCAGAGCGAATCGGCGTTAAGCTCCCCATCCGCGATGACCACGGCCACGCCGCTGTCGGCGAGCATCCGCGCGTTCCGCGCTTGGTGGTCATCGGCTGCAAACGGATAGGGCACGAGTACCGCGGGAATCCCGAGGGCGGTCAGTTCGCCAAGCGTGGAGGCACCCGCGCGGGCGATGGCGAGATCGCAGACGGCGTACGCGTCAGCCATGTCGGGCAAGTATGCAACGAGTACGGCGAGATTCTCGCCGAAGGGCGTGCGCTCGGCGGCCTGCATATATTCGTAGTCGCGCTCGCCGCAGATGTGCAGCACCTGCCAGGCAGGCGGCAGTGCACGCCGCGTCACCAGCGCTGCAACGGTTTCGTTGATCGTGCGCGCGCCCTGGCTTCCGCCGATCGCCAGAATCGTGCGCCGCGACGGATCCAACCCGAGGCGGCGCGCCGCTTCTATCCGGTTGTCGGGATGGAGCAGCGAAGAACGAACCGGAACGCCCGTGTAAACGTACTTGCGTGCAAAAGCCCGATCGGCTTGCGGAAATGCGCCCCAAACTTCGTCGACGATCGGCGCCAGCAAGCGATTCGCAAGTCCCGGATGCGCGTTGGGTTCGAGCAGAGCAAGTGCCGGACCCGGGCGCACGCCGCGCAGAATTCGCGCAGCCGCCATCGCCGGAAAGCAAACGTAGCCACCCGTTGCGATCGCGATGTCGGGATCGAAGGTCCGTAACACGCCCACGCCTTGCGCGATCCCGACGGCGTTTGCGGCGATTGTACGCAGCGTACCCAACGAAGCGCTGCGCTGCAGTGGACTGCTTTCGATTGTCTCCAGTTCGTAGCCGGCCGCGGGAACCAGCGTGTTTTCAATTCCGTCGGGACTTCCGATAAAGAGAATTTCGGCCCGATCGCGCAGTGCGTCGGCAATCGCGATCGCGGGATAGACGTGGCCACCCGTTCCGCCGCCCGCGAACGCGACTCTCACTCTGGAGGAGATAGCCGCCGGTGCCGCCCGACGTTGATGATCAGCGCGACGGCGATCAGCGACACGATCAGCGAGCTTCCGCCAAACGATATAAAAGGAAGGGGCACGCCGGTTACGGGCCAGGACGACGTGACGACAGCGATGTTCACGAACGCCTGAATGACGATGAGTGCGGCGCAGCCGGTCGCCAGGAAGAAGCCGAACCGGTCGGGCGCGGCGATGGCGATGCGAATCGCGCGGTAGGCCAGCGTTCCGAAGAGAATCAGGACGGTAGCCGTTCCGATCAAGCCGAGCTCTTCGCCGAGCACGGAGAAGATGAAGTCGGTGTATTGCTCGGGGAGATAGAAAAATTTCGCGCGCGATTCGCCCAGCCCGACGCCGAAGACGCCCCCGCTGCCAAGCGCAAGCAACGACTGCACGATGTGAAAGCCGGTGTTCTGCGCGTCTTTGAAAGGATGCAGAAACGCAAAAATGCGCGCGCGCTTGTACGGACTGCTCATGATCGCGATGGCGGCCGGAGGAAGGGTGACCGCAATAACCATCAGCAGATGCTCGAACCGCGCTCCGGCCGCGAAGAACATGGCAAATGCCGTGAAGACCAAGAGGCTCGACGTTCCGATGTCGGGTTCGATGAGCACCAGCATCGCCGTGAAAAAGACGGGGATGCAGAGCGGCGCGAGCCCCCGCGTCAGCGAGGTGATACGTTCGCCGCGGCCCGCGAGCGCCGCCGCTAAATAGATCACGAGGCCCAGTTTGGCAAACTCGGAAGGCTGCAAAGAAATCGAGCCCGCGCCGATCCAGCGGCGTGCGCCGGAGACTGTCTGACCTACGTGTGGAACGAAAACGGTCAGCAGACCTGCGATGCATAGCAGCAGCGCGTAGGGAGCGAACGCGCGCAGCTTGCGGTAATCGATCTTGTAGGCAAAGTACGCGCCTATCAACCCGATCACCAGATACAGTGCTTGCCGCTTCACGTAGTACGCCGTGTCGTGGTGATCGGCGTACGCTTGCGCGCTCGAGGCGCTGAAGATCATGACCAGCCCAATCGCAACCAAACTCGTGACCGCGATGAACAGCCACGTGTCGGGCGGCGAAGCGACGAACGAACGCGGAAGTTCTTGGTTATGGGCCTGCCGCTTGGCAACCGAAGCTTTCATCGCGCCGGCGTCCCCAACACAGCATCGGTAAATTTTTGTCCGCGATCTTCGGCCGATTCGAACATGTCGAACGAGGCGCATGCCGGCGAAAGCAATACGATGTCACCGGGCTGGGCCAGCGACTGCGCCGTGCGAACCGCTTCTTCCATGGAACCGGCGCGCTCGATCGGCGTGCGGTACACGTGCGCCGCAATGTCGCCAGCGGCTTCGCCGATCACCACGAGCGCGCGGGCGCGTTCGTCAACGACCCGGCCGAGTTCGGTAAAGTCGGTGTTCTTGGGTTTCCCGCCGGCGATTAGCACGATGGGTTTGTCATACGCGCGCAGAGCCGCGATTACGGCGCCTGGGTTGGTGGCTTTCGAATCGTCCACGTAAAGGACGCCGTCAACTTCACCGACGGGCTGCATGCGGTGCGACATGGGACCGAAGGTCCGGATGCCGTCGCGAAGTTCGCGCGGTTCGAGGCCGGCAGCCAGCACGGCCAGCGACGCGGCCATAACGTTCTGCACGTTGTGCAGTCCCGCCAATGAAATATCGTCGCGGCCCGCAATAGCGATCGGCCGCGGATCGCCGGTCACCGGCGAAAAGATTAGCATGCCGTCGCGCAAGTACATCGTCGCGTGTTTGCTGTCGTTTCCGAGCGTAAACCACATTTGTTTGGCGCGCACGCGCGCTTCGCCCGAGTGCCGGTGCAAAAGTGCCAGCACCGGATCGTCGAGGTTTCCGATAAAGACGTCGTGTTCGTTTTGGTTTGCGAAGATGCGATATTTCGCTTCGATGTATTCGTCCATCGAGTGATACCGGTCCAGATGGTCGGCCGAAATATTCAGAAGCACCGATACACGCGGATGGAACGAGCGAATCGTTTCGAGCTGGAACGACGACACTTCGGCTACGACCCAGCTTTCCGGCGACGCGGCAACGGCTTCCAGAATGAGCGGATTGCCGATGTTGCCGCCGACGCGCGCATCTTTGCCCGACGCGCGCAGCAAGTGGCCGATAAGCGAGGCTGTCGTCGATTTTCCTTTGGTTCCCGTGACGGCGATAATCGGCGCCTTGCACAAACGGTAAGCGACTTCGATCTCGCTGTAGACCGGAATGTTGCCGCTCTGGATCTTGCGGACCAGCGGTCCGTTCAGCGGCACGCCCGGAGACAGGACGGCGCAATTCACGTTGGTGAGTTCTCCGATGTTCTCGGGGGCGACGTACTGCGCGCCCATTGCTTCAAGACCGGCAATCGTCTCCGCGAGCTCGGCCCGGGGTTTTTCGTCGATGGCATATACATCGGCGCCGCGGCCGCGCAAGACTTCGGCGACGGCTTTCCCGCTGCGCCCGAGCCCGATGACCAAGATCTTCTCGCCGGCAGCAAAATTCATCTTACGATCGCCAGTCCCACGGCGGAGAAAATCGCGGACGCAATCCAAAACCGCGTCGTTACTTTTGTTTCCGGCCATCCGGATAGCTCGAAATGATGGTGCAACGGACTCATCTTGAAGATGCGCTTGCCGTGCGTCAGTTTGAAGTACACGACCTGGGTCATTACCGACAGCGCTTCGGCCACGAAAACGCCACCGATGATGACCAGGAGCAGCATCTGCCCGCTCAGGATCGCAATCCCCGAAAGCAACGCGCCGAGCGCAAGGGAACCCGTGTCACCCATGATGAGCTTCGCCGGGTACCGATTGTAAACAAGAAAACCCAAGCACGCTCCTAGGCCGAGGAGCGCCGGAATGCTGAGCGCGGTGAAAGTGATCACGGCCAGAGTTGCGAGCACGCCCAGCGGAAAAACCATCGCGCCGGACGCGAGACCATCGAGGCCGTCGGTAAGGTTAACGGCGTGCATTGTACCCGCAATCGCGACGATACCCAGGATTAACCACACCCAATGAGGAGCGGGGATCGCGTGACTGCTAATGGTTAAAATGACGTCACGGGGATAGACGGCACTCCCGCCGTCGATTGCTCGCAGGAACATGACCGCTACGAGCGCTGTGAACAAGAATTTCGTACGCGCTCTTAGCCCCCGATTTCGTCCGAAGCGTACGCCCAATACGTCGTCGAGCAATCCGATGAGCGCGCAACCGGCCACCAGCGCCAACAAATAGCCGAGTGCGGCACTCGGTATGAGCAGCATCGGTACGAGCGCAATCACAAAGCACGCTCCCGCCATCGTGGGCGTTCCCGTCTTTATTTGATGGGACTCGGGCGCGTCTTCGTACGCGCGTTGGCGCAGTTGCAGTTTGCCCAACACCGGTAATAGTAGGGCGCAGGTGACGACGGCTAGCAAAAAGCCGAGGAGTGCAACGGCGACCAGTCCCCATGGATGAATCTGCACGGCGAAATCGACCGTATTCACGGGCGTGCCTCGACCAGCGGATTGCGGCCCTCGCCGCGCCACTTCAGAACAACGACCGGTGTTTGCTCGTCTCCGTTGCCGTGAGGATTTGAAAGGAGCGCCTCGGCGACGCTGTCGCGATTGACGCCGGACGACGCGCCCAAAACTTTGGCGCTATTGAGATCGTTCGCGTCGACCACCGCGCATCCAATACCGGTCCGCTCAAAAACGGACTGCGCAAACGCGTCGGGGTTTTGCGGCGCAAAGACGATCATGTTATCAAACGGCGGCATCGTCCCGGTGTACCCATCGATCGCCGCAATCGCCTCGCCCAAAATTTCATAGAACATGCCGCGCCGGCCGGCCAAACGCCCCAAAACTTGCATAACGGCAGCGTATGCGACTTTCGGAGCGCCGACGTTGTCGATCACGATCTGCACCGACTCCGGCTGACTCACGGTCGCCATGGCGCCGGCGTGGCGCGAGAGCAGCAGCGCGAGGCGCGACGGGCGCACGTACTCCGCGGGCACCGCCTGACGCTGCGCGATCGCGACAGCGGTTTCAGAAATCGCCAGCACGTCCCCGGGCTGCGCGATGCCGTCAACCGAGGTTTGAATAAGCGCGGGGAGATCTTCTCCCGGCTGCACGAGACGCGTGCGCACCGGAATCGCAACCATGCCGGCCGGAATCTGCGGGCGGTCGACGCGCAAGCTTCCGCTCACGCCGCACCTGCCCGAAGCGACTGCACGATCTCCTCCATGCGGTATTTGCGCGAGCCTTTCAGCAAGACGACGTCTTCATCGGTAGCATGTTTGCGAAGCCACTTCGCCACTTCTTCGTTTTCGCCGAACGTCACGATCTGCTCGCGCGACAAGCCCGCGCGCACCGCGCCCGCGGCTAGCGATGCGGCAAAATCCCCCCCGACCAGCAGCACGTCGATGTTCATCGACGCCGCGTGAGCTCCAACGCGTTCGTGGATCGCAGGTGCATCGGAACCGAGCTCCGCCATGCTGGAAAGCACCGCAATGCGGCGGCGAGCGTTTTCCGCTGAGAAGGTCGTAAGCGACGCTATCGTGCCGCTCGCGTTCGCGTTGTACGCATCATAAATGAGCCGCGGCCCGGCGGGGATCGCGATGTTTTCATACCGCCCTGGCGGCAAGACGAGTCCCGCGACGTTACTCGCGATTTCCTCGGCGTTTATTCCGAGCAACAGCGCCCCCGCAATTGCAGCCGCAAGGTTCGCGCGATTGTGCGCGCCGGGAAACGGCGTGCGGATCGAAAGCGTCTGGGAGGCGCCGCCATAGTTGAGCACGAGCGTGCTTTCGTCGCGGACCCAGACGCCGGGCAGCGAAGGCTCGCCTTCGCCAAACCACAGCGGCGGCGCTTCGAGCGAGCTCGACCGGTTACGAGAGATCTCATCGCGCGCGTTGAGCACAGCCTGCGCGCCCTCTGAAAACAGCCCCCATTTCGTGGCCGCCAGCTTCTCGCGCGATCCGAAAATCTCCAAATGCGCGTCGCCTACGTTCGTCAATATACCTATATGCGGCGATGCAATCGCGACCAGTTCGGCAATCTCGCCGGTATGCCGCGCGCCCATCTCGACAACGAGCATCTGCTGCTGCGGCGTGAGCGAGAGCAACAGCTTGCTGACGCCGATTTCATTGTTTTCATTCCCCGGCGATGAAGCGACGGCCGAAGGTCCCAGCGTCGCGATCAGCAGCTGGCACAGAAAATCTTTGGTCGTCGTTTTTCCGCAGCTGCCGGTCACCGCGACGACGCGTCCGGAAAACTGCGCGCGCGACGCCGCACCCAAATCCATGTACGCCCGGCGCGTGTCGCGTACGATCAGCGCAGCGACGCCGTTGCTTTGAGCCTCGGGAGAATCGACGACGACGGCCGCGGCGCCTTTTTTCAGCGCCTCGCCGATGAAATCGTGGCCGTCAAAGTGCTCGCCGCGCAGTGCCAGGAACGTATCTCCCGGATTCAGCGACCGCGTATCGGTGACAACCGTGAGCGTTTCGGGAGCGCGCTCGCGACCGCGCATTTCCGCGCCTGTCGCCTCGGCCGCACGTTCGAACGAAAGCGTCATGATGGAACGCGCTCGCGTTCCGCCAGCGCACGGCGCGCTTCGGCGGCGTCATCAAATGGTAAGACTCGCTTGCCGACGATCTGATATGTCTCGTGACCTTTGCCGGCGATCAAAATCGTGTCGCCGGGTTGCGCGTTTCGAATCGCAGTCGCGATCGCGCGGCGGCGATCCGGTTCGACTTCGTGCGGCGCCCCTGCCATGCCGGGCAGTATGTCTTCAATAATCGCGCGCGGATCTTCTGTGCGCGGATTGTCGGATGTTACGTAGGCGTAGTCCGCATTTTGCGCGACGACCGCGCCCATCTCGCGCCGCTTACCGCGATCCCGATCGCCGCCGCAGCCGAAAACGACGATGCGACGGCCGGGCGCTACTTCGCGCAGCGCGCGCAATGCGGATTCCAACGCGTCGGGCGTATGCGCGTAATCGATGATCACGTCGACGTCGCCGCCATCGATACGCTCCATGCGACCGCGCACGTGTTCGACCGACGCCAAGCCGCGCGCAGAGATATCGTCCGCGATTCCAAGCATTCGCGCGGAAGCGATCGCACACAAAGCGTTGCTGACGTTGAACCGTCCGGTAAGTCGGAGCTCGAATTGCCGTCCGTCTACCTCGAAGTTCGAACCGCTCGCGTGTACGCGAATTTTTTCCGCGCGGACGTCAGCCGGACACTCCACGCCAAAAGCAACAACGGGTTTTACGTCGCGCAGCTCGGCGGCCCACCGAGCTCCGTACGGATCGTCGGCATTGAGAACGGCGCGCTCCGCAAAATCGAAGAGCCGGCGCTTAGCAGCGGCGTAGGCTTCGGGCGTTTCGTGAAAATCCAGATGATCGCGCGTGACGTTCGTCAGCCCCGCCACGGCAAAATGTACGTCGGAAACGCGCTCGAGCGCGAGCGCGTGCGAACTGACTTCCATCGCCACAATTTTCACGGCTTTGTCGCGCATCTGCGCGAGCAGCGCTTGTAACTCCGACGCGAGCGGCGTCGTGTGGTCGAGTGGGCGATCTATGTCGTCAAATTTCGTTCCGAGCGTACCGACAATCCCCGCGGAAATACCGGCCGCGTTAGCGATAGCGGCGATCATGTGCGTGACGGTCGTCTTCCCGTTGGTTCCGGTGATTCCGGCGATTGCGAGATTGCGCGACGGCGATCGATAGAACGTGTCGGCGATCTTTGAAAGCGCCGCTGCCGAATCCGGGACGATCACGCCGGCAATATTCGGCGGAAGATCGACATCGCGCTCCATGATCACGGCACAGGCGCCGCGCGCGATGGCTTCACCTACGTAGCGGTGGCCGTCGGTATGTTCGCCGGCAATCGCAAAAAACAACGCGCCGGGCCGAACCGATCGCGAATCGAAAGAGAGCGACGAAACCATCACGGACCCGCCGCCGGTGATGCGGCTGTCCGGCAATCCTTCGAGCAGCAGTTCCAGCAGCACGCCCGGTTCGATCATGGGGTGAGGTTCGCCGTGCGTTCCGGACGGACCAAGCGTTTTGCGGGAACCGGCGACGGCTTCGGACGCGGCGTCGCCGGAAGCGTCCCGGCGTGCAGCATCGCCTGCCGCGCGATCTCGGAAAAAGCCGGCGCGGCGACCACGGAGCCGTAAATGGCGCCTTCGGGGCGCTCGACTTTCACATAGATTAAGTACCGCGGATGCTCGTAGGGCACCATCCCTATAAAGGAAGCGATGTACGCGCCGGGCTCGTACCGGCCGTTTTCGACAACTTGCGCCGTGCCGGTCTTGCCCGCAGTCGTATAGCCGGCCAGCTGCGCGCTCGGATTCCCGGTACCACGTACGACGACGGCTCGGAGAAAGCGCCGCAGCGTGTCGGCCGTGCGCCGAGAAAAGACGCGCCGTTCGATCTCCGGCCCGTACTGATAGAGTAGGCGCCCCTGCGCATCGAAGATCGCGCGCACCAGCCGCGGGCGCACCAGCAATCCGCCGTTGGCGATCGCACAATAGTAGCGCGCCAGCGCGAGCGGCGTTACCGAAACGCCCTGCCCAAACGCCATGGTCGCGAGCGAGCTGTCGCTCCAATCCGCGGGCGCAGGCACGATGCCGGGATTTTCACCGGCGAAACCGACGTGCGTAGAATCGCCGAAACCTGCGCGCCGTTCCATTTCATAAAACGTCTTGCCGCCGATCGAGAGGCCGACTTCGGCCGCTCCGACGTTATGCGAATACGCGATGATGTCTTCAAGCGTCTCGCTGCTGCCGCGAACCGGCATGTCGTCTTCGGCGTTATGGATCACGCGGCCGCCGACTTCGATTGCGTTGCGCGCCGGAAAATACGACGACGTCGTAACTTTGCCGCTCTCGAGCGCAGCCGCCGCGGTCAAGAGTTTGAACGTCGAACCGGGCTCGTAGGAATCTTGCACTGCACGCTCGCGGCGCTCGTCGGCCGAAAACTTCCAATACGAATTCGGATCGAAGTGCGGCAGGTCGGCGAGCGCGAGCACTTCGCCGGTGAACGGATCCAAGACCAGCGCCGTGCCGCTTTGCGCGTGAAATTCCGCGACCTGTTTCCTGAGTGCGGCTTCGGCCACGAACTGCAGATACGGGTCGATCGTCAGCTCGAGTGTCATCCCGGGTTTGGCCGCCCGCACCGCGCGCTGGCGACCGAACGGAATCGGGTGTCCGAACTCGTCAGCTTCGAGCGTGACGCGCCCCGACGTTCCTTTTAAAAGGTCGTCGTATGCGTACTCGATTCCGGCCAATCCGTTCTCGTCGATCCCCACAAATCCAACGACCGTCGAAGCCGTTTGGCCGGCGAGATCGACCCGGCGCCCGGTATCTTCTTCCATGACGGAAATTCCGGGCAATTGGAGCGCGGAGATCGCGTCGGCCTGATCGTGTGGAATCTTGCGAGCGACCCAGACGAACTGCATCGTGCGGTCGCGCAGAAGCGAAGTCGTCGCGGCGGGAATTTTTCCCAACACTTTCTGGAGCCGCGCGATAGTCGCGCCGGCGTCGCCGAGATCGTGGGGAACTGCGTAGACGCTTTCCGATGGAAGCGAATACGCGAGAACGTTGCCGTCTCGATCGAGAATGCTGCCGCGCCGCGCGAAGACGTCGACCGTGTCAGTGCGTTGCGCCAGCGCCTGCTTCGCGTAGATCGGTCCTTTGAAGACTTGCACTTCCACGAGCCGCCAGCCCAGTATCAGCGCAATCGCAGCAGCGAAGTAAAAGAGCGCTTTTGCGCGGCGTGGAGCGACGCGCGAGAAGTTTCGGCGATGCACGAGTCTCCTTCAGACCCTATTTAGCGCCGAACCAGCTCGCCAAACTGGAAAGAAACAGTCTCGATTGTCCCTGCGGCGCAGCCGGCGGAAGCGTGACCAATGCAAACTGCTGCGGCTCGCGCATATGCAGCGCCGCCGCCATTTTCGCCAAGCGATCGTCGGAACGCAGCGCCGCCAGCCGGTCGTCGAGGCGAGCCGTTTCCGCCTGCAGCGAGGCGCGCTGTCTGTCGGCGCGCGCGACGGAGTAATTCAAGCTCGTCAGGTTCGCGATCAGCATGACGTAGATCATCACGCCGACCAGCACCACGCCGAGTGCCCCCGAAAATCGAACCAAACTGGTATAACGAGCGCGCGACGCGTGGGTCTTACGCAGATGCGTTGCGTGCTTGGCGGTGCGCACGTTGCGCAGACGCGGATTGGATTGGTAGGCGACCATCAGCTCGCCTTCCGTTCTGCAGCGCGCATTTTCGCGCTGCTCGCGCGCGGGTTCTGTTCGATCTCATCGTGACCGGGTACCAGCGGCTTGCGCGTCAGAATTTCTAAACGATCGTCTTGCAAGAATTTGCGTTTGACGATCCGGTCTTCCAATGAATGGAAGCTGATCGCGACGACCCGTCCCGCTCCGCGCAGCCGGTTGACGGCGCTGTCCAAACCTTCTCGCAGCGCTTCGAGTTCGTCATTGACGGCGATGCGCAGTGCCTGAAAGACACGCGTGGCCGGATGGATGCGCTCGCGCCGTCCCGGACGGTGCATCAGTCCGCTAATCATGCGCGCAAACTCCAGCGTTGTCCCCGGGAACAGCCCGGCTTTGCGGCGGTGCACGATCGTGCGCGCGATTCTGCGCGCGGCGCGTTCTTGACCGTAGTCGAAGAAGATCTCGGCAAGTTCGGTTTCGCTCGCGCTCATGAGCACATCGTAAGCGCTTCGTCCGGCCAGCGGATTCATGCGCATGTCGAGCGGTCCGGATTCCCGGAAAGAAAAACCGCGCGACGGTTCGTCAAATTGCATCGAAGAAACCCCCAAGTCGAACAGAACGCCGTCCACCAGCTCGATGCCGAGGCGATCGAGAACGTCCGGCAGCTCGCGGAAATTCGCATGAATAAACGTAAAGGCGGAATCGTCGATCTCGGCAGCCCGCGGCCCGGCCGAAGGATCCGCGTCGAGCGCAATGAGCCGCCCGCCCTTCAAACGCGAGAGGATGCCACGCGAATGGCCACCCGCGCCGAAGGTCGCATCCACATAGATCCCAGACGGGCGAATCGCCAGCCACTCTAAAGCTTGCGCGTGAAAAACGGGAATGTGTTGCATCGCTCCAGCCCGCCATTAATAAAGTCCCAGCTCCGCCATTAAGTCACCGGCTTCGGGATCGGGCGCGGCGTGCGAGGCGTAGCGCTCTGCCGCCCAGATCTCGACCCGCGTGAGCGAGCCGACAGAAACGACCTCGCGCTCGATGCCGGCGTACGCCCGCAGCGCCGACGGGATGAGCAGACGTCCTTGAACGTCGCATGCAACCTCCTCGGTGCGCGCAAAGATGTGTCGCACGAGACGGCGGAAACGCTCGTCCTTCCGCGGGGCGCTTTCGAGCCGGCTGCAGAATTCGGCCCAAGCCGCCTGCGGATAGAGGGCGAGGCACGGGTCCGGCTGCGCGATGGTTAAGACGAAGCCGTTCCCGAGTCGTTCGCGGAAGCGCGCGGGCACGATGAGACGGCCCTTGTCGTCAAGGGCATGCTCGGCCGTACCGGTAAAGCGCGGCAAATCCGCGTGCAACCAATCCTCCCTCGGTCACCACAACGCACCACTTTGCACCACTATACGCTCGATAGGTACGTGTGGCAAGCGTGAAATTGGGAATCGAACGCGTGTTCGACTTGCAACAGCGGCCGGGTTTGCCGCGTTGTAGGCAGAAGACAGGTTGACTCACATGAAACGATTGCTCGGGACCGCGCTATTCCTGAGCTTGCTCTGCGGTTGTAGTGGAGCGGGTTATCTTCCGTATGCGCCCCACGCGCTCGATCCCGCGCAACTTCAGAAGCTCGTTAGCTCCGCGGCCGCGCGCAATGGCGTGCCGACCGGTTTGGTCAACGCAGTCGTCATGGCGGAGTCCGCCGGCGATCCGTCGGCGATCAGCAGTGCGGGAGCGCAAGGCCTGATGCAATTGATGCCGGGCACTGCCGCCGGCTGCGGAATCGGCAACGCGTTCGACCCGCAAGAGAACGTCGATTGCGGAACGCGCTATCTTCACGGTTTGCTCAAACGCTACCGCAATAACGTCGAACTCGCCGTTGCAGCGTACAACGCCGGCCCCGGCGCCGTCGACCAATATCACGGCGTTCCGCCGTATGCCGAAACGCAAGCCTACGTCGACCGCGTTCTGACGGCTTACCGCAGCTACTAGCGAACTGTTAACGCGGATGGCCTCCATTTCCGGAGCACGCCCCGCGCCCCTCAACCTGTTCCGCTCTTGGCGCTTGCCGCTGCTCGACGCTTACCTTTTGCGTGAGTTCATCGGGCCGTTCGTATTCGCGTTCCTCGCGTTCTTTTTATTTTGGGGCTTCAATATTTTCTTCTTGGCCGCCAATCAAGTCATCGGTCACGGCGCGCCGGTTTTTCTCGTCCTGCGGTTCGTCGTCTTCCGCATCCCGCAGTCGATTCCGATGGCTTTTCCGTTCGCGGCGCTCTTCGCGACACTGCTTGGAATCGGGCGGCTCATGGCCGACAACGAGATCAACGCCATCCGCACTTCCGGAACTTCTCTGTGGCGGCTCTGTCTCACGCCGCTCATCTTTGGGTTTGTCGTTTTTTTGTTCTCTTGGGCGATGAACGAATTCGTCGCGCCCAAGTCCGTCGAGGTCTCCACACGCACGTTTTATCAGATCATTTATCACACGGGCGCGCTGCCGGTCGAGGCGCAATTTTTCCGTAAGGATCCGGATACCAATAACGAGTTCTTCATCGACCACGTACTGCCCGACGGACGCACGATGGCCGGCGTGCAGATATTCAAACCGGGACGCAACGGCTATTGGAACGAAACGATCCAGGCCAAGACCGCGCACGTGGCCGGCCCTACGCTGGTTCTGAACGGCGTCGTCATTACGTTTTACAACGCTCAAGGCTACATGACGTCGCAAGTGGACAAGTCTGAGGCCAGCATCGGCTTGCCGCTGGGAGAAAACGCCGCGCAGTTCCTCAGCAGCTCGAACAGCGATGCGTGGACCATGAACTCCAAACAACTCGCCCACCAGGTCAGCGCTTTGCAAGCGCAAGGTGTCGGCGGTGAAGCGCTTGGAAATCTGCAAGTCAACCTGGCAGATAAGCTCGCGTTTCCGTTCTCTGCGCTGGTAGCGGTCTTGCTAGCGCTGCCCCTTGCGATCATGTTCGGCAAGAAAGGGCGCATGATGGGTATCGCGATGTCGATCATCGCGTTCTTCATCTATTTCATTCTTTCCGAGGCGGCCGCCGCGTTCGGCAGCACGGGACGCGTGAACCCGTACCTCGTCTCGTGGGTGCCCAATCTCGTCTTTGGCATCGGCGGCCTGGCCCTGCTTTGGTACGAAGAGCACTAGGCCGCGCCGTGTTGGGTTTGCATCCGCGCGCCGTCCGCGCAACGATCTGCTTGGCTGCCTTTCTCGCCGGCTTTCTTCCACTTGCCGCGCCGGCGCGTGACGAGAACTTTCAAAACGCCAACCTAAAGAACCACGACTTCCGCAACGCCGACTTGCGCAATGCGGATTTGCAAGGCGCCGATCTAACGGGCGCAAATCTGACTCACGCGGATCTGACCGGTGCGAATTTGCAAGGCGCTCATTTACAAAGCGCTATTTTGCAAGACGCGAACCTGTTGCGCGCCAACCTACAGTCGCTCGATGCGCAAGGTGCCGTTTTCCAAGGCGCGAGACTCGAGCAGGCCAACCTGCAGAGCGCGCTGCTGTACGGCGTGAATTTCTATCGTGCCAATCTGCGTCACGCCGATCTCGCCGGCGCGAACCTCGAAACGTCCAATCTTCGGCAGGCCGACATGCGCGATGCCAATTTGCAGGGCGCAAACCTCTTGCGCACCGATACGCGCGGCGCACGATGGCTCGGGGCCAGCTTGCAAAACGCCCGGCGTTCCGATGAGCTCGCGCTGGCGACGCCCTTGCCTGAATTAACCGCCGCTCCAGTCATAGCTTCAGCAATGCCCATCGCGCGCGTGGTCGCGACGCCGATCACACACGTAACGCCCGCGCCCGCTCGGGCACCCGAAAAAGCTGCGGTTGCGCGCGCGCTACCGTCGCCCGCGCGCAAGGCGCTCGCTCCGCAAAAGATATCGGTGCGCAAGGTTGCCGTGTCCGCGATCGCACCGGCCGCCGTACAAAGCGTTCCGGCGCCGCATCTTATTCCCGCGCCGCACCCTTTGCTGACGCCGCTTCCTCTGCTCACGCCGGTACCGATGCCGGCCCCCGCGCCGGCGCCGATGCCTTCGCCGGCGGCAGATAACGTGATGTCGTCGGAAGCGATCTTCGGATTGCTCAACGCGAACACGTGCGCGGCTCGAGCATCAGGCTCGAGCGATCTCGTCGCGCAAGTTACGCCGACACCGGCGCCGTCGCCGACATCGAGCGCAGCCGTGCCGAACGCGCCGCTCGCACCAGGCCAACTCTACGCCACACCCATTCCGACCGGAAACACGGTTACGCCGCCCCCGATTCCGATGCCGGCGCCCAGCGCAAAAGCGAGCGCGGGCCCCGTTTTCTTGATTCGCGGCTCCGCGCCGCCGTCGATCGTTCCCAACAGATCGCCTACGCCGGAGACCTCACCAACTCCCATCGTTGCGCCTACGCTGCGCCCCGGCTACGTCGCCGTCATGGCCGACAAGTTCGTCGGTAACGCAAACAAACAGGGCGCACCCGGCGACGCCATCGGCAACGTGCACATCTTTTATCAAGACGAAGTCCTCGTGGGCGAGCGCGCGCACTATGACGGATTCAAAACGATCAGCGTCACCGGAAACCCCTACATCGTCAACAGCACGGACACGTCGATTTTGCACGCCGACCGGATCGAGTTCGATACGCTTGCTCAACGCGCCGATCTAATCAACGGCCGCGGCGAAAGCTCGCAAGGCGTCGAGCGCGGGCTCGTCTATTTCGCCGCCAAAGACTTGAAGGCCGACGAGCACGGCGTCTCGCACGGCGATTATGCCAACGTTACAACCTGCGAACGTCCCCGCGCCGGCTACCATATCACGGGGCGCACTATCGACATTTATCCCGGCGACCGGATGGTCATCAGCAAAGCCGTGCTCTTCCTCGGCGCCGCGGCGGTTTTCTATTTGCCCAAGGTAATCATTCCGCTGCGGAGCATCCAGGACGAACGCCAGCGCCCGTCATTTTTCCCCGAAGTCGGCTATAACTCGTATCAAGGCTTTTACATCAAAGCCAAACCCGGATTTGGCCGGGACCAGTATTTTTACGGCTACTACCGCGTCGAATACTACTCGCGTCAGGGCTTCGGCTTGGGGTACACGGCGTTCTTGGCGCGGCAAAACGGTAAACGGCAAACGTCGGTCGACACCTACGCCATTCACGACCGCCGCACGCAGACGACGGCTTGGAACTTGAACGCGCAGGACACCGAGAATTTTTCGCAATCATTGCGCGCACGTTTCGGGTTCGCCTACAACAGCAACTTCGGTCCGCTCATCAACCTGCCGCCCAACGAAAGTATCAGCGGATCGATCGCGCACACCGGCAAAAATGCGCAGCAAAACTACACGTTCTCGCACAGCAGCATCGCTACGCAGTCCGCTACGGACAACTTCGGCTTCACCGAAACGCGCAGTTTCGGACCCACGACGCAGAACAGCCTCAGCTTGAATCTCAGTTCGGCTCGCACGAATTACGGGCTGAACAACGCCAGCAACAACTCGAGCGGGACGTTCAGCGATCTGCTTCAGTGGAGCAACAGGGTCGCCGCTTACACGCTCAAGTACGACAAATCTTTTGCTCGCACGCCCTACGGCTTAAACAAAGAGCCCGAGCTGGAGATCCATCCCTACAGTTTCCTGAAGCACTTCATCATCCCGATCACGTCGTCGTTCACGATTGGAAACTACAACGAGCCGCAGACGCCGCTCTCGACATCGCGTGCCGATTTGTTTTTCAACTTTGGTCCGGCGCTTTACCACGTCTTGGGCAGCGACATTAGCGCCGGCGTGAACGTGCATCAGTTCGCTTACGGCACGGGCGACATGAAGGCCAGTATCCAGCAAACCGCGACGATGTCGACGCCGATCGGGCGTCACGTCCTTAACGCGATCACGTACAACGAGACCAACTACAACGGCCCCGCGTTTCTGCCGTTCAGTACGCTTGACCAGCAGCCGACGTTCAATTATAAGTCCGCGGCCGACGTGCTGCGATTCTTTAACAGCGACTTCTACAACCTCACGCTGAGTTTTAACACCGCGTTCAACCGCGCGGCACAACCCGTGCAGTATCAGCTAGCGGTGCATCCGTCGCGGCGTTCGTACGTCGCGCTCGCGGGATCGTTCATTCCTGGCCCGGGCAACGGATTCTTTACGACGAACCTGCAGTTCTCCACGCCCTTCGGCAACGGTTCGACGCTGCAGTTCATCGGCGACATCGACTGGAAGAACAAAGGCCGCATCATCAACAAGAGCATCTACTGGAGCCGCATCATTGGCGATTGCTATCAAATCCAGCTGCAGTATAATCAGGCCGCCAAGCAAGTGAATCTCACGCTCAACCTGCTGGCGTTTCCCTCACGCGGCGCGAGTTTCGGCCTGAACGGTACCGGATCGATCATCCCGACCAGTTTCAACTTTTAGGGCCACGGGACCGAAGGGCGCGAAAAAACATGGACATTTTTTTGCGAGCGGTGCCCGTGCGACCCGACCCAGGCTGAGTATAGTCACTTCATGCAACAGACTATTGAGTGTGCGCACGATCTGTGCAATTGCACGCTGACAGCCGAGATGGAGACCGAAGAGTATTGCAGCCCCGTTTGCAAAGACGACGAAGCTGGAGGCATTGAATCCGATGCCTGCAAGTGCGGGCACCCGCCTTGCGACGCGCCGTAGTTACGGGCTGTTGATGATCTCGCCGGCGGCGATCTGTGCGCTGCGCGGCGTGACCTGCGGCCAGCCGGCGTTTGCGTTGAACTGCTGATCGAAGGACGTTGAGATGTCGAAGCCCGGCAGCCCCGACGTCGGAAACGTGAACGTCTGATCTTGCGGGCCGCCAATACCGGGCGCGTCGATCGGCTGACCGGAACCGTTGGTCGTAAACCAGTTGGCGTACCATATCTTCGGATTCGCGCCGGGGACGGGACTCGGCGTCGGCACGATGCCGTTGAAGAGCCTGCGATCGAACGTCACGGTGAACTGCGTGTTCTGGCCGTTGCTATTCAGGTTGAATTGAAGTTGCTGCGGCGTATATGGAATGACTTGCGGAGATGCGACCTGGCCGCCTCCGACGCCTGTGTTGCGGACATATTGCACGACTTGCACGGTTGAAAGCACACCGTTGCCGCCGACGACGATCGCAAACCAATAGTTCGCATAATTGGTCTGGTAGCCGTTCGCGTAGGGCATGCCGCCGCTCGTCGAGGTATTAAACATGATGACGTACTGGACGTTGGTGAAATCCATCGCCTGAGCGGTCGTGAACTTCACCTGCATGAAACCCGCCGGGAGTCCCGAAGGCGTGACGGACCCGCGGTCGGGAGTCACTTGACGGCCGCAGGCAGCAAACGTGAACGCCGCGACAGAGACGACGAACAACATTTTGCGTAGCACACTTACCTCCGTCATCGTTTCCGCTTTGAGCGCGGTTGCGCTCGCACTTGCTTTTCCCAAGGCTGGACAGGCATGGCTTGCCCCGCTGGCGGCGGCGGGCCTGTTCTGGGCTTGGCAACGGCTCTCCTGGAAACGCGCCTTCTTCGCCGGATGGTTCGCCGGAACGATCTTTTTTGCGATAAATTTTTCATGGTTCACGTACACCGTCGGCAGCTACGTGGGACCATTTGCGTTTGCCGTCGTGCTGATTCCGGCGCTCGTCGAGGGGCTGACGTTCGCGGCCAGCGCCGTTGCTGCACGCGCCGCAGAACGGTGGGGTCAGCCGTGGGCCGCGCCGGCCGCCGCTGCGGCAGCTTTCACCGTCTTCGAATGGCTGCGATCGATTGGGTTACTTGCCGTTCCGTTTGCGCAGATCGGCTACTCGCAAACGGTTACTCCGCTGATCGCGTTCGCGCCGTATATCGGCGCATTCGGCATTACATTCGTCGTCATGCTGTTGGGTGCGTACGGCGCGCAGGCAATAGCCAACCGCGATCCTCGACGGCTGGTAACCGCGGTGGTCACCGTCGTCGCCGCGTGGGCGCTCTGTTTCGCAGCGTGGCCGGCTCGCCACGACCAACGTGTGCCGATGTTACGCGTCGGCGCGGTACAAGGCAACATCGCGCAGACGGTCAAGTGGAATCCGCAGTCGTTTTGGCCGACCGTGAACACGTATGTGACGCAAACCCGCAAACTGCAGGCGCTGCATCCTCAACTCGTCGTGCTGCCCGAGACGGTGATTCCGACCGACTTGAATGCCTCCGATCCCAACGGCGTTCGCGCGCTCGTCCGCAAGGAGTTTTCGGCTGCCGCGCGCGCGTTGAATGCAACGCTGGTCGTCGGGAGCTTGGAAGCGCGCGGTCCCAAGGATTACAATGCGCTCTTCGTGTTTAATCCGTCGGGACAGATCTCGCAAATCTACGAAAAGCGCCAGCTCGTTCCGTTCACCGAATCGTTTCCTGGCGAAGCCTTTCTTAAGTGGCTGCCGGACTCCGATCTCATCGGCCGCTTTGCCGCCGGAGCGGACGACACCGTTATCTCGGCGGCCGGCGTCCCGTTCGCTCCGCTCATTTGCTGGGAATCGGCGTTCGCCGATCTCGTGCACGCCCAAGTCTCGCGCGGAGCCCAGTTCTTGGTGATATCGACCGACGATGCGTGGTTCGGCGAAACCTCCGGCACCTATCAGCACGGGCAGATCGCGCAGATGCGTGCCATCGAAAACGGGGAGTGGGTCTTGCAATCGGCGGCGACGGGCATCAGCGGAATCATCGCGCCCGACGGATCGTGGACGCAGCAAACGGCATTGGACAAACCCGCAATCGTGGTTGGCACAGTCGGATCGCCCCCCGGTTCGATCTTCGCGCGCCTCGGCCCGACGCCGGTCGGCATCGCGCTCGCGCTCATGTATGCAGCGGTTCTCGCGCTTCGCAGAGTGCGCATGCGTGCACTGCATGCGCCGCAATGGCGCCCCGCAATGGCGCGATGGAAGCTCTATCTATTGATCGCGGGCGCCGCGCTACTGATTTGGGTGATTATTGAGGTCGTGCTGGCCGGCAATGCGCCGGGGGGCCCGCCGCAAGGGATGACGCCGCTGACACTGCATGGCGGGCGCGTGACGGGAAACCGCATGAGCACGAAATCTTGGATGTTCGTATACGACCATGCCGAGATGTCGGCCGACGGCGTCTTGGCAACGGTCCAGGGCGTACGCCGCGGAGTGCTCTACAAAAATGGCAAACCGTATCTGAGCGTTCGCGCCGAACAAGTGTCGGTGAACACGCAGACGTTTGATTTCACGGCGACGGGCGACGTGCACGTCACGCAAATGCAAGATACGAGTTCGGAGCGCTCGTTCGATACCGATTTGATCCAATGGGTGAACGCAGCGAAGACGCTGACGCTGCCACATCCGAGCGTCGTGCGCAGCGGCGGCGAGACGCTCAAGGTTTCCTCGATAAACGTGAACTTCAACAGCGGCGAGATTCGCTTCGGCCGTGTGACCGGCGGCGTCTCGCCCTAAACCCTACTGGCCGCCGTTTTTCTTTTTCGCCTCAGCGATCAGCTGCTTAACTTTTTGGCCGCCCTTGTGGCCGATCTCTTCGTAAAAGTCGGCGCCGTATTTTTCTTTGACGACGCGGCCGCCTTTTTGGCCGATGGACTCGTAGAACTCGACACCGTGACGCTCGCGGGTGGCTTGGCCGCCCTTGCGTCCGATCGCTTCATAGAAACCCGGACCATAGCGGTCGCGGACGGTGTCCCCGCCCTTCTTTCCGGCCTCGCGTACGGACATCTCGCCGCCCGGCGCCTTGTCGTCGGCTTTGCGTGGTTTTGCCATGGGTGTCCGGGGACGCCCGCTAGGAGCTCTTGCGCTTGAGCTTTTGGCCGCCTTTTTGGCCTATAACCTCATAAAACGAAGGCCCGTACTTTTCTTTGGTGGCTTCGCCACCTTTGCGCCCGATGGCCTCATAGAACTCCGTGCCGTACTTGGCCTTGACGCGTTCGCCGCCACGCTTGCCTGCTTCACGAACAGTCATTCCCCCGCCCGGGTTCTGCATTTCGTCTTGAATCGCCATGTGGTGTCGCCCCTTAATGATGCGAAATGTATCGTCGGGTTAAATACCCACTCGACCGCTTGTTAAACGAAAATGGGGTCGATTGAGGTTGCGGCGTTAGGAGGAAAGTGCGTCGTAAACGGCGCGCGTGCGCTCCTTGAGCTGCGCGAAATTTCCGTCGTTTTCGATGACGTAGGTGGCTCTTGAGCGCGCGGCCTCCGGGTCGATCTGCGACTTCATCCGGGCGCGAATCTGATCTTCGCTTAACTTGTCGCGGCGGGCGATGCGTGCGATGCGTTCTTTTTCCGGCGCTATGACGACCACCGACGCATCGCACCGCTCGTCGTATCCGGTCTCGAACAGCAACGGCACGACCTGCACGACAATCTGTCCGGGTTTAGCGTACGCTTGCGCAGCATCAGCTAAACGGCGCACATGCGGATGAACGACGGCATTGAGCCGCTCGCGCGCGTCCGGATCGTGAAAGATGATCTCGGCGAGCGCCGGACGGTTGAGACCACCCATGCGGACGACCGAAGGCCACATGCGCGCGATCTCGCGCAACGCGTCGCTACCCGGCGCCACAGCTTCGCGCGCGAGTTTGTCCGTATCGATGATGTACGCGCCGAATGCTTCCATGCAGCGCGCGACCTCGCTCTTGCCGGATCCGATTCCGCCGGTTAGGCCGACTCGGACGGTTCGTCCTCCGAAGGCATTTCCGCCGGAGTTTCGGCTTGCGTTTCCGGCAATTCCGGAACTTCGATCTTTTCGATCTCTTCGGGCGGAATGTCGGCTACGTGCTGAATCGACGCCGTAATCCGGCGCGTCGAATGATTGATCGTCAGCAGCGTCACTTCGACTTCTTGTCCGGGACTGAACTGAGCGCCCGGGTCGAATTCGCCTTTGGGAACCATCGCGAGCACGCCGGGCACGATTTCAACTAACAGATAATTGGGCGTGACCTTGACGATCTGCGCCGTCAATTTGTTGGTCTCGTAGAGTTTGTTCGCGTATTCGTCCCACGGGTCGGGCAGCGCGTGCTTGAGCGACAAGCTGACCTTCTTCGCATCGGGGTCAAATTTCATGATCTCGACGTTCACGACATCGCCAATCTTGACGACTTCGGACGGGTGTTTGATGCGTGCGTACGAGAGCTCGCTGTTGTGAATCAAGCCGTCGATGCCGCCGAGATCGACGAACGCGCCGAACTCCGCCAAGCGCACGACAACGCCTTCACGAATCTGTCCGACCTCAAGCGTTCCCAGCAACTCCTGTTTCTTGGCGTTGAGTTCTTCTTCCAGAACCAACCGCTGCGACAGAACGACGCGGTGACGTTTGTGATCGAGATCGATCACTTTGAGCCGCAGCTTTTTTCCGACGAGCTCTTCCAGGTTGCCGATCGGCTGACGCCTGATCTGCGAAGCGGGAACGAATCCGCGCATGCCCAGATCGACCAGGACGCCGCCTTTAACAACCTGCGTAACGGTCGCTTCGATGACTTCGTCGTGCTCGTGGGCCGCAATGACTTTCTCCCACGTTTTGAGGGCGCGCGCGCGCCGCTCGGAGAGAAAGAGCGTACCGTCGTTGTCGTCGATACGGTGGATCATGACTTCCAGCGTGTCGCCGACTTTTAATTCTTTGGGCTCTATCGCTAAAGAGAGTTCCCGAAACGGCAGCGTGCCTTCGGATTTTCCGCCGATGTCGACGAGCAATTCGTCCTGGTATTTGGCGACAATCAGTCCGTTGAGGACTTGTCCTTCGTCGAGTACCTTGAGTGAGTCTTCGTAGAGTTGCTGCTCGAGTGCGAGTTGATCTTCTTCCTCTTCTTGCACGGGAGCGGTTGGCGTTGTAGAGATTTTAAGTGTCCATCCTTTATATATATTTGTCCTTATCGTTGACAGGTGCGGCACCACCACGTGCCGCGCGCTGCCAATACGGTTCGCACGATCGCCCGGCCGCAACGTTCGCATCCGGAACCGGCCCGGCCGTATACCGAAAGCGCGTTTTGAAAGCCGCCTTGCAGGCCGTGCGCATCGACGTAATCGTCGACGCTCGTGCCGCGCATTGCGATCGAACGCTGCAAAACCTCGACGAGGGCGTCATGCAACCGGCGTATGGCCGGTTTCGTCAACGCTTTCGCGGGAGTGCCAGGACGAATCCGGGCTCCCCACAGCGCCTCGCAAGCATAGATGTTTCCCACCCCTGCGATACGCCGCTGATCCAGCAACAACGCCTTGATAGGCGTTGTCCGCCCCGAAAGCATACCGATAAAGCGCTCAGGAGTAAAGTCCCCCGACAAAGGCTCGACGCCGAGCCCGGCGTCCCACAGCTCGCCGCGCTCGACCAAGCGCATGCGCCCGAATTGCCTGGCGTCGGCAAACGCTAGCCGGGTTCCGTCGGTAAAGTGCACCGAAACGTGCTCGTAAGGGACCTTCGCTTGGCCGCGCCCCAGTGCGACGAGGCGCCCGGTCATTCTTAAGCTCACGATTAGACACCGTCCGGAGCTCAGCGTGATGACGGCATATTTTCCGCGACGGCCGACCGAGACGATCCGCTCGCCGCGAACCGCCCGCTTGAAATTCACGCGCGCCGGCGCAACCGCCATTTTCGCAAGCGCGACCGTTGCCCGTTGGATCGTCTTTCCAACGATGGCGCCGGCCAGGCCGCGCGCAATCGTCTCGACTTCAGGGAGCTCGGGCATTTAAGGGAGATGCGGAATGGAGACGCCGCCGGTCAAACCGTCGCGTGCCGCTTCGCCGGCAGGCAGTTCCAAAACGTATTTTGCCACCCCGTCGCGGCGCGGAATGCGATAGTCGGGAGTATCGGTCGAAACGATTGGGACGTTTGCAAAGACGCTTCGCACGGTGCCGTTACGGCCGATGAAGACCATGTCCAGCGGAATCAACGTGTCTTTCATCCAGAATTCGATCGGCGCATCGGAGTCGAAGACGAAAAGCATTCCCGTATGCGGCGCGAGCTTGCGCACTCCCATCAGTCCGCGTTCGCGCTGCGGCTCGGTTGCGGCGACTTGTACGCGGAGCGGCGCGGCCGGAGCCCGCAGCGAGATCACGCGTAGGTTCTGCGGCGTCGGGACGGGCTGCGGCGAGCTTTGGGCGAGCGCGACCGTTAGCGCCAATGCTTCAAGCATCCGCCGTCTCCTCGACGTCGTACCAATTCTGTCCCACCTTGACCGTAACGTCGAGTGGAACGCTCAACTCGATCACGTCTTTCATCTCCCTACGCACGACGGCTGCCACATCAGAGAGTTCGGCGCGCGGAACTTCAAAAATGAGTTCGTCGTGAATCTGCAGCAGCATCCGCGCCGTCAGGCCCGCGGCCGCCAGATTGGCATCCACCCGCACCATGGCGAGTTTCATCAGGTCGGCGGCGCTGCCTTGTAACGGTGCGTTGGTCGCCTCGCGTTCCGCCGCTGAGCGCAGCATGTAATTGCTCGATCGCAACGCCGGCATATACCGGCGGCGGCCGAGCAGTGTCGTGACGTATCCCAGCTCGCGCCCTTGCGCGATGACGCCGTCGATGTATGCGCGCACGCTGGGAAAGCGCGCGAAGTACGCCGCCGTAATCTCTCGCGCTTGCGCGCGCCCAATCTCCAAACGTTGCGCGAGTCCGAAATCGGACATGCCGTAGAGCAATCCAAAGTTCACTGATTTGGCCATGCGGCGCTGATTCGGATCGACGCTGCTGCCGGCCGGCACGGCGAAGATTTGTCGCGCCGTGAAATCGTGAATATCCTGCCCTTCGTGAAATGCGCGGCCCATTGCTTCGTCCCCGGAAAGGTGCGCCATGAGCCGCAGCTCGATCTGATTGTAGTCGGCTGCCAGCAGCACGCTTTCTTTTTCGGGCGCCACGAACGCCCGGCGGATCCGGCGCCCGAGTTCGCCGCGCACGGGGATATTCTGCAGGTTCGGATTGGTCGAGCTCAAGCGCCCGGTGGCGGTGCTCGTTTGATTGAAGATCGTACGCAGACGCCCGTCGCGCGGATCGGTGAGCGCCGGAATAACGTCGACATAGGTATTCTTGAGCTTGGTGACTTCGCGGTACTCAAGCACCCGCGCGCAGATGGGATAATCGCGGGAAAGTCCCGCAAGAATCTCCACGCCCGTCGCCCAGCCGGTTTTGGTTTTCTTCCCCGACGGCAGGCACAATTTCTCGAACAGGATGTTGCCGAGCTGCTGCGGCGATCCGATATTAAATTCCTCGCCGGCCAGATCGTAGATTTCGCGCTGCAGCCGGGCGACGGCTTTGTCGATTTCTTTCGCGAGCCGCGACAGCTCGGCCGGGTCGATCGCCACGCCGGTCCATTCGAGTTTTGCAAGAATAGGCGCCAGTGGAACCTCGACGTCTTCGTATAGCCGCAGCTGATCGCGTACTTCCAGTTCGGCGCGCTCTTTTTCGGCCAGACGATGGACTGCGTCGGCCGCAGCCGCGGTGTCGTTGCCGGCGCTGAGCCCGAGAATTTCTTGCGCGGCGTCTTCGACCTGGGCAAACGTGCGCGACGGATTGAGCAAGTGCGCGCCGATCATCGTATCGTCGGCAAACGCGGGCGCTGTGAAACCACGATCGTGCAAGATGTGGAGAACGGCCTTGACGTCGTGCGCGGCCAGCCGCGGAGCGGCGAGCAAGATTTTTTCGAATGCGGCGCGCACCGGCTCGTGGCTGAGCGATCCCGCCAAAAACGCCAGTCCGCTTCCGGTTGCGCTCGAGAGGCCGATTTCGCCATCGGACTTCACTGCAAATGCCAGCCGGGCGGCGGATGAAAGCGCCTCAAGTTCGCGCGCCAGCTGCGCGTATTCGGGCGGATCGGTGGCCGCGATGTACGAGCGATAGTTGCCGGTTACGCGCTCGTGCGCGTGCAGCAGCGGCAACTCCGTCGGAACGTTCAGCCGCCCCAGCAATGTTTTGAATTCGAGTTCGCTGTAGAGCCGGTACAGCTCGTCGTTGCCGGCCGGCGTGAACCGCGACTCGTCCCAGTCGATCGCCAAATCCAGACGATCGTTCGCGACCGACACGTCGCGGCAAACCACCGCCTGTTTTCCATATTCTTCCACGAGCTTTTGCAGCTTCGGCGATCCGGCCAGCGCCGGATTCGCGACGAGCAAGTCGAGCGAGCCGGCGGCTTTGATCAACTTGATGGCCGTTTTTTCGCCGACGCCGGGAATGCCGGGAAGATTGTCGGACGGATCGCCTTTGAGGCCGCGATAGTCCGGCAACTGCTTCGGATCCAAATCGTACCGTTCGCGCACCGCAGCGGTGTCGTAGCGCGCGAGTTCAGTGATGCCGCGCCGCGTCACGAGCACCGTCGTCGCTTCGTCGACGAGCTGAAGCAAATCGAGATCGCCCGTTACGACCAGCGCGCGCTCGCCGGCCTCTTTCGCCTGTCGCGCGAGCGTGGCGATGACGTCGTCGGCTTCCTCGCCTTCGATCTCCAAAATCGGAATGCGGTTGGTCTGCAAAATCTGCCGCACGAGCGCGAACTGCGGACGCAAGTCGTCGGGCATCTGATCGCGCTGCGCTTTGTACTGCTGATAGAGCGCCACACGGTGCGCGGGGAGACCCTTATCGAAAGCGGCGATCACGTGCGTTGGTTTTTCGTCGGCGATGATTTTGTTGAGCATCATCGTAAATCCGTACGCCGCATTGATCGGCATGCCGCGCGTCGTTGTCAGCGGAGGTAGCGCGAAAAACGCCCGGTACACGAGCCCGTACGTGTCGAGCAGCATGAGATTAGCCACTAAGGAAGGCCGGTGTATGGAACGACGAAAGCGGCCGGTACGTTAGAACCGGCATGGAAGAGACAACCAGACATGAGCGCTCGGCTTTCGACGGTGGCGGCATGAGGCGCCTGCGCTCGGGCGGCGAAGAACGTTCGATGCTTTCCAAACTGTATTGCGTGGCTGCGCTCGCAGCCGCTCTCTTGGCTTTCCCCTTAGCGGCAGCTGCCGGGTCGACGCCGGCCCCTTTGCCGTCGCCGAAGCTGCCATCCAAGCCGCTGTCAGCGCAGTTACAGGTCGAGGTGAACAGGCTCGGTCAAGTCGTCCGCGTCTTGCACGGAACGCTCTCGGGCGATCAGGCTTTCGACACGATGGCGATGGGCAACGCGCTGCAGATGTGGATTCGCGAGCAGCGCGGAAACACGATTACGGCCGTCGTGGGACTGTATAAAGTGAATTACAATTACGACCCCAAGACTCAAAAAGTAAGAAGGACATTCACGCTGTTCAAACGCGGCGGCGGTTGGGCCGACGAACCCGGCGCGGCCACCAAGATCGTTTCGGACGCGAAGAAAGAAGCGCAAGCCGCGGCCGCTGCGCTCGCGAAGCTGAAGGCCGATCAGCAGAAGAAAAACGCGGAAAATCCAAATCTTCCCGACATCAACGCAGCTCTCAAAAAGTCGCGGGCCAAGCCTACGCCCTCACCCCATCCGTAAACTGTAGGTGCGGTACGTAACGTTCGAGCACGAAGGGCGTCTTCGTCCAGGGTACCTTGACGGCGACAGGGTGGGCGCGATCGCCTGCAGCACGCTGCTCGAGTATATCGCGCTGCCGCTGGATGCGCGCGAGCACATGAGGCTTCGAGAGTTTTACCTGCTATCGAGTGTAGCGCTCGCCGCGCCGGTTCGTCCGAACAAGAACATTTTTTGCGTCGGCCGGAATTATTTAGATCACGCGCTGGAAGTCGCGCAGCAGAGCGGCCGAGAGCTGAATCTGCCGGACGTCCCGACGTTCTTCACCAAAGCTCCGACCGCGATCGCTTCGCCCGGAGAAACGCTCGAATTTTCATCGAAAATTTCGAGCGAGTACGATTGGGAAGCAGAGCTCGCCGTCATCATCGGATCGCGCGTGAAAGATGTCAGCGAAGCCGAAGCCCTCGATGCCGTTTTTGGATACACGTGCTTCAACGATCTTACCGCGCGCGACCTCCAGCGCGCGCACGTACAATGGTTTAAGGGGAAGAGTTTAGACTCGGCTGCGCCCATGGGACCGTGGATCGTGTCGCCGGATGAACTCGGAAACACCCAGGATCTCGCGATTGGGCTGCGCGTCAACGGCGCGGAGAAACAGCGCAGCACAACGGCCAACATGATTTTTTCGCTGCCGGTACTCATTGCGTCGCTCAGCAAGGGCATGACGCTCGAGCCCGGCGACGTGATTGCAACCGGCACGCCCGAGGGCGTCGGCTTCGCGCGCAACCCCCCGGAGTTTCTCCGCGACGGCGACGACGTCGAAGTCGAGATCGAAAAGATCGGCGTCTTGCGCAACCGTATTCGCATCATCTAAAGCGAAGGTTTGTGCTCCCCGGGATGGAAACGGACGGCCCGATGAAGATCGCCGTGCTGCGAGAATCCGCGCCCAACGAAACTCGCGTTGCGCTGGTGCCCGAAACCGTCGCAAAGCTCGTGAAGAATGGCATGGCCGTGCACGTCGAACACGGCGCCGGCGAGCGCGCCGCCTTCCCCGACGACCTCTATACCAAGGCCGGAGCGACCGTTGCCGAGCGCGCGCAAATTTTGGACGGCGCCGATCTCGCGCTGGGCGTCAGCCGGCCCGACGATGCCGTGCTAACCGCTATGCCCAAGAAGGCTGCGCTGCTGGGTCTGCTCGCGCCGCTCGGCGATGCCGGTTACGTTCGGCGCTTGGCAAGCGCGGGCATAACGGCACTCTCCATGGACGCGATTCCGCGCATCACGCGCGCGCAAGCCATGGACGCGCTCAGTTCGCAGAGTAACATCGCAGGCTATAAAGCCGTGCTGCTTGCCGCATCCGAACTCCCGAAGTTTTTTCCGATGCTGACAACGGCCGCCGGAACGATCCGGCCCGCAAAAGTTTTGATCCTCGGCGCGGGCGTCGCCGGGCTGCAAGCGATCGCGACGGCGCGCCGGCTGGGAGCGGTCGTCAGCGCGTACGACACTCGCGCAGTCGTGAAAGAGCAAGTGCAGAGCTTAGGCGCGACATTTCTGGAATTCGATCTCGGCGCCGACGCGGAAGGCGCCGGCGGTTACGCCAAAGAGCTGACGCCCGAGCAAATTCAAAAGCAGCGCCAGTTCATGGTCGATCACATCGGTGCGTCCGACGTCGTGATCACGACCGCGCTGGTTCCCGGACGCCGCGCACCGCTGCTTATCACGCAGGAAGCCGTCGCGGCGATGGGTCCCGGTTCGGTCATCGTCGACCTTGCGGCCGAAGCCGGCGGCAATTGCGCGCTGACCGTTCCCGGCAAAACGATCGTCACTCCGAACGGCGTGCACGTGATCGGTCAAACCAATCTAGCCGGAACGATGCCGTATCACGCCTCGCAGCTCTATTCGCGCAACGTTCAAGCTTTGCTGGACGCGTTAATCAAAGACGGCGCCCTGAACCTCGACCCGGCCGACGAAATCGCGCGCGGCACGACGATCGTGCGCGCCGGAGAAATCGTGCATCAGCCGACGATCGATGCGCTCGGCGCAGGAGTTGCAACGTGAGCGAACTTTCTATATTTTTCGCATTGTTGACCGTGTTCGTCCTCGCGATTTTCGTCGGCTTCGAAGTCATCTCTAAAGTGCCGACGACGTTGCATACGCCGCTCATGTCGGCAACCAACGCCATTCACGGAATCGTGCTGGTCGGTGCGATCATCGTTACGGTAAAACTGTTGGACCCCGGACACGCGCTCGCGACGCCGCTGCTGACCGCCATCACGATCGTAGCGGTCACGCTTGGAACGATCAACGTCGTCGGCGGCTTCGCCGTGACCGAACGGATGCTGCAGATGTTCAAGAAACGCGAGCCCGCGAAGAAGTGACCGCTTTCGTTCTGCTCCGGCTTGCCGAGATCGCCGCAATCGCGCTCTTCATTCTCGGTTTGCATTTCTTGAGCTCGCCCGCAACGGCGCGCTTTGGAAACCGGCTCGCGGGGGCCGGCATGCTGATTGCAATTATCGCCGCGCTCGCGCCGTCGCATGGCTACGGCTGGTGGGCGATACTCGTGGGCGTCGTCGTCGGCACGGCGGTCGGGCTCTATTCGGCGCTCAAAGTCAAGATGACGGCGATGCCGCAGATGGTCGCGCTCTTCAACGGCGCGGGCGGTGGCGCGGCCGCGGCCGTTTCGACCGTGCAATATCTTCTGTTCGAACGCGCGCACTACGCCGCTCCGCTGGACGTTCTTACCGACGTGTCGTTGGTGATCAGCACGATCATCGGCGCCGTTAGCGCGGCCGGCTCGGTCGTTGCTTTCCTTAAGCTGCAAGAGCTGATGACGGGCCGTCCGGTCACGTACCGCGGACAACAATTCGTCAACGGAATCGTGGCACTGGCCATTGCAGGGCTGGCCGCGTGGATCATGATCTCCCTGGGCGTCCAGCCGGCGTGGGCGTACGGCGTGATGGTCGCGCTTGCGCTAGTGCTCGGCGTCATGTTCGTGCTGCCGATCGGCGGAGCAGATATGCCGGTCGTTATTTCGCTGCTTAACTCATTCACGGGGCTGGCAGTCGCCATCACCGGATTCGAGCTACGCTACAACCTATTGATCATTGCGGGTACGCTGGTCGGGGCGAGCGGCACGATGCTCACGATCCTGATGGGCAAAGCCATGAACCGGCCGCTGCGCAACGTGCTCTTCGGCGCGTTCGGCGCAAGCGGCGGAATGGACGTCGCCGCCGCCAAGGGCGGACAGCAGAGTATTCGCAGCGTCACGGTTGACGACGTCGCCGTCATGCTCGCCTTCGCACATCAAGTGATCGTGGTACCCGGATATGGCATGGCCGTCGCGCAAGCGCAGCACAGCGTGCGCGAACTCGCCGACCAGCTCGAGAAGCGTGGCGTCACCGTAAAATATGCGATCCATCCGGTCGCGGGCCGCATGCCGGGACACATGAACGTGCTGCTCGCCGAAGCTAACGTTCCTTACAATCAGCTTTACGACATGGACGACGTCAATCCCGAATTCGCGCGCACCGACGTCGCACTCGTCATCGGCGCGAACGACGTCACCAACCCCGCCGCGCGCAGCGTGGCGTCATCGCCGATTTACGGCATGCCGATTCTCGACGTGGACAAAGCCGCGAACGTCGTCGTGCTCAAGCGTTCGATGCGCTCGGGATTCGCCGGCATTGAGAACCCGCTCTACGAGGATCCAAAGACGGCGATGCTCTTCGGCGACGCCAAAGCCAGCGTCGACTCACTCGTCTCGGCGGTTAAGGCCGTCTAACTCTCAGCCAAGTTAGCTTATTTAACGCCGAAACGAGCTTCGTTTAGTGTATACCGGCGCGGATGCTGCGTTCGTATGCGTCGCGTGACGCGAACGCCAAATACAGCAGCAGCAGCGGTAGCGCGATATCGTTAATCCAGAGGATCGTGCCGGCATTTCCAGGCGCGTAGTTCTGGCAGCAGAGCATTTGATGAATGTGCTGGACCGCGGCGCCGGCTGAAAACATGAAAAGTACTATAGTCACCGCCAACCGCATCTCATAACCGCGGCCGAGCGAGAGTAGCGCGATCAGCGCGACGCCGAACTCCGCCCACGCCAGCTCCCATTCGAACGGACTGGGCTGCCACCCAATCGACGATGCCGCAGTCTGCTGAAAAAACGCGTGGAAAATTCCCGCCCATAAAAATCCGAAACCGGCTCCGTAGAAGAGCAACTCGCCCCAGAGCGTGTAACCGGGCGTCATGACGGTCCGGTGCAACTTCGCCCGACGCAGCTTGAGAATCGTCACGCCAATCGCCACGATAATGAGCACGAGTTCGAGGTTGGTGAGAATGGTGCGAATGGCCGTTGCGATCACGGTTGCTCCTTCATTGCCCCAGATGCCAACTGTACGCGTTCCACGTCGGCAAGAACGCGTTGGGGTAAAATCCGTTCAACGCTTTTCTGTAAGCGTAGATATAGTTCGCATTGAAAAGGTACACGATCGGAACGTCTCGAGCGACCAGCCGTTCGATCCGGCTGTACAAAACTTTGCGCGCAGGGCGCGACGGCGACATCAGCGCAGCGGTCTCGAGCGCGTCAATCGCGCGATTACAGTAACGCATGTAGTTGCTCGGCGCGCCGCAGCGCAAGATCGAAGAGTCGTCCGGATCGGATCCCATCGTGAAAGGGACGTAGGCCACATCGAAATTGCCGCTCGCCAAGACGCCGGTACGCGGCAAGAACAGCTGAGCGCTGCTGATCGTTTTCATTTGCACGTCGATGCCGCGCTGCCGGAGTTCCGCTTGCGCCATCGTGGCGGCACGCATCCCGGTCGCGGTCTCTTTGAACTGAACGTAGAGAAGCGTTAGCCCTTGGCCGGCCTTGCTGCGCATGCCGTCGGAGCCGCGGCGCCAGCCGGCAGCATCTAGGAGCGCATCCGCGCCGCGCGGATCGTACTGCGGTTCCTTCACCGATGGATCGACCGCCCACGAGAACAGCGGCTGGAGTACATCCGTGACGGGATAACGGCCCAGCGTAATTTTGCGGCTGATGGCGCGGCGATCGATTGACATTGCGAGCGCGCGCCGTACGCGCAGATCGTTCAGCGGAGCGCGCGACAGGTTCATGACCAAGCCGGCCACCACGCTGGTCGGCTCGTACCGGTAGACGATTTCGGGGTGTGAACGCAATACGTTTTGCTGCACGGGCGCGATCAGGTTCCAATCGAGCTCGCGCGACTGCAGCAATACGAGGTTCGTCGCGGGATCGGGGACGATGCGAACATCCAACCGTGGCGCGCGAGGAGCGCCGCGCCAGTACCGAGGGTTAGCAACGTAGAGCAGCGACTCTCCGCGCCGCCATGAAACGAACGTGTAGGGTCCGTCGCCGACGGTTGGCGCGGCATTGAACGGCGCCTGACCGAGCGGTTCCTGTGTGCGCAAAACGTGCGCCGGCAAGACAAACTGCGGACGGTAGCCGTAGGAAAAGAACGTGTCGACGGCCGGCGCCCACGCGCGTTTCAAATGAAAGACGACGGCGAGCGGACCGCGCGCCTGCGCACGATCGATCAAGTCGTAGCCCTCTCGTGACGGCACCGGGTTGGCCGGGTCGAGAATCGCGCGAAGCGTAAAAAGTACATCGCCGGACGTCACCGGAACACCGTCGCTCCAACGCACGTTCGGGCGCAAGCGGTAAACGATCGTGCGCCCGTCACGAGAGACGTCGCCGTTGGCTTGGGAGGGCACGCGCGAAAGCAACTCGGGAATCTCATGCCCCGCAGGATCGAAATCGATGAAAGGTTCGAACGAAAGCCGCGCCACTTGCTGCTCGACGGACGAGGCGTCCTGGTGCAAGAACAGCGGATTGAGATTGCTCGGATCGGCTGCCAAGTCGAATCTGACGGCGCTCGCCATGCGGTGCGCCGGAGGGCTGGGCTGAGACTCCGCAGAGCCCGCGCCGCTGCGCGAACAGCCGCTCAGCAGCGCGCCCGCAATACATAAGGCCCAGAGATTGCGCATGGCAGGGCGTTCTCGGGGGCGTTCCGACCAACCCGCGACGCTGTTGCGCCGGACGTCCTCCGGTAGTAGAATAGTTTTCCCGAAGATTATTCGGCCTTATGAACAAAACTCCGAACGGTAGCACTGACTCAAGCGGACTCGACGAGCTCGACCTCCGGCTGCTCGCTGCGCTGCAAAGCAATGCCCGCTCGACCTTTGCCGATCTCGGCGAAGCCGTCGGCCTGAAGGCGTCCGCGGTGCACGACCGCGTCAAGCGGCTGGAGAGCCGCGGCTACGTGCGCGGATACGCCGCCCAGCTTGACGGCAAACTTTTGGGCTTGGAACTCGTCGCGTTCGTCGGCTGCTATACCGCGCCCGACTGCAGCTACGACGCGTTTATCGCCGCCCTCACCGCAATGCCCGAGATTTCCGAGATTCACAGCGTGGCCGGCGAGGAGTCGTTCGTTCTCAAAGTTATGACGCGCTCGACCGCGCACTTGGACGAAATGCTTTCGCGCCTGAAGAGCGTGCCCGGTATGGCCCGCACGAAAACGACCATCGTCCTCTCGACCCCGTTCGAGCGCGGCGGAATATCGGTCACATGACGATTTCAAGAAAGGCGGGTCATCGCTTTGGCGCGCACCGCGTGATCGCTCCGCCGGGCGCCATGCCGCAAAATGCGTGGAAGCTCGACGATACGCCGGTTCCGTTCGCGAACGAGATTCTCTGCGACGTCGATGCGCTCAACCTGGACTCGGCATCGTTCGCGCAGATTCGCGCCCTTTGCGCCGACGACGAACAAAAAATTACCGAACACATTTTGGCGACCGTGCGCGAGCGCGGCAAACAGCACAATGCCATAACGGGAAGCGGCGGCATGTTCGTCGGGCGCGTCCGCGAGATCGGCCAAGACTTGCGCGGGATCGATTTGCGCGAAGGTGACGCGATCGCGTCGCTCGTTTCGCTGACGCTAACCCCGCTGCGCTTAGATGCAATCGAGAGCGTGCAGCTCGCCAGCGGTCATGTGTCCGTGCGCGGCACGGCGATACTCTTCGAATCCGCGTCGTGGTCGAAATTACCGGACGATATCGATCCCGGCGTCGCGCTTGCCGTTCTGGACGTTGCCGGCGCGCCCGCGCAGATCGACAAACTCGTGCGCCCCGGCATGACCGTCGTCGTGATCGGCGCAGACGGCAAGTCCGGCATGCTGGCGTGCGCGCGGGCTCGCGCCCGTTTGGGCAATTCCGGAACGCTTATCGGTGTCGCTCCGCGCGCAAACACGGAATCGGCAGCCTTGCTGACGTCGGAACGCATCGTCGACACGTTCCTGGAAGCCGACGCGCGCGACGCGCTCTGGGTTTCCGAGCAGATTTCGAAAACAGCGCCCGGGCTTGCCGATCTCGTGGTCAACTGCGTGAACGTCGACGGCACGGAGCTCGCTTCGATCCTCTGCGCGAAGGATTCGGGCACCGTCTACTTCTTTTCGATGAACACTTCGTTCACGGCAGCGGCGCTCGGAGCCGAAGGCGTCGGGAAAGAGGTAACGATGCTCATCGGCAACGGCTATACCAAAGATCACGCCGCAATTGCGTTGCAGACCGTGCGCGACAACCCGGCCGTTCACGCCTATTTCAATACATACTACGCGTTCGCGCGTCCCGCGGAGAGGCTCTCATGAATACCGTGCTTCATACCAAGCCCCCGGTCGGCCCCGAGTACTTTGACTTCAAAAATCTGAAGCAGGGCGAATTCTGGCGGCACGTTCCGGCTTACAAGGGCGTCGATGAGAAAACGTTTCTCGATCATTTGTGGCAACAGAAGCACTCGGTCAAAACAGCCGAGGAACTGCTGCAAACGATCGAAAGCCTCGCGTCGGCGGAGTTCATCGAAGACGCGCGCGCCGGGTTCGCGCACGCGCCGATGGCCGTTCGCGTTTCGCCGTACGCGATCTCGTTGATCGATTGGAACGACCCGTACGGCGATCCGATCCGCCGCCAATTCATTCCGGTTAAGAGCACGTTCTTGCCCGATCATCCGCGGCTCGTGCTCGACTCGCTGCACGAACAGGCAGATTCGCCGGTGCCGGGGCTCGTCCATCGCTACGTGGATAAAGCGCTCTTTCTCCCACTCGCGGTTTGTCCGGTGTACTGCCGGTTTTGCACGCGCAGTTATGCGATCGGCCCCGATACCGAGGAAGTCGACAAAATTGAGCTCGCGCGAACGCCCAAACAGTGGCATGATGCTTTCACCTACATCGCGAGCCGGCCCGAACTTGAGGACATCGTCATATCGGGCGGCGACGTCTACCAGTTGCCTCCGAAGAACGTCGAGCTAATCGGAAACGCACTGCTGGACATCCCGCACGTGCGCCGCATGCGCTTTGCAACAAAAGGTCCGGCGATCATGCCAATGAAGCTCCTCACCGATCCGGCCTGGGTCGACGCGATCGTCGGCGTCGTCGAACGCGGGCGCAGACTCGGCAAAGACGTCGTGCTGCACACGCACTTCAACGCCCCCGAAGAAATCACGTGGATCACGGAAAAAGCGATGAGCGTTCTATTCGAGCGCGGTGTCTTCGTACGCAATCAATCCGTGCTGATTCGCGGCGTCAACGACGTTGCGGAGCGAATGCAGCTGCTGGTCAAACGCCTCAGCTACGTCAACGTCCATTCGTATTACGTCTACATGCACGACATGGTGAAAGGCGTCGAGGATCTGCGCACGACCGTGCAAACTGCCATCGACGTCGAAAAATTCGTGCGCGGCAGCACCGCCGGATTTAACTCACCGACCTTCGTCTGCGATGCGCCCGGTGGCGGCGGAAAACGTGACGTGCACAGCTTCGAATACTACGACCGCGAAAACGGTATCGCGGTCTACGCAGCTCCGAGCGTGAAGCCGGGCAAAGCCTTCATGTATTTCGACCCGATCGATCGCCTCTCACCCGACGCGCAAGCGCGCTGGGCCGTCAAAGAAATCCAAGACCGGATGATTCACGAAGCGCTGCGTCAGGCGGGCGCCGGCGACGAGCAGTTGGTGCTGGCCTAACCCTAGCGCATACTGCGCGCGGCCACTAAGATGTCCGCGAGCGATCCGGTGTTCAACGCAATCGCGTATTTCGCGTCCTTCGTTCTCCAAGACAAATACGCGTCGGATGCGTGCGCGCCCACCAACGATCGATGGTACAACGCGACGATGGCGCTCGTTAAATGCACGGGCGTTCCGCCGGACGGAACATCGCCGGTTTTGAACGCAAACTTGGAGCCGTATACGAACCCCTCGCTGCACGCGCGTTCTCCCCGGCAATCCGGCGATAACGCGATATCGACCGCGTACTCGCTCGCCGTGGCGTGATCCACGATCGGAAAGATTTTCTCACCCTGGAACGTCGCCGGTAAGCGCGTGGGAAGCAAGAGCGCGATTTTGACGCGCGCTTTCAGACCCGGCGCGATCTTCGCAAACATCGAATGCACGTCTACGCCCGCGGCCGGGGATGCGCCCAGCATCCACATACATCCAAGGACTACGAGTTTGCGCATCGTGTCTTCCCCAATTAGTGCGTCAGATCGAGTAGCGGGATGCCGATCTCCGGACGGTCCGTGCGATGCAAATTGCCGGCAAGTTCGTCCAACACGACTTCCAGCGTGGGGCGGACCGTTGCTTGCAGCAGATGTCCGCCGGCGGCGTGTCCGTCGCGGTACGAAACCGTGCAGTGGATGTGCAGCTTCGGTTTCCCGTCGTAAATCGAAACGTTGCCGAGCAGTGAGAGCAGTTCCACCTGCTGGTCGACTTCGATCGGCTCGTACCGTTGCTGATCGAGGTTGTAAAATCCGACCGTGGCGCGTTGAAGACCGCCTAGGCCCTTAAAAAAAGCGGCCATAACGTTCTGCTCTTCGGCGAAGCGCTGCATCTCGGCCATCACATCGTCGCCGGTTTCGAAGACCAGCACGAAACGCCGCGGAACTTCACGCGCTCCGAACAAACGATATTCCATCTTCCGGTTCTACGGCAGGCGCACGGCCGCGCCCCGCCAAACCGCCCGCCATGCCTTCCCGTGTCGGCGTATTTTGCGGCTCACAATCCGGCGGCGATGCGCGTTACATCGACGCTGCAATCCTCACCGCAAGCGCGATCGTCAAACGCGGCATGGGCGTCATCTATGGCGGCGGCCGGGTCGGGTTGATGGGCGTTCTCGCCGACACCGCGCTGGCGGCCGGAGGCGAAGTGATCGGCGTGATCCCGCAAGCGCTTTCCGGCCGGGAGATCGCGCACGACGGGCTGACCGAACTTCACATCGTGGACAGCATGCACGAACGCAAAGCGTTGATGGCAGACCTGAGCGACGCGTTCATCGCGCTGCCCGGGGGTTTCGGAACGATGGACGAGTTCTGCGAGATCTTGACATGGCGGCTGCTGCAGATTCACGACAAACCCGTCGGCTTACTCAATGCGTACGGCTATTACGACGATCTGATTGCGCTTTTCGATAACATGGTGCGCGAAGGCTTCGTGACGGTGCGTCACCGCATGCTCTTTTCGTCCGCCGAATCGCCTGACGAGTTGCTCGATGTGCTATTAGCCTCTGGGCAATGTAAATGAAAATGTTGCGCCGCGTTCGGCGTTATTCACCGCCCGGACGGAACCGCCGTGCGCCTCAACGAGCTGCTTAACGATCGCAAGACCTAGACCCGCACCGCCATCCGTGCGCGAACGCGATTCATCGGCCCGATAAAACCGCTCGAAGATTGCATCCAACTCCTGGTCTTTTATGCCGGGACCCTCATCGCAAATCTCGATGCGGACCGCATCCTTGTCGGCATCGACCGAGACTCTTATCGCAGAGTGCGCGGGAGCCAGCCTAATCGCGTTGGTGAGCAAATTGTTGATGACTTGCCGTACGCGCGTTGCATCGGCTCTAATGTGTACGGATTGCTGTGAAAGGATACAGATCTCTACGTTTTTTTCGCGCGCAGCCGAAGACAGGGAGTCGGCCACAGCCTGCACGCATTCGTCCACCGCCACATCGTTCATCTGGAATTTCAGTTGTCCGGCGTCGGCAAGTGAGAGATCTTGCAGATCGTTGACAAGATGCGAAAGAAACGCTGCCTCTTCGCCGAGCGAACGCAACGTCGAAGTATTGACGGCCAGATGTCCGTCTTCCAAAGCCTCGACAATGCCGCGAATATTTGTGAGCGGACTGCGCAGCTCGTGAGCGATGTCGGAGATCATGCGCTTACGCAGCGCTTCCGACCTCTCGAGATGCGCGGAAAGATCGTTGAAACGCTGCGCTAACTGCGCGATCTCCTTAGGTCCGCTTACGGTGACGCGGCGGGAAAGATCTCCGCTTTGCATTGACGCCGTCGCCTCGCTCAAAGCCGACACGGGAGAGAGAATTTGCCCCGCTAGTAGCCACGCGGCGCCAAATGCGGCCAGGAGCACGCATAAAATGGCGAGCCACAACTGACGGCTCAGCATTGCCGCCGGACTCTGGCCGCGTACCGCCGGCAGGGGTATTGCGTAAAGCATTGCGATCGCCGTGCCCGAACGATTACGCACGACAGCACCGGGTGGATTGCGTAAAACGAGTTGCTCTTCTTGGCTGAGCGGACCCGGACGGACTACGCTCACGCGGATTACCGGCTCGCTTCCGATTGCGAGCGTCGCTTCACGCACGGCCGGATTTGACGCAGCGACGAACCGCCCTTGCATAGTGAACAGCACGAGCTGCGCGTGCGGTAACCGCAGGACGGAGTCAACGTGCAGCCACGAATGATGGCTTTCGTACCATTTTTGCGCGGCGGAAAGCGCTCCAGCGGGAACTGTAGCCGCAGCCGGCCTCTGCAAATGCTGAAATTCAAGCTGTGTGCTCCGCGTAGAAAACAACCCCACCGCGATGAGTGCGATCGCCGCAACGAGCGTTATCGCGACGAGCAGACGAAAGCGCAGGCTACGCATCGGAATCGATCTTGTACCCTGCGCCGAACACGGCACGGATGTGCGTGCGGCGGCCGCCGGCGTCGCCGATTTTCCGACGCAAGTTGCGAACGTGCACGTCGATCGTTCGTTCGGTACCCTCGTAATCGAAACCGATAACCTCAGCAATGAGGTCGTCGCGCGTTCGCACGATTTTCGGCTGGCGGCACAGCGCGAACAGCAGGCCGAATTCAGTTGGCGTCAGTGACAGCGGCGCGCCGTTCACGCGTGCGTCGCGAGCTCCGGCGTCAATCTCGACCTCGCCGAAGCTCACGCGCTCGTGCGCGACAGAGGTGCGGCGGCGCATGACCGCCTTCACCCGCGCCACCAGCTCTCGCGGACTAAACGGTTTGCTGACGTAGTCGTCCGCTCCCGATTCAAGTCCGCGCAGGCGATCCGTTTCGGTGGTTCTGGCCGTCAACATAATGACCGGCACGTCGCCGCCGACGCGCAATCTTGCACAAACATCAAGTCCGCTCACTTTGGGCAGCATGAGATCGAGCACGACGAGGTCGGGCTCCCAGGCCTGTGCCTTCTCCAACGCCGCCTCGCCGTCGAACGATTGCGCCACATCGTAACCCGCTGAACGCAGGTAGAGCGCAACCGTTTCCGACGTCTTCACATCATCCTCGACGATCAGAACACGCGAACGGCGATTCAACATTGCGAAAGGATCGAGGGCCTCCTGGAGTTACGGCTGAAGGTTTTCTACAAGGTTTTCCGCTGCGGGCGGATCGAGATTGGCCAGCACGATGGTTGTCGATCCTTTTTCGATATCCAGCGCGGCGTTCCAGCCGGGAGTTCCGCCCGCATAGAAATTTCCCGGGCCGTTCCATTCGTACCGGCCCTTCACGAGCGATCCGTTTTGCAGCGCTTGTGAAAATTTATAGAGATCGCCGGCGGTTGAAAATGCGCCGCCCGCCGAACTCCCGCGCCCCGGCTCGCCCTGCACCGCCGGGCGTAGTTCGGTGCGATATGTTACCAGTTCGCTCCACTGGCGCGTGTAACCGAGCGCCCGATTTGGAAGCACCTGATCGATCGCCGGATACGACGTGCTCGTCATCCCGGCCGGGTCGAATATGTGCACCTTGACGTAAGAATAAAAGTCTTGACCGCTCGCTTTTTCGATGATGAGTCCTAAGACGAGGAATCCGCCGTTGGAATACATCTGGCTCGTTCCAGGCTTGAACGCGAGCGGTTCGGCGGCAAAGAACGGCACGTAATCTTGGAGCGTGCGAATGCGTTCTGGCGATCCGTGAAAGAATCGCGCATTAAAGAAATCGCCGATTCCCGAGCGCATGGACAGCAGCTGATCGATCGTCGCTGCGCGGGCTTCCACATTCGGATAATCCGGAAGCCACTTTCCAATGGTGTCGGTTTTGTGCAAAACACCTTGCTCGATGAGTTGATAGACCGCAGCCGTCGTGAATAACTTTCCGATCGAACCGATGTTGAAGAGGGTATCCGCGGTGTTTTGTGCGCCCCCAGCCCGGTTCGCGAATCCAACGGCCGTGACAAGCGGCGGAGCGTTCGTTGTAGCGCTCAGCACGACGCCGGAGAAATATCCCGCCGACGAAAGAGCCGACAGATACTGTTCTGTGCTCTGCCCTGAAGACTTCGGCGGGAGACCCAGGTCGGTCACGATTCGCGCGAAGCGGTGCGGAGTGGCTTGCGGAGCGCGAACGAAGTTTACGCGGTACCACCCGCCGCTCTGTGCGCGAACCGTGGCCACGATCCGGCGCGGAAGTTCATTTGCGGTTATCGGGATGATAGTCCCGATTGCTTGCCGCAGCTGCCGTAGCGATTGCGCCGCGTCGGGCGCGTGCGCGCCGGGAGGCGCGGGCAGAACGTGCGCGTGCACGTAAGCGTCGATCGCGGCAGCCGTTCCGGTATTGAACGCCGTTACGAACTGTGCCACATCGGCGTTGCGCGCGGCTGAAACCCGCTGCCGAGCGAAGGCAAGAGCGCAGAGAAGGACGAGCCCAATCCATATCTTCATCGCCCGACTCTATCAAGCCGTTGTTAAGATCTATCGAAGATCTCTACGTCGCGCGCTTATCGACGATTTTTTTAACAACCGCCAGCGCGTTGAGCGCCTTCGGAAAGCCGATGTACGGTATGAGGGTCATCACGGCTTCGACGACTTCGGCCTCGGTAAGACCGACATTGAAAGCCCCGCGCACATGCGTTCCGAGCTGCTTATCGCAGCCGCCCATGGTCGCGAGCGAAGCGATCGCCACGAGTTCCCTTTGTCTTACGTCACCTTCGCGCGCATAAATTTCTCCAAACGCGAATTCGACGAGGTACCGTGCAAAATCCGGCGCTAACTTCTCATAATCCGCGATTAAGTTATCCGCAACTTTGTCGCCATCGATCTTGCGCAGCAACTTTTCGCCGCGCTCGTACCGCTCAGGCATTCCTGGCTATAACCTTAGCCCTTGCTCGACGGCGAAGCCGTCACTCGGTCAGCGCTTCCGTAATGATGCGCTCTTGCGCGGCCGCGTGCGCGCCGGGATAGCCTTCGGAAGGGCTGGCACGGTAAGGACGGCCGATGTAGTCGATCTCGAGGTTGTCGTTACGACGTTCGATCAAGCGGCGGCGCACATAGGCGCGTGCGCCCATGTTCTTCGGCTCTTCCTGAACCCAGACCAGCTTCCTGAGATTCGGATAGGTCGCGATGATCGAGTTGATATCCGTGTAAGGCAGCGGTGAGAGCAACTCGATGCGCACGATCGCCGTTTTCTTGAGATCTTTATATTTCTCATGAAGCCTCAGATCGTAGTAGATTTTTCCGCTGCACAAGAGCAGACGCTCGATCGTGGATTTGTCCTCAACGCGCGGGTCGTCGAGCACCGGCCGAAACTCGCCGTTGGCCATCTCGTCGAGGCCGCCGGCCGCAGCCGCGTGGCGCAGCAGCGACTTCGGCGTCATCACGATGAGAGGGACCGGCTGCGGCATCGTCGCTTGTTGGCGCAGCAAATGATAGTAATTTGCGGCGTTAGACGGATTCGCGACGCGCAGATTTCCCTCGGCGGTCAATTGCAAGAACCGCTCGAGCCGCGCGCTGGAATGTTCGGGACCCATGCCTTCGTAACCGTGCGGCAGCAGCAGCGTGAGCCGCGCGGTCTGGCCCCACTTCGCTTGTCCGGCGGCAATAAATTGATCGATCACGATCTGCGCGCCGTTATTGAAGTCTCCGAACTGCGCTTCCCATAGCACCAGCGCTTTGGGAACCGTGGCGCTGTAGCCATATTCAAAGCCGAGACACGCGTATTCTGATAGCGGGCTGTCGTAAATTTCAAACGACGCTTTCGATCCGGGAACGTGCTGCAGCGGCACGTATTCGGCGCGCGCAGCGGGATCGTGCAAAACCGCATGGCGGTGGCTGAAGGTACCGCGCTCGGTATCCTGACCCGTTAAGCGCACCGGCGTACCTTGCGTTAGCAGCGAGGCAAACGCGAGCGCCTCGGCCATTCCCCAATCAACCAGACCTTTTTGTGCGATTGTCGATTGACGCCGCTCGAACTGCGCCTGCAACTTCTTGTTCGCGGAAAAACCGTCCGGCACGCGCGTGAGTTCCTGGGTCCACGCAAGCAAACGATCCTTGCCCGCCGCGACGAGCGGAACCGCCTCAATCGGCGCCGTTCCGCTGATCTTCGCGAGCATTCCGGCGACGTTATGTTTTCCGCTCTTGACCGTGCGGTGCGTTTCTTGCAGATGAGCGGCCGCATCGGCCGCGAGCTCGGCAACGCGCTCGGCCGCAAGGACGCCTTGCGCCACAAGGTTGTTGGCAAAAAGATCGCGCGCGGTCGGATGCGCTTTGATTTTCTCGGTCATCGCCGGCTGCGTGTACGCCGGCTCGTCCTGTTCGTTATGGCCGAAGCGGCGATACCCGATGACGTCGATCAGCACGTCGCGCCCGAAGCGGCGCCGGAATTCGGCGGCCAAATGGACTGCCCACATGCAGGCGCTGAGGTCGTCGGCATTGACGTGCACGATCGGCACGTCGAAACCCTTAGCCAAATCCGAGGCATAGCGCGTGGATCGCGCATCGCGCGGATCGGTTGTAAATCCGATCTGGTTGTTGGAGATAATGTGCACCGTGCCGCCGGTCGAATATCCGGTGAGCGACTGCAGATTTAGAACCTCGGCAACGACGCCTTGACCCGGGAACGCGGCATCGCCATGTATCAGAATCGGCACTGCCTTCTTCGCATCCAATTGCGCGACCGGTAACGAGTGATCGGTTTGAAGCGCGCGCGCGGTTCCTTCCACGATAGGATCGACCGCTTCGAGATGGCTTGGATTGTTGGAAAGCGTGACGCGAACTTTCTTACCGTCGGGCGTTTCAAAAACGCCTTCGGCGCCCTGGTGATACTTCACGTCGCCCGTCACGTCGGCCGAACCGAGCTCGCCACGTTCGTGCGCAGCTTCGAATTCGGTCAGGATCTCTTCGTATGGCCGGTTTAAAATATGCGCGATGGTATTGAGCCTACCGCGGTGAGCCATGCCAATGACCGCGGCCTGCGTCCCGTCGGCGGCGATCAGCGCCAACAACTCTTCGAGCATCGGAACCATCGCGTCGAGACCTTCGAGCGAAAAAGTCTTTTGCCCCAAGAACGTTTTGCGCAGATAGCGCTCGAAACTCTCGACGCGTGTCAGACGGCGCAGCAGATCGATTTTGCGATCGTCGGAGAATGTGATCTTGTAGCGCCCCGACTCGATCGCATCGCGCAGCCATTCGCGCTGCTCGGTGTTCGAGATGTGCTCGACTTCGTAAGCAATCGTGGAGCTGTACGTCTCGCGCAGCTGCGGCAGCACGTCGGCCAGCGTATTTCCCGGAACTTTGACGCGCAGCACCGACGCGGGAACGGCCGATTGCAGCGCCGGCGTGAGTCCCCAGTTCGCCGGTTCGAGCGACGGATCGCCCGGCGGGGGAGATCCGAGCGGATCCAAATGCGCTGCAAGATGTCCGTGCGTGCGGTATGCCGCGACCAGCGCCATGCCGGCCGCCACCGCGCGCAACATCTCGTCCGATGCCCCCTTCGACTCGCTGAACGCTCGCTCAGGACTGCGGCCCTCAAGAAAGTCGCTCATCTGCAAGCCGAGCGACGCAAAGAGCGTTTCATAAAATCCGTCTTTGCCTTGGAGCAGCTCGTCGATACGTTTGAGGTAATCCCCCGACTGTGCGCCTTGGATCACCCGGTGATCGTACGTCGACGTCATCTGCATGATCTTGGTCATTCCGAGCGACTTGAGCGACGCTTCGTTCGCTTTGGCAAAACCTGGCGGATAGCCAATCGCGCCCGCTGCGATGATCGCGCCTTGGCCGGGCATCAGGCGCGGCACCGAAGCAGCGGTTCCGATCCCGCCCGGATTGGTTAGCGTGAAAGATGCGCCTTGCAGATCGTCGGCCGCGAGCTTGTTAGCCCGCGCTTTCGCCACAAGATCTTCGTAGGCGTTACGGAAAGCGGCGAAATCAAGAGACGACGCATCTTTGATGACCGGCACGACCAGAAAACGCGATCCGTCTTTTCTTTCCGCGTCGACGGCCAAACCTAAATGGACGCCGGGCTCCACGCGTACGGGCTGGTTTCCGTCGCGGCGGAAGTGCGCGGTTATGAACGGCATCTCGTGCGCCGCGCGCACGAGCGCGTACGCAATCACATGCGTAAATGAAATTTTCTCCGAGCGGCCGGCGGCTTTTATGCCCGCGTTGAGGTCGCGCCGGCGCGCGTCGAGCGTATCGACGGCGATCGTGCGGAAGCTTGTCGCGGTCGGAATCGATAGGCTCTGCTCCATGTAGGAAGCCAGCGCGGCCGCCGGACCTTTTATCGGCGTGACTTGCGCGTTCGCGGGCAGCGGCGGCAACGGCGGCAGCTGAGCGCCGCGGCTTGCCGGCGGCAAAATTTCGGCTTGACGGTCGACGTCTTCGCGCAGAATCAATCCGCCGGGTCCACTTCCATGCACGCGCGCGAGATCGACATCGAGTTGCCGCGCGAAACGTTTGGCTTGCGGAGTTGCAACGACGGCGCCGTTGGGCTTTGCCTGCGGAGACGACGGGGCGGATGCCGGCGGTTTGGGCGGCGCACTTTTTGCGGCAACCGGCGCCGGAGCTTTCGCCGCGCCGGGCGCCTTGGCGGTCGTATCGATTTCGGCAAGCGCCGCGCCGACGGCTACCGTATCGCCTTCGGCGACAAGCAGCTGCTTCACGACGCCCGAAACCGTCGACGGAACTTCGACGTCGACTTTGTCGGTCGTGATCTCAACGAGGGGATCGCCTTCAGCGATAAAGTCGCCGGGCTGCTTACGCCAGGCGACGACCGAACCTTCGGTCACCGACTCGCCCATCTCGGGCAAAACGATCCGCACCAGGGTGTCAGGCAAGAATGTTGTCTCCGTCTACCACTATAAGGGCCCTTCCCAAGATTGCCCCGTTTTGGCTATCGGATGCAACCTGCGCGGTCGCACCTTTCAGAAATACTTGGCCGGACGGACCGGAAACCCGACCGGGCGGGCCCCCTGGAACTTGGGCCGCGCGTGGCCCAGGACGAAGGCCGAGACGTCGTACGCCTCCTGAGGCGTGAGCGAGCCGGGCGCGTCCCCAGGCATGTTATACCGCACGAACGCAGCCATGGTCCAAAGCCGGTGCATGCCCGCCCCGCCGTTGAACGACGTCGGGCCCCAGAGAGGCGGAGCCGCCGAGCCGGCGCCGCTTGCCCCATGACAGGCCGAGCACTTCTGCGCGTACAGCGACGCTCCGCGCTGCGCGCTCGCCGGCTGCGGCGGCGCGAACTTCGTTAACCTTACCGACGGATCGGGCGTTGCGCCGACGGGCGTTCCGCGCGACAAGTAGGCGATGTACGCAACCAGCGCGATCATTTCGCGGCTGTTGTATGACGGCGGCTTGCCGTTCATGCTGTAAAGAAAGCACTCCGCGAGCCGGTCTTGCAGCGCGATCGTGCGGTGCGCGCGCGCGTTCCACTGCGGAAATTGCCCGTAGATGCCGGCGAAGCTGCCGCCTTTGGGTTTCGTTCCGCCCGCGATGTGACAGGCCGCGCAATCTAAGTTCGCGACGACGTAGCCGTGCATGTGCGCGCGTGTGTTGACGATCAATTCGCGGCCGTAGCGGATCACATCGCCGGAAGCGCCGGCCGGAAGAGTTTTCTCGTCGTAGACTGGCGCTTGTGCCGGCGGCTGCCCCGCGCACGCGGCCAACACGCAAACCGTGAAGAACAGCGCGAGTTTTTTCATGCGAACGTCATCGTGACGTAGCTGTAGTGATAGCGTTGCTGCAGCACCGCAATAGCCGCGATCATTGCCGGCACTACGTGCGTTCCTTGAACCAAATGCGTGAGGATGTCGTCGGCAACGGCTTCCGGAGTCATGCCGTCAGGCGCGAAGCCCTTCTTGACGATCGTACGGGCCTGTTCTTCAACCGCCGTGTGACACGTCAAGAAGACCACGCCGCGATCTTGCAGCGTAACGATCGACGTGTCCTGATAGAAGCCGAACGGATCTTCCGGATCGGGCGTGTTGACGAACGCTTGCGTCGGCGCGAGGAACGTGTTGCTCGTGACCGTATTACCCGCGGCGTCCCTCAATCCGAGCGCTTCCCCGATCTTGTACCGCTGCCAAATCTCGTCGCTATAGTTATAAGCGCTCGACGGTCCGTGCGGCGCGAACGCCATCGCGAGGCGATCAGCGGGATAGCCGAATCCAAACTGCAGTCCGTTGAGGCCGTTCTTGACGTTGTTAAGAACCGCCGGGTGGAATGACACGGCTTCCCACACCTGCCGCACGTCTGCCGGACGGTTGATGGCGCGAACGAATCCGGCCTCGTCGAAGTCGGCGCGGCGTTCGACGAGAGCGGAACCGCCCGGGACGATAGCGGCAGCGGCTACCGAGGTGGAAAGGAACGAAGCGCGATTCATGAACTCACCTTTCTGGCTTGAGCTAGGAGTACGCCGTGCACGATATCGATCCCATGCGTTCGACCGATCCGAATTACCCGCGATCGACGTTCCTCGGCGCTGCGGTTGCAACCGCAGCCGGCACGGCGGCGCTGGGAACCGCGTTTGCCCAGACCGAACTCGGAAAGCCGCATCCCCCGCTCGTTTCGGAAGACGATCCAAACATTTGGGTCGAGCACGTCCGGCTGGAGAGCCCCGCCGGCGCGATTACGGCGTACGCGGCAGTGCCTCGCAACGCGACCGCAACCTCTCCGGGCATCGTCGTCTCGATGCACATCTGGGGAGTGGACACGTCCATCCGCGATTTTATACGGCGGCTCGCGAAAGCCGGCTTGGCCGCGATCGGGCCCGACTTATACGGACGGCTCGGCGCGCCGGCCGGCGACGGCGCGAATGATTTCTCGGTCTTCAGACCGTTCGCGCAAAAACTCGATCGTCCGCAAGTGGCGAGCGATCTCCGTTCGGGAGCGCAGTGGTTGAAGGCGCGTCAGAAACGTGCGCGCCTTGCAGTCGCGGGGTTTTGCATGGGCGGCGCGATCGCCCTTCGCCAAACGATCGATAACCCCGACATTTTTGCCGCCGCGAGCGCGTGGTATGGCAATCCCGCGGGAGTCGATCCCGCCGCGGTTACGATGCCGGTGCTGGGAAGCTACGGAGGTCGTGACACGAGCATCCCGGCCGACAGCGTGCATGCTTTCGAAAAAGGCTTGCACGTTCCCAATGACATCGTTATCTACGACGACGCAGGGCACGCGTTTTTCGATGACCAGCGAGCTTCGTATGTGGCAGATGCTGCCGAAGGCAGCTGGCGCCGCGCGTCGGCCTTTTTCACAAAGTATTTAACAGCGTAGCGCGAATCGTTCCAGGGTGACGATCTCGTTCGCCGTCCTCTTCGCACTGTTCGGCGGCGTCGCTGCGGGTGCGGCGATTATGTGGTTTGCGGCGGGGCGGCTCAAAGCCGAACTGCACGAAGCCAACGCACGCGTCGCCGAGATGCAGCGTGACTCGTTTCTGACGCTAGCCAACGAGAAGTTTGCAGCCATCGTATCGCCCGTGCAGCAAAAACTCACCGAGTTCGACGCGCTCGTGCGCGAGATGGAAGAAAAGCGTTCCGGAGCGTATGAAGGCCTGCGCGAGCAAATATCCGGTCTAATCGATCGCAGCGGCAAAATGGAGACGGCGGCGACGCAGCTTTCCGCCGCGTTACGCAACCCGACGACCCGCGGAAAATGGGGCGAGATCCAACTGCGCCGCGTGGTCGAACTCGCGGGGATGGAAGCCTACTGCGATTTTGGAGAGCAGCAGACGCTGCAGACCGGTGAAGATCGCGGACGGCCCGACTTAACGGTGCAGCTTCCCGGAAACTCGCGTATTTTTGTGGATGCGAAAGTTCCGCTCAACGCTTTTCTCGAGGCCGTCGAACTTCCCGACGAAGCGGGACGGCGCGAGCGTTTCCGCGCGCACGCGGCCGCTTTCAAGAACCACGTCGATCAGCTGGCTCGCCGCAACTACCAGCGCGCCGAACGCTCGGCGGATTTCGTCGTGATGTTCGTGCCGGGCGAAGCGTTTTTGAGCGCGGCTTGCACGGAGAATCCCGATCTGATCGAATACGGCGCCGGCAAAGACGTCTACATCGCAAGCCCGCTGACGATGATCGGTCTGCTTCGTTCGTACGCGCTTGGTTGGCAACACCGTCAGCAGGAAGAGAACGCCAAGAAAATCGCCGAAGCCGCGCGGGTGCTCTACGATCGTGTGCGTGCATTCGCCGGGCATATCGCGTCGATCGGATCGAGCCTAGAAAAAGCGGTCGGCGCTTATAACAGCGCGGTCGGATCGATGGAGAGCCGGGTACTTCCACAGGGTCGCAAGATCCGCGAGCTCGCATCGCTGCCGGACGCCGAACTTCCCGAGCTCGTGCCGGTCGAACTCGCCACGCGTGAGATCACCGCTCTCGACGCGCAGCAGCGCAAAACCGCCGGCTAAGCCGCGCGTTAGTGCCGGGACGCCTCGTACTGCTGCAGCGCCTGCAGCGTGTTGGTGACGTGCATCGCGGGGTTCAAATCGGTATAGGTGTAGATGATCTTCCCGTCGGGCGCGATCACGTATGAGGTCCGGTTCGCGTAGGTTGGAGCTTGCGCCAAAACCGCGTCGTAGGCTTTGGCAACCGTCAGCGCAGGGTCAGCCGCGACGGCGAACTTGCTGCGGCACTCGCTCACCGAGAACTTATTCAGCGTGTCGATGGTATCGTGCGAAATGCCGATCACGGTCGCGCCCAGCTTCTTATATTGGTCTACGGCATCGGCGAAGTCGTGCGCTTCGATCGTGCAGCCCTTCGTAAACGCCGCGGGATAAAAATACAGAACGACCGGCCCCTTTTTCAGCGCGGCGGCTAAATTGAAATCAAAGACTTTGCCGCCGAGCGAAGCCTGCGCTTTGAAATCCGGGGCCGTAGCACCGGTTGGCAAGCTTGCCAGAGCGGGTGCGGAAGCGAGCGCCGACAATGCGGCGGCGAGAAAAAGACGACGAAACATGAACTCTCCTTAGCTGTTGATGCGGCCGCTAGCAATCAAGGTTCGAAAGGACGGGCTGGGCGGCCTTTGGGGAAGAAAGATCGGGCATGGCGGACTGGTCATCGTATTTTGCGCGCGTCGAGGGAGAGCCGATCTCGGTGGCAGTCGACCTGGCGCTTCGCGATGGCGCTCCACGGCCCGGGCAGCCGGAAGCGTACACCCTCGCCGTAACGCTACGAGAGCCTGATCCGCACGGCATGACCTGCGCGAACGAATACCGCGTTTTGCAGCGCATCGAAGAGAAGCTCGCATCGGCGCTCGAGCCGGCCGGCTTGGTTGAAGCTGGACGCGTGACCGGCCGGGGCATGCGCGCCTTCCATTATTATGGGCCGCAAAGCGACGATGTCGGACCGCGCGTCGCCGGCGTCATGACCGCACACGAAGAGTATACGTACAGCTTGCTCGCCGCCAGCGATCCGCTCTGGGCGATCTACACTAACTATCTTTATCCCGACGCGCAGCAAATGGCATTCGCCAACGACATGAAGGCGCTGCAAGTGTTAATCGACGCGGGCGACGACCTTGAAAAGCGCCGGCCGATCGAACACACCGTCACTTTCGACGACCGGGAAAAGCTCGACGGCTTTGCGCGCGCTATGTCCAACAAAGGCTACCGCATTGCAATCGATGCAGGCGAAAACGCCGTGCGGTGCGCGAAGCTCGATACCGTGGATCCATTCAAAATCACGGAGATGCGCGTCGCACTCACGACGCTTGCCGAAGAGTTCGGCGGCGATTACTCAGGCTGGTCGACGGCGGTGCAGAACTAGAGGCCGAGCAGCTTGGCCAAGATCATACGCTGCACTTCGTTGGTGCCTTCGCCGATTTCGTTGATTTTTTGATCGCGGTACATACGCGACACCGGATACTCGTCCATGAAGCCATACCCGCCGTGGATCTGCACCGCGTCGTTCACGACGCGATGCGATAATTCGGCGGCATAGAGTTTGGCGTAACTCGCGCTCTGAACGAAATCGCGGCCTTGATCTTTTTCCCAGGCCGCCTTGAGCACCATGAGCTCGGCATGCTCGATCTCCGTGATCATATCGACGATCTTGAACGCGATGGCTTGAAATTTACTGATCGGTTTTCCGAAAGCGTGGCGCTCCTTGGCGTATTTCACGGATTCGTCATACGCACCGCGCGCCAGACCGACCGAGAGCGCCGCCACCGAGATCCGGCCGCCATCGAGGATCGTCAAGAAATTCTTGAGGCCTTCGCCGCGCGCCCCCAGGACATTCTCCGGCGGAATCTCGCAGTCGGCAAAAACCAGCTCGCGCGTATCGGACGCACGCCAGCCCATCTTGCGATATTTTTTGCTGCGCGAAAAACCGGGGGCATCTTGCGGCACGATCAGATTGCTTATCTCGGCCTTGCCGTCGTCGCGCTTTCCGGTCACCGCGGTAATTGTCGTGCCGGCCGTTATATCGGTTCCGCTATTGGTGATGAACGCTTTGGTGCCGTTGACGACCCATTTGCCGTCCCGAAGTACGGCCTTGGTCTGCGTGTTGCCGGCGTCGCTGCCGGCGTTGGGCTCGGTCAGCCCGAAGCCCCAGAGCCGCTCGCCGCGCGCCAGCGGAACCAGATATTTCTCTTTCTGCTCGCTCGTTCCGAACAGGTAGAACGGCATGGCTCCAAGCGAGACGTGCGCGGCCATCGTAATGGCCGTCGACGCGTCCGCCCGCGCGAGCTCCATGACGGCGAGCGCGTAACTCACCGTGTCGGCACCCGAGCCACCGTATTCTTCCGGGAACGGCAGGCCCATGAGTCCGAGCCCGGCCATTTCGCGCACCAGATCGTAGGGAAACGCTTCCTCGCGGTCCATCTCTTCAGCGCGCGGCGCAACCCGATCGTGCGCGAATTCCCGCACGGTCCGCCGGATAGCCTCTTGTTCTGCGGTTAAGTCAAGATTCATAACGTAGCGGAGGTATCCGTTCGGGCAGTTTGAAAAACCCTCTTGCAGCGATGATCTCATTACGCGGCGTGTCGCTCGTTTATCCGAACGGAGTGCGCGCCCTTGACAACGTCAGCCTCGAGATCGGCAAGGGTGAGTTCATCTTCCTGGTCGGCCATTCCGGAACGGGCAAATCGAGCCTCCTTCGCTTGCTTTACCGCGAGATGGCTCCCTCGAGCGGACACATCAACGTCGACGGAATTCGCGTCGACCGCCTCGCGCGCGGACGCATCCCGGCGCTGCGCCGCCATCTGGGCGTCGTCTTCCAAGACTACAAACTCTTGAGCGACAAAACGGTCTGGGAAAACGTGGCATTTGCGTTGCAAGTTACGGGCGCGCATACGCGCGACGTGCAGCGTCAAGTGCCTCGCGCGCTCGACTTGGTCGGGCTCGCGCACAAGAGCCGCATGTATCCCAACGAACTCTCCGGCGGCGAGCAGCAAAGGACCGCCATCGCACGCGCGCTGGTCAATAATCCCAAACTGCTGCTGTGCGACGAACCCAGCGGCAATCTCGATCCGGCCAACACGACGGAGATTATGGAATTGCTTCGCCGGATCAATCTCAAAGGCACCACGGTAATCGTCGCTACGCACAATCAAGCGGTCGTCGACCGGATGCGCCGGCGCGTCGTGCGCTTGGACAACGGCGTCGTGATTACCGATGAAGAACGAGGTTACTACTTCCTTGGACTGGGGCAAGATCAGATTCTTTCTGGGTGAGGTCCGGCGGAACTTCACCCGGAACGCAGGCATGCAGATCACGGCAATCGGCACCGTCGCAGTGACGATCGTCATGCTCGGAATTTTCTTGTACGCCCGTTCCGCCCTCATTCACGCCGAGTCCGGCGTCTTCAGTCAGATCGAGATCTCGGCCTACGCCGATCCGGCGGCGACCGCTGCGCAAGAAGCGCTGCTGCGTGCCCAGCTGACGCAAGACCCGCGCATCCGCAGCGTGAGCTTCATTCCCAAAAGCGAGGGGCTCGCGCAGATGCGCCGGCTGATGAAGGGTCAGATCGACACATCGCTGCTCACCGAGAATCCGCTGCCCGATAAGTTCCGCATTCGCGTCCGCGATGCGCAAGAAGTTCCCGCGGTAGCCCGGAGCGTCGCCCGCCTGCCGCACGTGCAGAACGTGGAGTACGGACGGGAGGTGGTACAGCGGCTGCTCCAGTTGGCGGCGGTCATGCGTCCGGTGGGTATAGCAGTCATCGTGCTTTTCTTGCTGGTCGCGGGCATCATCATCTCCAATACGATCCGCCTGACCGTCTTCGCGCGGCGGCGCGAGATTTCGATCATGCAGCTCGTCGGCGCGACCAACATGTACATTCGCATGCCGTTCATCTGCGAAGGTCTGCTGGCAGGCGTTGCCGGAACCGCCATTGCCGTCGGCGCGCTCGCGCTGGCGCGAGCATCGCTGGTTCCGAAGATCGCTTCGGCACTTCCGTGGCTTCCCTTAAATACGGTCGCCGTTGACCTCTCATCCCTCGTGCTCGAGCTGTTTGCCGTCGGCGCGGCCGTGGGGGCACTGGCTTCCTGGTTCGCGGTCGGACGGTATTTACGGGCTTAGAGATTGATGCTATGCGCCGTATCGACGAAATCGAACAACTCAAGAATGAGCTCGTCAGCACTGTTTCGCACGAGCTCAAGACCCCGCTCGCCGCGATAAAAGCTTACACCGCAACACTTCGTCAAAACCCCGAGCTCTTTGCGGAAAAACGCGAAGAGTATCTGCGCATCATCGAAGAACAGGCTGACCGCCTCTCGCGTTTAATCGACGACCTTCTGCTGGTAACGCGCGTCGAAGCGGGTCAACTGCTGCGCAGGCGAACGACCGTGCCGCTCGACGCGGTGTTGGACGAAGCTTTAGCGGAGATACATTTCGACACCGAACGTCACCCGGTTCGACGCGAGACGGCGGGCGCTTGCGTTTCCGGCGACCCCGACCGCTTGCGCGATCTTTTCCGCAACCTGATCGAGAACGCAATCAAATATTCTCCCGAGGGCGGCGCGATCGCAATTCGCGCGCGCGAAGAAGCCGACGGCACGTTCGTAGAGGTCAGTGATTCGGGGATCGGCATCTCCGGCGACGACCTCCCCTATGTCTTCGAGCGTTTTTATCGCGCGAATTCTGAGGTTGTCGACGCAGCAGGCGGCAGCGGACTCGGACTCTACATCGCCCGCGCAATCGTGCGCGCGCACGGCGGAAAAATCCACGCACAAAGCGAGTCCGGCCGCGGCACTACCTTCACGATCTCGCTGCCCAAGCGCGACTGATGCCCCAAATCTTGGTCGTCGACGACGACCGCAACCTGCGCAAGATCATCCAGACGAACTTGGAACTTGCGGGATACGAGGTCATCGCCGTGCCAAGCGCTGCCGATGCTTTGCGGACGTTGGAAACGCTGCAGCCCGACCTGGTCGTGCTCGACGTCATGATGCCGGCTATGGACGGCTACGAGTTGGCGCGGCATATTCGCGCGCAGCCTGCAAGCGCGCACGTGCCGATCATCATGCTGACCGCCAAAGGTGAGGTCGAAGACAAACTCGCCGGCTTCGAGGCCGGCGCCGACGACTACATCACCAAACCGTTCGGGCCGCAGGAGCTGCTGGCGCGGGTGCGCGCGAAAATCGCACGCGTCGAGATGGACGCATCGCTATCGCCGCTGACGAAGTTGCCCGGCAACCTGGCGATCGAAGCCGAGCTGCGCCGTCGCATCGAGTCGCAGGCGCCGTTCGCCGTGCTCTACATGGATATCGACAACTTCAAAGCCTTCAACGACGTCTACGGATTTACGCACGGAGACGAGGCTATCCGCATGGTCGCGTCGATCGCGGTCGACATCGTGCGCCGACGCGGGACGCATAAGGATTTCGTCGGACATATCGGTGGCGACGACTTTTTGATCGTCACGCTGCCCGAACGCGGCGAAGAAGTCGCGCGAGAGATCATCGCCGATTTCGATCGCGGCATTCGCGATCTGTACCGTCCGCAGGACCTCCGCCAAGGTTTTATCGAAACGCACGATAGGCGCGGCGCGCTCAACCGGTACGCGATCATGTCGCTATCGATAGCGCTCGTTTCGAGCGAGCAGCGTCAACTGACCGATTACGCGCAAATCGGTGAAACGGCCGCCGAGCTAAAACGCTATGCCAAGTCGATCGGGGGTTCGGTTTACGTGAAAGATAAGCGCCGCCAATGATCCGCAGACTGGCCGCCGTCGTAGTATTGCTGGGCCTCGTTCCCGCAACGGCGCTGCCGTCCGATCTCAACTCGCGCATACGTGCCGAACAAGCGAAGAAGGCAGCGATCGACCAACGGCTCCATCAGAAGCGGGCGGAGCTGCACGCGGCAACCGTGCGCGTAACCAACCTGCAGGGCGCGCTCGACCAAACGAATCACTCGATCGGTGAAGTGAGCTCGCGCCTGGGAAGCCTGGCCTCGCAAGCGGCCCAAACGCAGCGCAGACTCGACGTAAATACGGTCCAGCTCAACGCGGCGCGCAAGACGCTGGCGCTGCACGACAATTTACTCAAGCGGCGGCTAATCGATACCTACGAACGCGGCGACCTTGGTTATCTCAGCGTGCTGATGGCGGCCAAATCGTTTTCCGATTTTGTCGAGCGTTGGCAAGATTTGGGCCTACTGATTGCGGCCAACCAGCGCGCGGTGCGCGAGCGAAAAGCCGCCGAGAAAAAAGTCCGCCTCGCACAGCAAGCGCTGCAGGGTGCGCAGTCTGCTCTTGAGTCGGAGCAGCTCGCGCAGCAACGCGCGCGCAACCAGCTCGACGTTCTCGCTCAGGAACGTGGAAATCTCGTCGCGCTGGCCGACGCGCAGCGCCATCACGTCGCCGGGCAAGTTGCCGAGATGGAGGGCTTGAGCCAAGCCGAAAACGATCAGCTCGTCGCACTCATCCGCGAACGCGAAGCGCAGGTAGCGGCGGCGCGCCGCGCCGCCGGCATTACGACCCCGGAAATTGCTCCGGGCGCGCTCGGATGGCCGGTAACCGGCGTGATCACATCGCCGTTCGGCTGGCGCCGCAGTCCATTCGGAGGCGGAGCGGAATTTCATCAAGGTCTCGATATCGGCGCGAACATGGGAACGACCGTGACCGCGGCAGCATCGGGAACGATCATCTCGGCCGGCTGGTACGGCGGCTACGGGAATTACATTTTGATCGATCACGGCGGCGGGATGTCGACCGGATACGGGCACCTCTCGCGCATCTTCGTCTCCAACGGCCAGCAGGTTGTGCGCGGGCAAGCCATCGGCGCGGTCGGGTCAACCGGCGCCTCGACGGGGCCTCACTTGCATTTCGAGGTCCGCATCTCGGGAAAACCGGTCGATCCGACGGCCTACCTGCATTAACGGCCGGGCCGAAACTCGCTTCCGCGGAAGTGGGTACTAAGCGAGTATGCCGTCACCCGTTCGCGCGCTCATTATCGCGCTTGCCATTACCGCTGCTTTTTTCGCGGGAGCGTGGTATTTCGCGTCGCGTACCGCGCCGGGGCCGGCGGCCGCGCGCGCGCCCTTGGCGGATCAGCTCGCTTCACTCAATGTGAACCTGGGATCGGGCAGCGATTCGGATAACGAGCTCCTTCGGGTCGCGTTCGATCAAGTCGAGCAGAGCTACTACAAAGGCGTCGACCCGCAAACGCTTGTCGCGGGCGAACGCGCGGGTATGCTTTCGTATCTCAAGGATGCATTAAAAAAGAAACACATTGCGCCACAGATTGCCGCCGTGCCCGCCGGCAACGATGAAACGCAAGCGCTCTCGGCACTCGACAGTCAGCTCGCCTCCGCGCGCAACCGCTACGCACCCTTGGGGATCGCGCCGGCAGATCTCACGCAGGCTGCGCTTTCGGGGATGCTCAAGTCGGTCAACGATACCTACACGGTCTATCTGCCGCCCGAGCAGATTCGTGCGCTCAACGAGCAGCTTAACGGCGGCGATTTCGGCGGCATCGGCGTCTTCATTTATCAGCTCAAGAACGGCCAAGTGCTGCTGCAACCGATCCCCGATTTGCCGGCCGCGCGCGCGGGCATGCAGGCCGGCGCGCTCCTCGACACCGTCGACGGACATACAGTAAAGGGCTTCACGCTCGACCGCGTCGAGCGCTTGATCCGGGGGCCGGAAGGCACTCAGGTTACGCTCAAGACTCATCCTTATAAAGGAACGGCGCGAAGTAACTTCCGCATCACGCGCGAGATCATCCATGTCCCGACCGTGCACGCCAAAATGGAGAACGGCTACGACTATATCCGTTTGAGCGACTTCGGACAAACTTCCGCGACCGAGATTCGCAAAGCGCTGCTGCAGGGGAAGGCCAAGCACGCCAAGGGATACATCCTCGACCTGCGGTTCAATGGGGGCGGGTTGCTCGATGCAGCGGTCAATATTTCGAGTTACTTCGTACCGCACGGAACGATCGTCACCGAGATCGACCGCGCGGGCGACAAAAACTCTAAGGATGCGACCGGCGAGTACATTTCAGGCTTGCGCCCGCTTGTCGTGCTGGTCAACGGTTACACGGCCAGTTCCTCGGAGATCACGGCCGGCGCGCTTCAGGATTACAAAATGGCTACGCTCATCGGCACGCAGACCTACGGAAAAGGCGTCGTCCAGGGTATCTACACGATGCCCAACGGGGGCGCGCTGAAGATCACGACCGAGCGCTACCTCACCCCGGCCGGACGCGATATCCAACATAAGGGCATCGCGCCGGATCAAAACGTCGCGCAATTACTGGATTTTCGACTGATTGACACCCCGAAAGACAAACAACTGCAAGCCGCCAAGGCATATCTGGACCGCTTCACGCGTTAGAGAGACTATGAACCGTTACATCGCCCTGATCTGCGCCGCCGCTTTTCTGACCGCAGCCGCGCCCCAACAAATCGCTCCGCTGGACGCGAGCGAGATTCAGTTCAGCTACGAAAAATTGCGCGCCGACTTCTACCGGAAGACCGACGCTCAGGCAATCGTCAACGGTGCCCGCGCCGAGCTGTCCAAGCAGCTTCGCCTGGCCGGAATAGGCGCGGGCCTGCCGCCCATCTTCGCGGCAGACAGCTCCGCCCGCACGGCGCGCGCGGTCGGCCACGAGGTCGATGTTGCAACGCGTTTGGCGCACGGCAAGATCAGTTCGCATCTGCTCGCCTACGCGGCGATCGCCGGGATGCTGAGTTCCGTACACGACCGGTACACAACGTTCCTGACGCCCAAAGAGTACGCCGACCTCAACCAAGGACTCAACGGCGGCTCGTTTGCCGGCACGGGCATCGTGATCGAACAAGACGATGCGACCAAATTCATCGACGTCAGCAACGTCATTCCGGACGGCCCCGCTGACAAGGCCGGCGTGCAAGAAGGCGACATCATTTCGGCGATCGACGGGATATCCACCAAAAACATGAAGCTTCCCGAAGCTTCTTCGCACTTGCGCGGCAAGGCCGGCACGCCGGTCAAACTCACGATCGTGCGCGGCGGGCAGTTACTGTCGGCGCCGATCACGATCGTGCGCGCCACGATTCGAGAGCTTTCCGTCTACGAAAAAATGCTGCCCGGCAAAATCGGATACGTCGAGCTGACCGTCTTCGGACAAAATACCGGCGCCGAACTGCAGCAGGCATTGGACCGTTTGCAGCAACAGGGTGCGCGCGCGCTGGTGCTCGACCTGCGCGATAACGGCGGCGGGTATCTGGATGCCGCAATTTCGGTGAGCTCGAAGTTCATCGCGAGCGGACCGATCGTGTCGGTCGAGTCGCGCGCGTCAAACGTCACGACGTATGAGGCCGAAGATACGGCCATCCCGCCCGTTCCGCTAGCGGTTCTGGTGAACGACCATACGGCGTCGGCATCTGAGATCACGACGGCCGCGATTCAAGACAGCGGCGTAGGCACCATCATCGGCACGAAAACTTTCGGAAAGGGCGTCGTGCAAGAGATCGTCGCGCTTCCGGACGGCTCGGCTATCAAAATCACCGACGCGCGCTACTTAACGCCGCACAACCGCGACATCAACCTGGTAGGCATCACGCCCGACATTCAAGTGATCGAAAACAAGGGAGCCGGCTTCCGGTTCGGCGATCCGGCGCGCGATGCACAACTCGGCCGGGCGGTCCAGTTCCTCAACGACCGCATCGCACGTGCGAGCGGCGGCTAATCAAATAGCGCCGCTTCTACCTCGGCGAAGTTCGAAAACGCAGTAAAGGCAACGCCGCGGTCTCGCAGGTAACGCTCGAGACTGCGGCCGCGCTTTGCGAAGCGCACTTCCGCCACGAGCGCGGCTTCATAGTCTGAGTATCCATCTCCAACGTAGGCGACTTTTCCGAAAGCCGAAGCTGTTCGCACGGCTGCGGCTTTATCGTGCCCGTTGAGCGAGTCGTCGCGGAAGTGCAGCCTCCAGCCGCTATCGTGGGTCGAAACCTCGTTTGCCAAAATGGGAATGTGCGCGAGGCCGTTGCGCTCTAACGCGCGCGCGATCAGCGGCACGATTCCGGAACTGACAATCGTAAGGTCGACGCCCAGGGAGCCGCATCGTTGTGAAAAGTGGGCGAAGGTGGGATCGACGCGCGTCGACGCCGCCAGCAGCTCGTCGGCTTCGTCCAGCGTTCCGCGCACAAAGCGTGCCTGCGACGCCAACGTATCCCGCAGAGACATCGAGCCGGCTTGAAGGTGCTCTTCGTAACGCGCCCATTCGTCCGGCCCGGCATAATGCTGCACGAGCACGTCAAACGTGTCGAGGTCGGTTACGGTTCCGTCGTAGTCGACGAAGACGTGCGCTAAGTCGATTTCTTTTTGCGTGCCGTGCTCTTTACGGCAGTGGTCTTACGCGCACGCGTCGTCTTCTTCGGTTTTGCTTCGTCCGGCGCAGCGGGCAGTGCGGCGACGGGCTCCGCTTTTGGCGCGCGGCGGCGCCGGGCGGGTTTCGTCGGCTTCGCCGGTTCTTCGGGCACGTGTAAAGCGGGCGCCGGAGCTTCCACCGCAGGCGGCTGAAGCTTGCGGTTCCAGGGTGCAATCGCGCGAATAGGCTGCGGCGGCGCCGTTACTCCGGTCGGTTCTGCCCGGCCGTCGCGTGCGACTCGGAAAACGTGGCGCTCTGGAACGGGCGGCGGCGGCGCAGGCGGCCTCGGCTGCCCGGGCTGCATCGGCACGGCGCCTGGACCGGCTCCCTCGCCGCGTCCCCGGCCGCCACGGCGGCGGCGACGGCGGCGGCGCAGCGGGTCGCCGTCGACCGGCGGCGGACCTGACGGTTGGCGATGGGCCGGAACCTGGGGTTGAATCTCGACACTCGGCGGTGGAATCCCGGCGGCAGGCGCGATGGGCTGGCCATTACCGGTGGCGGCACCGTGGCCGCCCCGTCCGCGGCGGCGGCGCCCGCGGCGGCGGTGGCGTCCGCCTTCGTGGACCTCGGCGCCTTCGCCGATCAGAATTGCTTCGGGAGCGCGCTCGGCTTTCGTCTCGGCGACGATCGCTTTGTCTTCGCGTTCCTCTTCCTCGGTAACGGTCGTAATGCCGATCGGCGGACGCGCCGACGACTGTTTGGCGGCTTCTTCGGCCAGCTCGCGCAGCTGCTCGGCTTGCTCGGCAGGCGTGAGCGCTTTGCCCGGACGGCGGCGGCGCCGTTTCTTTTTTTCACCCGGCGCTGCGACCGCGAGTTCCGCCAGCGCTTTGTCATCTTCGACGTCGATAACTTTAATGCGCGCGCTTTGACCGGCCATGTTCGCGCCGTTTTCCACTTCGACGAGACGCGTGCCGATAACGGCAGCGGCTGACGTCGGATTGGGGAGACGGCCGGGAAGCAATTCCACTTCGCGTTCGTCCCCGACGCGAACGGCGGCATCCGGCGGAACTTCGGTAACGCTGCGGATACGGGTTTTTTCCGGGTGCAACAGCGGATCGATCCGGACGTGGATCGTCGCTTCGAGCTGTTCGGCGAGTTTGCGGGTTTCGTCTTCGTACCAGAATTCGAGCTGGGCCGCGACGCCGGGCGAACTTTCGACCAGCAGCAGCTTTCCGTTGAGCGGCTGCGAGCGCAGTTTGCGCAGCGTTTCGATCGCGACCGACTGTGAGGAAAGCACCGTTCCCAAGCCGCTGCAATCCGGACACGCTCCGCGCAGCTGCGCCGAGAGATCTTTGCCGACGCGCTTGCGCGTAAATTCTAAGAGTCCCAGGTTGCTGAACGACTGAATGGTGGCACGCGTACGGTCGCGGCGCAGTCCTTCTTCGAGAACGCCGACGACTTTGTTGCGCGCGGCCTCGGAGCTCATGTCGATGAAATCGCAGACAATGATGCCGCCGATGTCGCGCAGACGCACTTGGCGCGCGATCTCCGCCGCGGCCTCAATGTTGGTCTTGACGATCGTATCTTCCAGATTCTTACCGCCCGTGAATTTTCCCGAGTTGACATCGATCACGGTGAGCGCCTCGGTCGTTTCGATCACGATCGAGCCGCCCGAGGGCAGATTGATCTTCGGCTTCATCAGCCGCTGGATCTCTTCGTCGATTTTGTAGTCGGCAAAGAGCGACGAGCCGCCCGGATAATACGCGACACGGTCGAGATATTGCGGGCCGAGCAGTTGCAAGAAGCTGCAGACCTTGCGGTACTCTTCCTCGTTGTCGATCAAGACTTTGTCGACATCGGCGCTCACGAAATCGCGGGCGGCTTTGTAAACGAGGTTCATGTCTTTGTGCAGCAGAGCGGGGGAGGCAGCGCGCTTGTACATTTCCAGGATGCCGTGCCACATGCGAATGAGCACGCCCAGATCGGCGATCAATTCGGCTTCGCTCACGCCGGCCGCGGCCGTCCGCACCACGGTCGCCATACCCTCGGGGCGGATGCGCTTCATGACGGCCTTGAGGCGGTTGCGTTCTTCGGCCGTATCGATCTTGCGCGAGACGCCGCTGTACTTGCCGGTCGGCATCAGAATCAGGTAGCGCCCGGGCAGCGAGATGTTGGTGCTGATGCGCGCGCCTTTGAGGCCGCGCGGTTCCTTGACGATTTGGACCAGCACGTCGTCGCCGCGGTTGACTTTTTCGCCGATCGTCCAGCCGCTGCGCCCTTGCGTGATTTCAACGTCGCCGATATTCAGCGGCGTTTTATTGATGTCGTCTACGTAAAGAAACGCGTTGCGTCCCAGTCCGATGTCGACAAAACTCGCGCCCATTCCGGGCAGAACGTTTTGGACTTTTCCTTTGAAGATCGAGCCGATGACTTTTTCTTCACGCTCGATGTAGAGTTCAGCGAGGACCTTGTCCTCGAGGATTGCGACCCGGTTTTCCCAGGGATCGCTCGATATGAGGATCTCGGTTGACAAATTTACTCCTCCGCGAGTGCGACCAGCATCCGGCTTTTCAGCTCCTGCGATCGCCTGCTAGCGGTTTCTAAAAATCTTACTGTTTACCGGCGCAGCCCATAGCTTAGAGGGCAGGCTGCCGGCTTGGCCCCCCGTTCCCGCCGCCTGGGGACCGGACCTTTAATACGTGGGCGGCGCCCCTTCACCCAGGGCCAGCGTCATCACCGCCGTTTGGCAGCGCTGTGCCGTCTACATCAAACCATGTCGTCGAATCCCGGATATTGGTTGCGCCCATGATCTCTGTTGTTCCCCGAACGGCCCTAAGCGTTACCCAAGACGCCTCGATCTTTTTGAGCGTAGATGTTGAGCAAGACGCCGATAGCCGCGAAGTCCGTCAGCACCGCGGAACCGCCATAGGACAAGAATGGCAGCGGTATGCCGGTGATCGGCATGATGCCGATCGTCATGCCGATGTTGACGACGATGTGAAATGCGAACATCGCGACGATCCCGCTGGCAAGTAAGAACCCAAAACGGTCGCGCGCGCTGATCATCGCGATCACGCCGCCGAATAATAGCACGCCATAGCACGCCAGCAGCATGACGGTCCCGACGAACCCTAGCTCTTCACCGACGACGGTAAAAATAAAATCGGTCGAGTGCTCGGGGACGAAATTTAGTTGCGTCTGCGTGCCGTGATGCAAGCCGCGACCGAACCAGCCGCCGCTGCCGACCGCGATCTTCGACTGGTTCAAATTGTAGCCGGCGCCCTGCGGGTCGGCTTTGGGATTGAGGAAGATCAGCAGCCGCGCTTTTTGGAAAGGCTTTAATATGTATTTTGTTTCGATCGCCAGCGCCATCGCCGCTGCTCCGGCCAGCGCGTACGCGGCGAAATGCTGCCATTTCGGCAAACCAAAAAACAGCTGCGCGCTCATGATCGCCATAAAGACAAGGGCCGTTCCAAGATCGGGCTGTCTTGCGACGAGCAGCGCGGGAACGGCGACCATAAGCAGCGGCTTCCACAACTCCGTCAGCTTCGCATACTCACCCTTGCAGAGCACCCACGCAATCGAGATCGCCAGGATCAGCTTGGCGGGCTCCGACGGCTGGAACGTGCCGAGCGGACCAAGGCTGATCCATCTCTGCGCTCCGTGCGACGAGTGGCCGCCGCGCAAAATAAACGCCAGCAGCAAGAGCGTGACGACATATAATCCCGGCGCCCACTTCGAGAGATCGCGGTAGTCGATACGCGAGAAACCAATCATCACGCCGACGCCGAGGAGCGCGTACAGTATCTGCTTCCGGTACTCCCCCGGATCGGTGTGCAAACCCGCAGACTGAATAATCACGATGCCGAACGACGTCACGAGAATCGCGGCCACGACCAAATACCAATTGACACGGCCCGCATACCGGCGCGCCTGCGCGCCCAAAGTCATCGTAGCCACCGCCGCTATTCGATCCGTTCGCTGAAATTGATGTGGTTGTCAAACGGATCGACGACGACAAGGTCGCGCCGGCCCCAGTCCTGCAGCTGAATGCCGGGATTCATGTAGCGGTAGTTCTTGGCTTTCAACTCCGCAAACAAAGCGTCCAGCCCGTCCGTCTCGATGAGGACATGTGTTCCGGGTGTGCCGTCGCCGTGATGTTCGCTTAAGAACAGAACGACATCTCCGCGCGATATGCCCATAAATAACGGGGCGTTTTCATTGAACCGGTGGTCGAAATCTACTGAGAAGCCGAGGTAGTCGAGATAAAACTCGCGTGCCTTCGGCACGTCGAACATGCGCAAGATAGGGATGGATCGCTTGAGCCTTACTTGGCTGCTTTCGGCCATGAAGAGCCGCTTCTCATCGCATCTCCCTAAATCATACTTTCTTGAATTGCAGGTCGCAAATGAAACGCTGGCATCGCGTCCGAGGCCCAGTGTCACGAAGGGCCGCTCTTACGAGCGGCCCTTCAACCATTCTTAGACGGTTACGGGCTCTTCGTCATAGAGCTCGCCATCGGCAAAAGAGTACGTCTCGGGGCGGTCGTGTTCGATATCCATTCGGAAAATCGAGTCATAGTCGCCGTTGAAATCGTCCAAACGGACGGCCATCCGAGCTTCGCGATCGCGCTTATCCGGTGTTGCGAACGGCCCTCGCACTTCGGCTTCGACGCCTAACTGAATGACCAGCACGTAGTATTTCATCGGTATCCCTCCGGAAGCGAGATCCAGGATCCCACAGGCGCCGTCCGGCAACCTTCCGGCCTAGCTTCCGGAGGTTCGCCATGGACATGTCCAATCAGAATCCCAAAAGCGATGTCGCGGCAAAATCCGCATTCATTCAGGCCTTGATTTTAGAGGGGTTTTCCGAAGCGAGAGTAGCTTCCACACCGACCGACATTGTCGCGAGGAAAAACGGAGTTACGTGGCATTTCGAGGTGAAGTTCACCCGCGCTTTTGGGCACTGCTTTGGCGCAGCAACCCTAACGGAGTGGGCAGCCGCAGCGAGCGATCCCGATCACTTCGAGTTCGTCATAGCATACGAGATTGAACGGAAATGGCACTTTGACCGCTATGCGCCGGATGAATTCATGGCTTTTAGTTCGGTACCACCGTACAAGATTTATTTTAATGTGCCCATCGGCAAGAAACCGGTTGCCATCAAAACACGGCTCTCGAAACGAATACACCTCACGAAAGCCAGGCTGAAATTACTCAGCCGGCAATTCGACGAGCTTCGCGCGCTAGAAGATTAAGTTGCCGGCGCCGGATTTATCGTCGACTGCGGCGGCGCTTGACCGTTTTGCTGCGCGAGGCGTTTTTTGCGGCGGCGGCGGCGCGGCGGTCCGGCCGGGGGCGACGGCGTGCGGTTCACCGAGATGATCGGCACGTTCGCGAGCATCGCGAAGACGCTGTCTTGATGTTCGAAGCGCACGTCGATCTTGTCGCGATCGACTTCGACGTAACGCGAGACGACTTCGACCAGATCGCGTTTCATCGCCTCGACCATATCCGGTGCGAGCGAGAGATGGTCGGACATCAGCACCAGGCGCAGCCGCTCTTTTGCCGTCTCTCCGGATTTTTCGCGGCCGAATAGCCGGTTCAGGTTATTGAAGACATCGTTGAAGGTCATCGGCGGCCTCCCAGCAGCGATCCGAGTTTGTCCATGAACGTTTCCTTGTACTCGACCATCGGCGCGGGAACGTCTTCGCCCGCAATGCGCGCTGCGATCGTATGATACGCTTTCGCGGTTGCCGTATCGGTGCGCAGCGCAAGCGGCTCGCCCTTGTTGGTCGACACGATGACATCGGGCTCGTCCGCAATCACGCCCAGCAGCGGTAAGCGCAGAATCGAGTTGACGTCTTCCACCGAGAGCATCTTGCCTTTGTGTACCAAGTGCGGGCGCACGCGGTTGATGATCAACTGCGGTGAGAACGCGTTGCCGAGCAGTCCGACGACGCGGTCGACATCGCGTACCGCCGAAACTTCCGGCGTGCAGACGACGATCGCTTCTTGCGCGCCGACCACCGCATTTGTGAACCCCATTTCGATGCCGGCCGGGCAGTCGATCAGCACGTAATCGAACTGCTCGCGCAGTTCTTCGATCAGATCGCGCATAGACTCAGTATCTACTTCGTCCTTTTCGCGCGATTGTGCGGCAGCCAGCAAAAACAGATTCGGAAAATTTTTGTCGCGCACGAGCGCTTCGTTGAGTTCAACTTTTTCTTCGAGGACGTCAAGCACGTGATGGCGCACGCGGCTTTCCAAGCCCATCAGGATATCCAAGTTGCGCAAGCCGACGTCGGCATCAACCAGCGCGACCTTCGCACCGCGCTTTGCGAGTGCGACGCCGAGATTTGCCGTCGTCGTGGTTTTGCCGACGCCGCCTTTCCCGGATGTCACGACAATCGCGCGTCCCAACGTTAGGGGCGCTCCCGAAGTTTGCGCCGCGTTCGCTTGCGCGTCATCGTGCGCGACATCGAAGGGTTGCCGGAGAGGAAGCATGTCAGCCTGCTTTCAGCGCGCCGATGAGCCGGCCGAAAAAGCCGGGCGCGTCGAGATTGGTAAAGGGAATGAGGTCGCCTTCCAGGCGCCGCACGATTTTTTCGTAGATGCCGCGCAAGCGGTAGCCTTCGCCCAGCACGAGCGGCTCGCCGCGGTTGGTCGTGTCGATGATCTCTTCATCGTCGGGAATGATGCCGAGCAGCTCGATCGAGAGAATCTCGCAGACATCGTCGATCGAAAGCATGTCGCCGCTGCGTACCATGTCGGGGCGGATGCGGTTGATGATCAGCCGCATCGGAATCGAACGCTCCGCGAGTTTGCCGATGACCCGATCGGCGTCGCGAATCGCGCTCACTTCGGGCGTCGTCACGACGATGGCCTCGTCGGCGCCGGCGATGGCGTTGCGGAAACCGCCTTCGATGCCGGCCGGGCAGTCGATCAGCACGTAGTCGGCCATATCGGCAAGCTCGTCGATCAGGCGGGCCATTTGCGCCTCGGTGATCGAGTCTTTGTTGCGCGTTTGCGCCGCGGGCAAAATCGCCAGCGATTCGAAGCGCTTATCTTTGATCAGCGCTTGCCGGACTTGGCAGCGCCCCTCGATGACCTCGACTAAGTCGAAGACGATCCGTTTTTCCAAGCCGAGCACCAAATCGAGATTGCGCAGCCCGATGTCGGTGTCAACGAGGATCACGCGGTGGCCCCGCTTGGCAAGCGCCGCACCGATGTTGACGGTGGCGGTGGTTTTGCCGACGCCGCCTTTGCCGGACGTCAAAACGATCTTGCGAGCCTTCACTCCACCTTCTCCTTGCCCTTAGCAAAACGCTCCGCCGAAACCAGCGGAACGATCGTAATGCGTTCATTCTGCACGCAGGCCGCTTCGGGCTCTTTGCGAGCTCCTCGCGCGCCGGCTTCTGCCGCGATCAACGTAGCGATGCGCAGCTGCGTCGGCGAGAGATCGACCGCGTAGACGCGCGCGCCCGCATCGCCTTGCGCTCCGGCGTGAGCTACGCCGCGTAGCGATCCGAAGACGGCGATGTCGCCGCCGGCGATCAGCTCCGCGCCCGGGTTCACGTCGCCGATCACCACGATGTTGCCGACGTTGTGCAGCGCCTGCCCGCCGCGAAGCGTGCCCACGTGATAGAGCGTGGCGGGCGCGACGGGCGGGATTTCGACGGATTGCGGTTCGGGATCAGGCGCGGGCACCAAACGCCGGACGCTGCTTTCCCCGCGGCTGCGACGGACGGCGATGTCCTTACGCGCGCCCTCAAAATCAGGCACCAGCGACCGAGCCGCGTCCGAAAGCTGCACCTCCCGTTTCGGGCGCAACGCCCGCCGCCGTGCCAGCTCTTCGCCGTCGTCGGGTTGGGCCGCGCTCACGCCTTCGAGCGTAATCCCGTGCTCGATCAGAAGTGTCTTCAGCCGTGCAAGCTGCTCCTCCGGGAGACCCTCGCGCCCGACGGCAGCCGTGGCCGGCGTTCCCGAATAGAATCCGGGACGCTCGCCAAGCTTGCTCTGCAACTCGGCAAGAGCTTCCTCAAAATCGCGCTCTCCTAAGGCAATTTCAAGGCCCAGGCCCTTGCCGCGCAACACCGCCATCAGGGGAGGCGGTTCGAACGCGCAAGCGCCCGCCCTGCGGCCTCCACAGAACCCCCACAATAAGTTCCGCTTATGCACAGCTCCTCCACAGCCGCCCTTTGACTCCGCTCAGGATGACACGGTAACAAAGGAACCTAGACCTGCGTTCTGGGAGTGCGCAGTACTGAACTCGGGCCCGCTCCCGCGGGTTATAGGTAAATATGGCCATGCTGTTTCGCAAAATCGTCCCATCGGCGCTCATTTTGGCATTGCTGAGTGCCATATGCCCGGCACCCGCGCTCGCGCTTTCTACCGCAAATGAGGTCGCCATCGGGCGCGGCTACGATCAGCAGATCGTTGAAACCAGCGTTATCGAAACGGACCCGCTGCTCAACGCCTGGGTGCAGAGCGTCTCGTCCAAACTCTGGGCGCAAACCGCGCGCAAGGACGTTCCTTATAACATCAAGATCGTCGGCGACACGAGCATCAACGCGTTCTCAACGCTGGGCGGTTATGTTTATGTCAACAGCGGGCTGCTGGACTTCGTCCAATCCGACGACGAACTCGCGGCCGTCATCGGCCACGAAACGGGCCACATCGAGCGGCGCCATACCGTCACGATGCAATCCCAATCGCAAATTTTGAGCATCCTGCTCGGCGTCGCATCGATTTTCTCGCCCTTCATCTACAACTTCGGCAATCTGCTCCAAGCCGGCGCCATGGCGAAGCTGCAGCGCGTCGACGAGCTGCAAGCCGACCAGTACGGACTGCTGCTCATGTCGCGAGCCGGCTTCGACCCCGAAGCGATGATCACGATGCAGCAGCATCTGGGAGCGCTCGCAGGCGAGCATAACGACCTCGTCACCAAATATTTCGAAAGCCACCCGGGTTCGAGCGCGCGCATTTCGCATCTGCTCGGCTATCCGGAGCTCGATCCGACGAAGGTCACCGCTGGGCAAAAACTCGTGCGTGCGCAGCACGATCTCGATGAAGATCGCTACAACATCGCGGGCATCGATTTAACCGACATCCTCAAAACCGACCCTTCGAACCAGGAGGCGTTGCTAGGGCTCGGGCAAAGCCAGCTCGCGCTCGGACTCACCAGCAAGAGCGAGCAGACCTTAGGCACACTGGCGCAAAGCACGTCGCCGCAAGTCAAAGCCGCTGCACTCCAGCGCATGGCCGCGCTGCGTTCGATGCAGGCACGCCGCGTCGATCTCACGCGCCCCGACCTCGTGGGCCTGCGCGCGCAAGTGCAGCAGGCCGTGCAGGTGCAGGCGCAAGCGCAAGCCCAAATCGCCGCGCGTCACGATCAGGGTCACAGTCAGCTGAAGTCGCTGCAGCTGCGCCTGCAAGCGATCCAGTATGAGATTCCCGATTTCAGCTCGATCAACATCAAACACGGTTCGCGCCTCGAAGCCGTCGTAAAAACTGTCAACGGGATGAGCCGTTCGGTCAACAGCGCCTTCCAAGACGCTACCTCGGCCATCGACAACGTCGGCTCTATCGATGGAAAAACGAACAAGCCCGACGGCCTGCTGCGCGAGAACGCGCAGATCTTGGACGAGATGCAGGCGCCGCTCAACGTGAATCCGATTCCGTCGGATTCGATCGCGATCTTTCCGTCGTACCCGCACATGATCGGTGAAATCTCGACGGCCGACGCCGACATGGTGCGTTCGGTAGACGCCGGCCGCGCGGCTGCGATGCAGCTCGACAGCGGCCTGGCCGATCTCGACGCGTTCTTCAAGCGGCTCCAGCAGATCCGCCTGAACGCGTTCGGCGACATCGACCAATTCGATTACACGTCGCTGCTGCCGTATATGCAGAAAGCGACCGCATCGCTCGGCGCCGCGGCGATTTCTGCGTCGCAGGCGAACCAACTCTACGATCTGGCTAGGGCGCGGCAGCTTTCGACGCGCATCACGCTGCTGGGCGTAGGAACCTCGCCGCAGCGTTACGACACGCTGCAAAAAGCCATCAACCTGCGCTGGAACGTCGACGACATCGACTACATCGGCATGCTGCACGACAACGTCACGCCGGGCGAGCTGGCGGCCGCTTCCATCATCGCCGCCGACTACAAGACTTCGCCGCAAACCATCATCCGTGAAGCCCACGAAACGCACCGCAGCGTCATCGACGTCGCGAATGCCCGCGGAATGCACGCGCTGGCGCTCGAGATTTTCATGGGCCTGCTCTATCTGGACTACACGGACGACCCGGCTAAGGAAGCCCATCCGAACGGAACCGTAACAAATCAGAACACCGGCGTGTAGTAGCCGATAATGGCCACCGCAACCGGAGAGATCTTTCGCCTCGTCCGTAAGGGCATCGATGTCCGCGCGGTCACCGCGCATACCCGCAAGCCCTTCAGGCTCTATTTGTGCGGCGACCCGGCGCTGGTAGCGTCGATGCGTTCGCTGTTGCTTTCCGGACACGACGACTCCGTGCCGCCCGATGCGGCAGCTTGCCTAGAAACGATCGTTCCGGGAATGGCGCCGCTCACGATGACTCGCGAAGGTCGCGCGATTCTTTTCCTGGGACGGCGCGGCGACGCGCGAGGTGCCGATTTCGCCGGCCTGCGCGCACTCGATTTGCCGATCTTCGCCATCACCGTCGATGAGGATGCGCAGCCCAGCGGTCCCGCAACCGCACCCATCGCCGGCGCTTCCGCCGAATACGTTGTTACCGCGGTATCCAAGGAAGCATTGCGCGGACGCGTCTTTCCGCACTTGGTAGAACGCTGCAAAGGCGTTGAGATTGCGGTAGGCCGCAGACTTCCCGTCCTGCGAGAAACCGTGGCTGCGAAACTGACGCGCGATGCCGCCAACAACGCGCTGAAAGTCGCGCTTGCGAGCGCCGTCGTCGATCACATCCCGGTCTTCGGTTTGGTTTTGGGCGCGTTCGCTTCGGCCGGCGACATGGTGGCGATCACGGGCATCCAGATGATGCTGCTGCTGCACGTCGAGGCAACGTACGGACGCGATCCGGACGTGCAACGTTTGTGGCAACTGCTTCCGGTCGTCGGCGGGGGCTTCGGCTGGCGCATGCTGGCGCGCGAACTTTCCGGATTCATTCCGGTCGCAGGCATCGCTATCAAGGGCGCGATCGCCTACGCGGGCACGATTGTCGTAGGCGAGGGCGTTGCGTTTTACTACGAGCACGGCCGGCACATGAGCGCCGGACAGGCCAGTTCGATCTACGAGAATACGAAAAAGGACGCGCTCGGCTTTGCGCGCGACCTGATGAGCCGTTTTACAAAGCGCTAAGGCGCGTCAGCAACTCTTCGTCGTTTAACTGCTGCAGATCGCGCGAAACGCGCGCGCGAACGCGCTCGGAGATTTTCGATGCCATGAGCGCGCGGCTATGCGGCGCCATTCCTTCGCGGCGCGCGACGAACTGGTCGATGAGCTCGCGCTCTTGAGAGCTGAGCATGAGCGGATGCGCGCTTTCCCGCTGCTCCTCCAACACGTCCGCCAGCTTGGCTGCGCGCGCGTCGCGAACGACGATCGTCCCCGCCGCCATGTCGCCCAGCCGCTTATTTTCGGGTGAAAGCAGCGCCGCCACCGCGCTAACCGCGTAGAGTCCGGCGACGAACTCGCCGACGCGGATCAGGTTGCGAATGGCGATGCTCGCAAAGTCTGCCGGATAGCCGCCGTCGCGAACGACGCGCAGGCCCATCATTTTTTTTCCGGGCGTCTGCCCGTTCCAAAACGCCTCGAAGAGAATGAAATATCCGAAATAGACCACGAAAATTATCGCGGCGATGAATGCGATCGCAAGCGACGCTTCGATTTTCGTGGGCGCCGAAGCATCGCGCACCGCGGCGCTCATGTGCGATCCGGCATAGATCAATCCCCAAATGATGCCGATCATGACCAGCGTTTGAATCGCAATGTCAACGGACACGGCCAGAAAACGGCTGCCCAGGCCCGCAAGTTCGTAGGAGAACGCGATACTTTCCGGCGTGCGGACTTCCAGCGTACGATCCATTGCAGGGCGTTTCGCCCCGCGACATGCCGCAGGCCCCCTCCGGGGGGCAGTTGGCGGCGCGCGCCGCAATACTGCGGAGTGGATCAGCGTTCGTTCGTCCGGCGCCGCGGCCGGGCATGGGAGCGTTTGGAGCTCCTGCTCGCCCGCACCGGGCGGCGCGGTTTACGCGCCTTGGATGCGGCGGAGCTCTTTGAAGCCGGCCGGCTCTACCGCTGGGTCACCTCGGATCTCGCCTACGCGCAAGGTCGCGGCTACGGCGGCGAGCTCCAACATTATCTCAACCGCCTGGTCGCGCGATCGCACGCGCTGGTGTACGGCGCTGCAGTCGAGCCTGGGCGCACGCGCATTGCCCGCTTTTTCGCGCAGACTTTTCCGCGGGAGTTTCGCCGGTCTTGGCGGTACGTCGGCGCGTGCGCGGCCTTGACGATCGTTTGGGCGATAGTCGCGTTTGCAATCGTCAATTCGCATCCGGCCGATGTCTACGCGCTGCTGCCGGAGTCGATCGTCCCGTCGCACATTACGAAGAGCCTGCACGATTCGAATTTTGCGTTCACCTCGGAATTCTCGGCTGCCATGTCGGCATTCATCATTACGAACAACATCAAGGTCGCAATTCTTGCTTTCGCCGGCGGCATCGTCACGCTCGGCCTCTTCACGATCTACGAACTGACGCTCACCGGCCTGATGGTCGGCGGCCTCGGCGCGCTTTACGGACAGGCGGGTTTCGGAAACGACTATTGGGCCACCATCGTCCCGCACGGCGTCATCGAATTGACCGCGATCCAAATCGCTGCGGCTGGCGGATTGCTGCTCGCTGCAGGCGTGTTGAATCCCGGCAGGCTGAGCCGGCGCGACGCGATTGCGCAAAACGGCCGTCGTGCCGGCATCCTCGTCGGCGGCGTTGTCGCGATGCTCTGCGTCGCCGGAATGATCGAAGGTTTTTTTACAAACCTTCGTTTTGGGATCCCGGTTCGCGACAGCGTCGGCGTCTTCACCGCTCTCGCTCTTATCGCTTACTTTGGTTTCGCCGGGCGCGAGCGCTGATATGCGCGACCTTTTTCGTGGAAAATGTTCCATCCGCCAGCGGTATGAATGGCTGAGTTTGGCGATCACGCTGGCGTTCGCGCCGGCGATAGCGTTCTTGATCGGACGCGTCTGGCACGAGGTCATCGGCGTCTCGTCGGTCGGCGTTTTGATCGTCGTGGCAATGGTCTACGTGACGATCGCGCGCGGAGCGCTGTTAGGGAGCTGCGTCATGATCACGCGTACGCAGTTTCCCGAGCTTTTTTCGGTGGTCGAGCGGTGCGCGTCGATGCTGGAACTGCCGATGCCGATGGTATTCCTGCGCGACGACATCCGCGTTCCGGTTGTTGCAGTCGGCTTCGGCGATCCGTACTCGCTGATCATTTCCACGCACTGGATCGATCATTTCAAAGAGGACGAGCTGACATTCGTGGTTGGGCGCGAGCTCGGACACATCGCCGCCGGACATACCCGGCTGACCTCAATCTTGAGCGTCAACGGTCACGAGAACGCCATCATCTCGATGATCTTCGGGGCGTGGCTGCGGCGCACGGAATTCACTGCCGACCGCGCCGGGCTGCTCTGCTGCGGAAGCACCGACGCCGCGTACCGCGCGATCGCACTCTGCGAGTTCCATTTGTTTGCGCGTAAAGTCGACCTGGCCGCTTTTGCGCAGCAGCGCGTCGAGATCGCACACGATTCGGTGCTGCGTCTGGGCGAATGGCTGGCCCCCAATCCCTACGCGACCAATCGCATGGAAAGTCTGCGCGTTTTCCATCACGCCGCGCTTTACGAGTATTGGGAAGAGCGCTTGGTCACGCGACCGGTCTCGCTTGAGCCGGTCGAACACCGTTCCGGAGAAGTCACCAAAAGCGATTGCGCGAGCTTTGGGCGGCGTCTGGCCGCTATTGCCATCGACTACGCGCTCGTCGCCGCAATCGGCAATCTGGTCGTTACGAGCGCGGGCGTCCATCGGCCCGGAATCCACTGGAGCGTGAACTTCGATCCCGGTCCGCTCGCCGAATTCCTGGTCTACAACATCATCCTGGTCGCGCTTGCCGGACAAACGTTCGGCATGATGATCGTGTCGGTGCGCGTGACCAACACGCAATTCGGCCGGCCCGGCCTTTTGCGGGTGATTTGGCGCTATCTGATCGCGACGCCGCTCTTCATCTTGAGCCTCCTCTGGCCCGGCTTTTGGCGACTCGAGCTGCACGATCGCGCTTCAGCAACGCGCCTTGTCGGTTTGGAGCGCACGCTGCAGCGCGCCACGCTCCGAGCGTAGCGCGAGCTACAACAGACCGCGCTGTTTAACCAGCAAGTACCGGTCGATGAGCGCGGTGGTGAGCTCGCGTGCCGGAACGTCGATAACTTGCACGCCCAGCCGCTGCAGGATCGCCGCGGCCGAACGCCGTTCGTCGCGCAGCTCCAGCGCAACCGCGGCGGCGTAGACGTCCGAGCTGCTCTTCGGCAAAGTCTCCAGAGCGCGGTCGATCGCTCGATCGTTCATGAAAACGCAGATCACCACGTGCCGTTTGGCCAGAATACCGATCTGCGCGAGTACCGAGCTCTGCGCGACGGGGTCGACCATGTCGGTAAAAAAAACGATCAGGCTGCGTTTGCGCACGTTGCTCCGAACGTAAGCGAACGCTCGCGCATAGTCCGACTCCTCGAACCGCGGCTCCAAATCGTGAACCTGCGCGCCGATTGAAGCGATGGACCGTCCGCTGCGCGGAGCTTGCGCGCGCAGTATCTCGCCCGCGAATGCGACCAGTCCGACCTTGTCATTGGCCAGCGCCGCGATCGAAGCGACCGAAAGCGCGGCGGTTATCGCATAATCGAATTTGCGCTGATCGTCGACGCGCGGCGTCATCAAGCGGCCCGCATCCAATACGATCATGACATTCTGACTGCGCTCCACTTCGTACTCGGCCACCATCAAATGCCCGCGCCTGGCCGTCGCCTTCCACTCGATCGAACGGAATTGATCGCCGGGCGCCCAGTCGCGCAGATTTTCCAACTCCGTTCCGGCGCCGCGCAAACGCATGCGCCGCAGGCCGGCCTCGATGAGACGGTTGCGAACGTGCAGTGCTCCATACCGTTCCACTGCGGAGAGATCGGGATAGACGCGGATCGGCTGCGGAGCGTCAAAGCGCAGACGCCGGGTGAGAAATCCGAATTGGTTTTGCGCCGTGACGTAGATCGTGCCCAGCGCATCGCCGCCGCGCGCGACCGGAATGACGTCCCGTTGGGCAAGCACTTCACTGTGTGGCGGCACCGATGCGGTAATCTCGTCTTGCGCGTAGCGCAGGACGCGGCAATCGCTTTCGATCACGTTCAACCGCAGTGCGGCGTCGGAGCGGTTCCCGAAACGGTAACGCAGTACCCCGGGCGCGCGCAACGCGAACGGTTCGGGCGCCTCACGCTCGATTTCGAGCTTCGCACTCGCCACGCCGGTCAATGCGTCCGCAAGGCTCCCTGCAACGAGCGCGGCCGCGGCGAGGGCCGCCAGAATCAGGAATGCCGGAAGCGCGCCGGCGACGGCCAGCAGCATCGCAAGTATGACCAGCGCCCAATAAGCGCGCGGCGCCGGCCACATGCCGCCCAAACGCAGCTTAGGTTGCGTCTTCACGCGGAATCGCGACTGACTCCAAGACTTCACGCACGACTTTGACTGACGTCACGCCGTCGATCTCGGCTTGCGGCGCGACGATCAGCCGGTGCGGCAGTACGAACGCCGCAACGTCTTTGACGTCGTCCGGCGTGGCATAGTCGCGTCCGTCGATCGCTGCCGATGCTTGAGCCGCGCCCAGCAGGGAAACGCCTGCGCGCGGGCTCGCTCCCAGACTCAGGCCGCGGTGCGATCGCGTTGCTGCGATCAGGTCGTAAATATACTGCTGCACCGGAGCCGCAACCCGCACGCCGCGCACTTCGCTTTGCGCGGTCATGATTTCGCCGGGATCGGCGATGGGCTTGAGCGACTTCGGCTCGATCGTGCGCGCATCAAAGCCCGCGGCGACGCGCGAAAGCAACTCGAGCTCCGACGCCGCGGGCGGATATTCCGCAATCGCCATCACTAAAAATCGGTCCAACTGCGCTTCGGGCAGCGGATAGGTGCCTTCATATTCGATCGGATTCTGCGTAGCGCACACAAAGAACGGGCACGGAAGCTCCAGCGACACGCCGTCGATCGTGACGCGGGCTTCCTCCATCGCTTCGAGCAGCGCGGACTGCGTTTTGGGAGGCGTGCGGTTGATCTCGTCCGCCAGCAAAAAATTCGTGACGATCGGCCCGGGGCGCATGCTGAACTCGGCGGTCTGCGGATTGAAGACGGTCGTCCCGACGACGTCGGCCGGCATCAAGTCCGGCGTAAATTGAATGCGGCGGTACTGCGCGCCCAAAAGCGCCGCCAAGGCTCGGACGGCGAGCGTCTTGCCCGTGCCCGGGACGCCTTGGATCAGCGCGTGCCCCCGCGCCAGCAGCGCGACGAGAAGCGCGAACGTCAATTCGTCGCCGCCGACGATGATCTCGCGCATTCCCACGCCGACGCGTTCAGCTAAACCCCGAGCCGTGGTTACCATTCGTATTCCTTTCGCAACTGCGCGAAGATCGTTCCGGCCAGCAAGACCTCGCGCGGTCCGGCATCCCTGCGTTCCCCAAGCCGGCGCAGCTCATCGAGCGCCGCGCGCCCTCGGTCGTCACCAAGCGGCGGTGAGCGAAATGCGCTCGCGGCTCGCGCCAGGCGGGCGATGACGTCGTGCGACGCGCCGCCTCGCTGGAGCATCCGCGCCAGCGATTCAATGTAGGCCAAGGAATTGCGCTCGTCATCGCGTTCGAGAGCTCGAGCGGGCGCCAACCGTACGCTTGCAGCGATAATAGCCAGCAGCAGCGCGAGCAGAGCCACGGCCACGGCGGCGATCACCGGTCGCGGCATCACTTGCCAGAACGTGCGTCCGGCGGCGTAGCCATAAACGCGCTCATCGAACAACGGAGCTCCCGCGCCGGCGAACAGATCGTAAGCGAACGCGGCGTTGTCGTGCGCGGCCAGTTGCGCGTTGTCGAAAAGTGTCGGCGTTACGAACTCCACGATCGTTCCGCGGCCGCGCTTGATAGAAACGGCAAGCGCTCCGCCGCGACCCCTCAGCAGCACCGAATGTTTGCCATCGCACGCCGTGCGTAAAACCGAGGTAAAATCTCCGCCGATCACGCGGAGCGCTCCGCGAAAACCGCACCCCGTCGTCGCGTCCTTACTTACGGCTGCGCGTGTCTTAGGAAGTCCGAGCGCGTCGCGCGTGGACGGAAACATGCTTCCGAGCACGATCAGCTTCCCACCGCGACGCACCCATTTATCCAGCGCCGCCGACCCTTTGGCTGAAAGAATCGACGAGTCGATCGCGTAGTCGCCTGCGAAAACGACCGTCGCGCGCGCGGGCAACTCTCCCAGCGGCAGCTCGTAGCGCTGCGCGCTCACTCCCTCGCGCTGCAAGAACTCGTAGAGCGCCGCGTAACCGTTGGCTCCGGTATCGTAGGTTGATGGAACCGACGAACGCGCGCGTGGCGTCGCGGTACGCAGCGCCGAAAAAACGGTGAAGAGCAGCAAGGCCACGACCAGGATGACAATCTCCGTACGGTTACGCATGCGCCGGCTCGACCGGAAGCGCGACATACGCGTCGTGCGCTTCCATCCACTCTCCGCGCGCGATGGGCATTTCGGCATAAAACGCCGCGACGAACGGCCTAGCGATGGCATCGAACGCCGGCAAAACCGAGGGCTGAGCGGCGCGCAGCTTGCGCCGCCACTCGTTGACGGTGCGGCTCGGATTTTCGCGCGCAATTCCCAGCCGCTCCAGACGCCGGATCGACGCGGCGAAGAGCAAGGCCACTGCCATACGATAGTCGCCGCGAAAGGCGGCCTCACGGCTCAGCTCGTAGAGCGCACCCGGAGCGGGCGAATCGAGCAGCGTGTGAGCGGCATCGGGCCGGCGCGCATCGCGAATGGATCCAAGGGCCAGACGTACGAGTACGACCACGACGACGGCAATCAGCGCGAAAGCCAGCGCGTCGCCGATGATCTGGCCCGCGCGGCTCCCGATGTGTACGTGCGAAAACAGCGCGTCCCACACGCGGGACCACAATCCGCGCAGCCAATCCCAAAACATTTCCCACAACGTGCGGTGCGTTGAGGGTACGGCCACCCGAAAACGTTTCTGTAAGAGAATCTCGCGCGCGAGATCGCGCGCACCGAGCGGCGGCCGGCTCCCGGTCATTCCAGCCGGTCGAGCTGCGTCTGTATGTCCAGCCCCTCGCGCCGGACCCGAACGTCAAAATAGTAGACCGCGAAGAGCAAAGCCGTAAACGTACTGCTGATCAAAGAGATGGGGGCGGTAACGATTCCATAGAGGACGAGCGAGTGGGTAATCCCTTGGGCGAGCGCGGCGGCGATCCCGAGCACGATGTACAATCCGATGGAAATCGCGATCAGCGCGAGGAAGACGAGCACCGCGCGGCCGAGCTCGCGCCGGTTGAAAATGCGCGCGAACCCCGAAGTGACGGCCTGGAAGACCGGGGAGTTTTCGACGACGATCGATATAAAGGCGAACCCCATTGCGAAGGTGCACAGCGCCAGCGACAACAGCCAAGCGATCATGAAGATGGCGATCAGGAAACCGAACACGACGATGGTGGCGGCCGAGCCGCGCACCAAAAATATTCCGGCCGCAAACATCGCACCGAATGCAAATGCGCCCACAAGCACCGCCGCGCCGACGATGAGAATCGTCATCAGTTCGGCGCCCAGAATTGCCGGCCATCGCCGCAACGCCGCAGAGTAACTCTGCCGCCAGGTCGGACGCTCGGCGCGGTAGAGTGCGGCGACGGCCGATGCCGCAGCCGTGTTCGCAAACGGCAGCAAGAGCAGCTGCAGCAGCAGCACGAGCATAAGAATGCCTTCAAACTGCAGCAATCGAGAGAGAACGACCGGCGAATGCGTGCTGGACGGATGCGTGGCCTGCTGGAGAACCTGCTCGTATCCGCCGTTGCCGTACGTGGAAAAATACGAGGCGACCGTGAGCGGGAGGATGACCACCATCATGATGAGCGTGAAGAGTCCGAAGTAGCGGACGTAGAGCGTGACCGTACGGTCGAAAATTTCCCCGATGCTCAACGGCCGGAGCGGCAACGCGTCACCCGCAATGCTCATGCGCCGCCCTTCTTGAGGATTTGAACGGGGTCCTATGGTAATCTACGCGGATGAAACTGCTGGGGCAAATCGCCGCAATCACTCGCTATCCCATAAAAAGCCTGGCGGGTGAAGAACTGCAATCAGCCCAGCTATCACAAAACGGCATCCCCGGCGACCGCGAAACAGCCTTATTCGTCACGGCCGGGCACGAACGCACAGGGAAGCCCTATCGCGGAAAAGAGCACAATCTGCTCCACTTGACGAGCGACCCACAGCGTGCGCAGAAACTGGCGCGCGAAAAAAACGTTGACGTGGAGCTGCGAAGCGGCAACCGCTACTTTGACGACGCGCCGGTTTCGTTGATCTTCGACCGCTGGGTGGAGGAAATTTCCGCCGGTTTGGGGCGACCGATGGATTTCCGGCGGTGGCGACCCACTCTGTACGCGCACGCGGCCAAGGACTTTACGTTTGCGGAAAGCGACCTCACCGGAAACACGATCGAAGTGGGAACTGCGACCTTACGCGTCCGCTATCCGATCGAACGCTGTGTGGCGACGACCTACGATCCGGTGACCGGCGAGCCGGATCCCGAAGTGCTGCGTTACGTCGCGCAGCAGCGTGGCAATCTGCTGGGCGTTTATTGCGACGTGGAGCTGGCGGGCGCCGTGCGCACGGGCGACGGTTTGCGTTTGCGCGCGCGCTGAACGTCGCGCACGACCGACTCGAGCGCGTCGATGTAGTCGAGAAAACGATCGCGCCCGGCGCGGGTGATGCGCACGACGGTCTGCGGCCGTCCCTTGCCGGTGATGCGGCGGGTTTCAACGGTGTCCATTTCCGAAAGCGCGTGCAAATGACGGTTCAGATTTCCGTCGGTGAGTTCGCACGTCTCCTGCAGTTGCGTAAACGAGATGCCTTCAGGATGCGCGATTAGAGCGCTGCAAATAGCCAGGCGTCCGCGTTCGTGAAAGACGCGATCGAGCGCGCTCAATGCGAATTGCGTCATGCCGTTATCCTTTCACGATCGCGTACGACGATGGTGCCGATGACCGCTTGACCGGCGCCGAAGCCGATCGCCAAAACCCACGGCGCCAGCGCGATGGCGGGCGGCGCGAAGAGCAGCGCAGTGCCCGCCCCCAGAAACGCGACGCAGACCGGAACGACCGCGCGCGGCAGCATCGTCCGCGAAGCGATCAAGCCGACGCCGTAACAGCCGAACCATACACCGGGAAGAAACGCGAACAGGTTCGCGCGCAAGAGCGCGAATGAAAGCGCGGCTCCAAGCACCAGCGCCGGTAAAATCGCAAAGCCGACCGTCGCAGTTTGCCAGCGCTCGCGCGCGGTTGCATCGTTCACGTACCAATGCGCGATGGCGCTGTAGTTGACAGCCATGGAGGCTGCGCAACACGCAAACCAGATCGCAAAATACAGCCGCCCGTCGTGCGCGGACGCGACCGCCGGAACGATAAGCCACTGCACCACTCCGGCGGTCAGCGCAAATCCGGCGGAAACCAGCGCTGCCAAGCCGGAGTAGCCCTGAAAACGCTGGACGCCGCTCAACCGCTCCCGGACCTCGGCGATATCGGCCAGGGCTCGTTCTAAATCGGTCATCTCTTACTTTGTATCACAGAGTCGTTCCCAGCTCAACTGTCGCAGGCGTGGCGGCTAGGGCCGCCAAAGGCCTGCTCGTCTTCCTTGCTCTCTTCTCACAAGGAGCTACGTGTGAAAAACATCCCTCAAAGAATCGACCGCGCGACTATGCTGAAAGGCGGCGGATTAGCAGCCTTGGGATCCATCCTGATGGGAACTTCGCCTCGGCCGCGAAAGATCCAATGAATCGCAAACTCGATCGCGCAACGCTCCTGAAGGGCGGCGGTACTGCAGCGCTGGCGTTGATGCTGGCAAAAATGACGGAAGCGAAGGCGCAAGCGTGTTGCGAGCCCATCGATTTGCGCTACTTCAGCAGCGGGTTGGAGTACGCGTCCGACGTCGCGCAGGCAGAACAGTACCGGTCACGGCGCGGGAGCTATGGAATTCGCTTGCGGACGCCGCTGCCCGGCGAATCGTCCCCTCCGAAGCTGGCCGGCTGGTCACCCCTCTTCTTCATATCGGATGCCAGTGCGTACGGAACCGACGAAGAGGGAAGACCGCACGGAACCGACGGCCGCAAAGGCGTGCCGAAAAGACTTCACTACGGTATTTGGGTCTACACTAAGAAAGGGTAACTGCGGATCCGCCGCGCATGCGGCTTCCGATCGCAAGCGCGGCGGACTTCCAATCGGACGGCTGCGGTATCTCAAACGAACTCCCGAACCGGCGTTTCAGCTCCGGCTCGAGATCCTCGGCTCCCAGCGTCGCTTGTTCGTGCACCGAATGCATGCGCCGCTGGGTGTTAGCCAAGCTGAACGCATCGCGCGCAGTTTCATACGCGTCACACTGCATAGCCACGAGCGCGCATGTTTCGAGCGCGCTGACGACGAGCCGGGCTTCGGCAAGGTCTAGCGCAATCGTCAAGCTATCGCATGCAAACGTACTAGCTTCTGCTTGCCGGTCAAGACGCGCGCACGCCGCAGCGAGGGCCGCGCTCACCTCGGCGATGCCGAACTCGTTCTTCAGTTCTTTCTTGGTCGCGAGCGCGCGGCGAAAGAGATCGCCGGCGGTATCAAATTTTCCGCATTTGAATGCTAACGTTCCCTGCAGTGCCACGACCGTAGCGAATACATCGTCATCGCCCAACTTTTCGGCTCGCCTCGAGCACTCCGCGAGCAGTCGCTCTGCGCCTTCGATATCGCCTGCTTTTAACCGGATCGAAGCGCGATTTGCGTCAGAGGTAACGGCTGCGCGTTCCTGCCCGGAGTCGTTGCAGCGCGAAGCAATGTCTCCATAGAGCCGTTCCGCTCCTGCATAATTTCCTCGCCGTGTTTCGTTGACTGCCAGCGCATGCAGCGCTTCCAGGATCCCCGCCTCGTCGCCGGATGCATGATAGAGCGTAAGCGCGTGTTTGGCCAGAGCGTCCGCTCCCGTATAGTCGCCCTCGATACTGGCAAATGCCGACGCGCGCCGCAGAACGCCCGGCAGCTGCGGCGATGTGCCGGCGACAGTTTCGATGTACCGCTGAAGCCAGGTGCGCGCTTCTTTCACGGTGCGACGTATGTACCAGAATCTGAATAGGCCGGTGAGCATTTCTCCCAGCTCGGGCCGCGCGTTGGTGAATCCGTGCTCGAGGGCCGCGCGAATATTCGCTACGTCGGCATCCGTGTGATTGAGCCAATCGCCCAGCTCGCCGTGAGGCAGCGACCGTTTTCCCTGTTGCGCGAATGCTGCAAAGAACGAAAAGTGCGCCCGGCGCGCGGATTCCAGCAGGTCCGCATCGGCTCGCTCGCAGGCGAACTCGCGAATAACTTCAAGCATCCGGTATCGCGCAGTGGACCGATCGACGACCAGGAACGATTTGTCCACGAGTGCTTCGAGCAGATCGAGAACGGCCGCATCGGCCGCGATATGCTCGCCGGCCTCAAGCGTAAACCCGTCGACGAAAACTGCAAACCGTTCCAAGAGGGTGCGCTCATCAGGTCCTAACAGGTCGTAGCTCCAAGCCGTCGTTTCTCGAAGAGTGCGGTGGCGGTTGTCCTCGGCCGAAGACGATTGAAGAAACGCAAGCTGTGCGCCAAGCCGCTCGCGAATTTGATGGAGCGAAAGTGTCGTGAGACGTCCCGCCGACAATTCGATCGCAAGCGGAATGCCCTGCAGCGTTTGGGCAATCGCCGCCAGGTCGTCCGCATCGACGCTTCCCGGTTTGAAATCGTGGACCGCCGCTTGCGCGCGTTCGATAAAGAGACGGTTCGCCGCAATTTGGTCGATCGGTCCAAGCCGGTAGACTTGCTCGCCGCTCCGGTGCAGCGGCTGGCGGCTGGTCACCAAGATATGGAGATCTTTGGCCGCCTCCATCATGATGCGCACCCGTTCCGACAACGCTGGAAGCAGATGTTCGGCATTATCTAAGACGAGCAGCATGCGTTTGTGTGCGATCTCGCGCACGAGCGTTGCCTCGATCGGCTCCGCCGCCGCCTCGCCGACCCCGAGCGCCGCAGCGATTACCTGCGGAATCAAATTCGCGTCCGACGTCGGCGCGAGCCGCACAAACCACACGCCGTCGTGAAAATCGTCGAGCAGATCGCTGGCCGCGTGCAAAGCGAGCCGCGTCTTGCCGATTCCGCCGGGGCCCGCGATCGTCACCAAGCGCGCGCGCAGGATCAGATCGTGCAGTTCCGCCAGCTCGCCGTCCCGGCCGACGAAGCTGGAGAGTTCCAGCGGCAAGTTGTTCGGACGAAAGTCGAGCGTTCGCGGCGGCGGAAAGTCCCGCCGCAATTCCGGAGCACAGAGTTGAAAGATCGTTTCGGGTTCAGCCAGATCGCGCAAACGGTGAGTGCCCAAACTTACGCAATCGATTCCGGGCGGCAGCTCGCCGTTTACGAGTGCGGCGGTTGCCGACGACAGCAATATTTGGCCGCCGTAACCGCATGCCATCAGGCGCGCCGCGCGGTTGAGTGCCGGGCCAAAATAGTCGTCGTCGGCCGACAGCGCGTTGCCCGTGTGGAGTCCGATGCGAATACGCACTTCGCCGACCGCTCGATCCCACGCTTGGCTTGCAAGCTTCCGTTGGATTTCCACGGCAGCTTCGGCCGCGCGAGCCGGCACGGGGAAGACGCAGCAAAATCCATCACCCAAACGCTTGAAGACGTTGCCGCCGTGCGCTTGTAAAGTTTCGGAAACGATCGCGTCGTGCAACGCGAGCGCCTGCGCCATGGCGTCGGGCGCGCGATCCCAGCGAGTCGTGCTGCCTTCTATATCCGTGAAAACAAAAGTCAGCACACCGGTCTGAGGCAGCGGGTGCATAGGAGAACTTTCCGGCTAGAGCGTGCGGCGGCCTTCGATGGCTTTCGCCAGCGTCACCTCATCGGCATAATCCAAATCGCCGCCGATGGGCAATCCGTACGCAAGTCTCGTCACGGCCGAAACGAGCGGCGTCAGCAGACGCGAAAGATAGACCGCGGTGGCTTCACCCTCCGCGTTCGGATTGGTCGCTAAAATAATTTCGTGCGGGTTTTCCTTACCGACGCGATCGACCAGTTCTTTGAGGCGTAATTGCGCGGGACCGATGCCGTCCATCGGCGAGATCAACCCGCCGAGCACGTGATAGCGGCCCTTGTACGCGCCGGTGCGTTCGAGCGCGAAAATATCTTTGGCTTCCGCAACCACGCAGATCGTCGTGGCGTCGCGGCGCTCGTCGGTGCAGATCAGACACGGATCCTCTTCCGTGATCGAAAAGCAATTGGAACACAAGCGCACGCGATCTTTCACCGCAAGGATCGCCTCGGCGAGGGACTGCGCTTCGTTGCGCGGACGGTTCAGCAAGTAAAACACAAGCCGCGCCGCCGTTTTTGGACCGATGGTCGGCAGCTTGCTGAGTTCGTTAATGAGTGCTTGAACCGGGCCCGCGATGGTGCCGGAGCTGGGCACTTACGACAAGCCGGGTATGCGCAAGCCGCCCGTAACTTGGCCCATGCGCGATTGAGTAGCCTCGTCGGCTTTTCTGAGCGCATCGTTGCAAGCCACGACGATCAGATCTTCGAGCGTCTCGGCGTCATCCGGATCGATTACTTCGGCGGCGATTTTCACGGCCTTCACGCGATGATCGCACGTCATCTCTACGCGCACGGCCTCGCCGCCCGCGTTGCCCGTTACGACGGTTTCCGCAAGCTCTTCCTGCGCTTTGGTCATCTCTTGCTGCATCTTGCGCATCTGCGCCATCATGTTGGCCTGGTTCATTTAGATCATCCGTTCGTTGATGTAAGAAAGGAGTTCGTCGGGATCGTCGGGCGGCGGCGCAGGAGACGCGTTTTTGGATGCGACTTCAACTCGAAAACGAACGCGCAACGGCGTGCCCAGCACTTCCGCAATCGCATCTTCGATCATCTTCGCGTTCTCTTTGAGCGTTTCGGCAAATATTGCGTTGGGCAGCTTGATCACCAGCGCATTGCCTTCGATCGCTTCGGGTTGCGCGCGCGAGAGCTGCGTCCGCAGTGATTGACGCTCGCCTTCGACGCGGGTGCGAATCGACTGCCACGCCGAGCGGACTTTTTGAATTGTGAGCGGGCCGTTCGAGCTCGCCTGCGCGACCGCCGGCGGCGGTTCGTCAGGTTTTGGTGCGGCCGGTTTTGCGGCGGATTTTGGTGTGTCTGCTTGCGGCGCGACCGGTTGAGGCGTGCCGGATTCGAGAACGCTGACGCGCGACGCGATGGCGTCCAGTGTCGGATCCTCAGCTGCCAACGTAAAACGAAGAAGCGCGGTTTCCAACTCGAGACGCGGATTGCCGCTCGAGCGAACCGTTGAAAGCGCCTCCGCTAAAAGACGCAGCGCGCGCACGATCTGCGCTTGGTTGAGTTCCTTGCCTCGCGCGACGGCTGCATCTGCGTCGGCGGGCGCGAGATCGCGCGCGAGCAGCGCCGGATCGATTCGCGCGACCAAGAGGTTGCGAAACTCGGCGATCATGCCGCGGATCAGCACTTGCATATCGGTGCCGGCGTCGCTCGCTTCGTCGATGGTCTTCAGCACGCCGGCGGCATCTCGCGCGCTGGCGCGGTCGACCAGCGTACGCGCGTACGTCCGTCCGCTGGCCCCGAACGCCAGCTCGACGGTGGCCGCATCGATCTTGCCGTCGGCAAACGCGGCGGCTTGTTCGAGCATCGTCAGCGCGTCGCGCAGTCCGCCGTCGGCGCGGTACGCGATGGCGGAAAGCGCCGAGTCGTCGATCGGAATTTTTTCGGCGGCGGCGATCTCGCGCATGCGTTCGATCATGACCGGGATGGCGATGCGTCTGAACGCATAGCGCTGACAGCGCGAAAGGATCGTCAGCGGAAGTTTTTCCGGCTCGGTCGTCGCCAGAATGAACACCGCATGCGGCGGAGGCTCTTCCAGCGTTTTCAAAAACGCGTTGGCGCCTTCTTTGGTGAGCATGTGCGCCTCGTCGATGATATACACTTTCATGCGCATCGCCGCGGGCGCAAATTTCACCGCGTCGCGCAGCGCGCGAATTTCGTCGATACCGCGATTGCTGGCCGCATCGATCTCGAGCACGTCGAGCGCGGTACCGGAGAGGATCGCGCGGCAGTTTTCGCAGGTGTTATCGGGCGTGGGAGTCGGACCGTTGACGCAGTCGATGCAGCGCGCCAAGATTTTGGCAGCCGAGGTTTTCCCCGAACCGCGGGGGCCTGAGAAGAGGTACGCGTGGGCCAGCTTGCCGCCGGAGATCGCGCTGGTCAGCGTGCGGACGACGGCTTCTTGGCCGACCAAGTCCGCGAAACTCTTGGGCCGCCAATCGCGATACAGGGACACACCCGATAGTACTTTTCGGCGTTTCGGCCCGCCTGCCGCGGGGTATACTTGCCACGCTTAGCGCTTCTTTTCTTTAACAAAGAGGCGGAATCGCGCGTCCGGACGGGCGTGCAGCGGAGAGAGAATGATCGACCTGCGGGCCGCGCTTCGTGAGAAGTTCGGCTTCGAAGAGTTCCAATCGGGCCAGGAAGAGGTCGTCACCCGGATCATGTCCGGCGAAGACACGCTGGCGATCCTCGCTACGGGCGCCGGCAAGAGCCTCACCTATCAGCTGCCTGCTTTGCTGCTCGAAGGCACCACCGTCGTGGTCAACCCGCTCATCGCGCTCATGAAAGATCAGCTCGACATGCTGCGCGATCTGGGCGTCAACGAAGTGGTCGCGCTCAATTCGACGCTCTCCGAAGACCAGGAAGCCGCCGCGATCGACCGCGTGCGCAGCAAGAACCTAAAGATCGTCTTCGTCACACCCGAAAAGCTCGAGGACGAGCGTTTTCTGCGGTTGCTCGGCGAAATCTCCGTGCCGCTCTTCGTGGTGGACGAGGCACATTGCATCAGTCAGTGGGGCCATGATTTCCGGCCGGCCTATCTGGCGCTGGGCAGTGTCATTGCGCGACTCGGCCATCCGACCGTACTGGCGCTTACCGCAACCGCCACGCCCGCGGTGCGCGAAGACATCTTGCACCAGCTCGGCATTCCGAACGTCAAACCGATCGTACGCGGATTCGACCGCCCCAATCTCATTTACGATGTGCGGCGCGCCGAAAAAGAACCCGACAAGTTGAAGATTCTTCGCCGGCTTTTCTTGGGCGACGAGTTGGAAGGCACCGGCATCATCTATACGGCGACCATCAAAAACGCGATGGAAGTGCAGCAGTATCTGCAAGACGAGCTCGACATTCCCGCCGCAGTCTATCACTCGAAATTGCAGAAACAGGACCGCACCTCGGTGCACGAGCTGTTCATGAACGAGCACATACGCGCGGTGGTCGCGACCAATGCGTTCGGTTTGGGAATCGACAAACCCAACATCCGTTTCGTCGTGCATTACGATCTGCCGGGCTCGGTGGAGGCCTACACGCAGGAAGCCGGCCGTGCAGGACGCGACGGACTGCCTTCGCGCTGCATCCTGATCTACCGTATGAGCGATACGCGCGTGCAAAATTACTTCCTGACCGGCAAGTATCCGGATATCGAAGAAGTGCAGAAAGTTTTTGGTACGCTACAGATATTCGCCGCTCAGTCGGGCGGAGTCTCAATGACCGACCTGCGCAAGATTCTGCAGCTGCCGCTGACCAAGCTCAAAGTGATTCTGGCGATCCTGAAAAAAGGCGGCTTCATCGAAACGCCGAGCCGTTTGAAGTATGCACTGACCGACGCTGCGCGCAACAACGAAGCGATGCTATTGAACCTGGCCAACTACGAAACCAAGAAGTCGTACGATCAGAGCAAACTGGCGATGATGCTGCAGTACGCCGAGACGACCTCGTGCCGCCGCCGGTTCATTCTGAATTACTTCGGTGAAGGGTTCGACCGCACCAATTGCGGCGCGTGCGACAACTGCCGCCGCCCCCGCATCGCCCTGCACAACGGCAGGCCCGCGCCGGACGAATCCGGCTTCCGCATCGCCGATATTGTTTATCATCCCAAATTCGGACAGGGCACGGTCGAGCGCGCCGAAAAAGACTTGGTAACCGTGCTCTTCCCAAGTGTGGGCTATAAAACGCTGCTTGCCTCAGCGGTAAGCCGCGAAGTAGCCAAAATCGCGTAAGCGAAAGATGGAGCGAACCCCACTCGCCGCGATAGTCGCGGCCGCTTCTGTTTTTGTTTGCGCCGCCGGCTCGACCGCGCTCCTCGCGCGCGGACAAGTTCCCGCGCCCTCGCCCAGCGCTTCGCCGGCTGCCGGAACCCCGAGTCCCGCACCGACCCAACCGCCCATCGTCGTATTGCCGGCCTCGGCGCAGGTGTCGGTCGGCGCCCAGACCACGGTCCACATCATGTCCGCGCTGGGCCAGCTGACGCTTGTGATTTCGAATCCGGCGGTAGCCGACGGAACGATCGATCAAGCGACGCAGACGCTCACGCTCACTGGAAAATCTCCGGGCTCCGCTATCGTCACGATCACGGATCAGCGCGCCATCAGCGCACAGCTCCAAGTTCGCGTCGCGTATAACGCCGGCAGCATCGCTGACGCCGCATCGATCCGCATTACGGGCGATCCCGCCAGCGCCGAGTTCGTCAAGCAAGAGGCCGCGGCGACCGCGGCAGCGCTGCTGCAAGTGCGTCCCGGCGCGCAGGCAATCGTCACGACCGATCTGGTGAATTACAATCAGCCTCTGCAGCAAGACGACATCGCCGTCGTCGACGTTCCGGTGCTGCTGCAGGGCGAGCAATACTTCTCGGTCTCCGGCACCACCCACGTTCGTGTGGAAAACGTCGCGGCGCCCGCGATTCTGCCCGACTCGCTTATGGTCAGCGACTACCCCGAACGGCTCGCGGCCAACGGCGTTCTCTTCGCCGCCGACCTCGAACGCGCGCAACCTTCACGCTTTCTGTACTTTCATTTTAATCCACCGGGCGAACCCGCGCGGCGGATCGTTTTGCGCGCTGAAAACCGATCGACCCAGCCGGCGCAGCTGCAGTTCATTTCAGGGCTTGCCGGCCCCGCTCCCAACGAAATGGAGGTCGGCCACGCTGCCACCAAACGCTTCCTCGAGCGCCAAGTCCAAAACGAGGGCCGCATCATCACCATACCCGGCAGTGGAACCCTGCTGCTCGCGCAGCAAGATCTTCCGCCCAACGCGGTCGTGTGCGGGCTTCTCCAGCTGCGCGTGCTCAACGGCAGCACCGTGCACTTAACGCTCTTCGTGCAGAACGCAACCAGCTCGTCCGACGAACCGCTCACTGGAACCGACTTGCTGCAAGGCGGCCAGCGCCACGCGCGCGGACTCTACAGTATTCCGGAGTTCCACTATTCGCGAACGTGGAGCAGCGACGCGGATTACCTGGAACTGCCGATCGGCGACATTCCGCTTCCCAACGTCATGCAAGGCGAAGCGCTCTCCGGCGACTATGGCGTAAAGCAAAGCTTCGTCGTTAAAGTGACGAACCCAACGAATAGGCCGCAAGCGATCGCGATCTACGAGAATCCGCGCGGCGGGCGCGCTACCGGCACATACGTCATAGACGGCGTGCTGATCCAATCGCATGGCGTTCCCGCGTTTTCGCGCTACAAGATCCGGCAGTACGTCGTCCCGGCGCGCGGCTTCTTGCGCGTCACGATCGTCACAATTCCCGAAAGCGGCTCGAGCTATCCGCTGCGCTTGATCTTCGCACCCGACGACGGCAGTGTGGCGCCCGGCGCACCGGGTTCGCCGGTTTACTAACGAGAGCTGAGCGTTATGCCCGTTCCCACGGGCGCTTGCCGGGCACGTCCTGTGCCGGGCTGCACTCCGTGTGAACCGGCATAACGCTCAGCTCGTTAGCGCCTGCTCATAGACGGATACCATTTGCGCGGCCGCGCGTTGCCACGAAAAGCGCTCGATCGAACGGACGCGCACGGCATCGCTATGCGCTTGCGCTGATTGGGGATCGGCAACGATAGACGCAATCGCGCTCGCCCACGCCTGAGGATCGTCGACGGGTATGACGGGCGCGTCGCCGCCCGCGATTTCGGGCAGCGAGGACTGATCCGAGACGGCGACCGGGACGCCCGCGCAGAGCGCCTGCGCGGCGGCATAGCCGAAGCCTTCGTATCGTGACGGAACGGCAACGAGCGCGCATTTCGCATACAAATCGATCAGCGCTGCGCGCCGGATGTATCCGCGGAATTCGACGCGGTCGCGCACGCCCAGCGATTCCGCTAGCCGCAAACATTCGTCGCGATACGGTGTGAACGGTCCCGCCGAGACGACGCGCATGCGCGCCCCAATCAGCGGAAGCGCGCGAATCAGCACCTCTAAGTTCTTGCGCCGTTCGACAGTGCCCGGAACCAAGATGATGTCGCTCGGAAGCTGCCGCTCTACATTGCAATAGTCGGCTGCAACGCCGTTGTAGACGACGTGGATGTTCTCGGGCGCGACATCCATGACGTCGAGGAGCTCGAGCCGCGAAAACTGCGAGTCGACCGCGATGGCTTTGGCGGTCGCGTAGCGCCTTAGCGCGAAGCGTCCAAAATAATAGCGCGCGTAAGCGGGCGCGTGGCGTTGCACCTTGAGCCACGCGACGTCGTGCACGGTGACTACGGTAGGAAGCGAGGTCGATAGCGGCATCGTGCCGGAGGCGCAGTGCAGCACTTGCGCGCCCGACGCGCGGGCTCGCGCCGGCAGCAGCACTTGATCCCAGAGCAAGCGCCGATCGAAACGCCACGGATCGAGTCTGGGCTCGCGCAATTCGATCACGCCGGTGCGGGCTGCACGCAACGCGTCAGCCAATCCGGTCACGTACTCGCCGATGCCAGTCGCAGTTCCGAGCGACAGCTGCGCGTCGAGCGCAACGATCATTTCAAGAGCGCTTGCAGCGTGTGCAGGAAGTGCGAGCGGGGATCGTACGAGCGGCTTAGCCGTTCGTATTGACGCGCGGACGCGAGATCCCCGAGCCGGAAAGCAGCGACGCCCAAACCAGCATAGGCGTCAGCGCTGGCCGGGTTGCCGTCGGCCGCGCGTTTGAAAAATGCGTGCGCGCGCGCGGGTTCGCCGAGATTGAGTTCCTGGCTTCCGGCAGCGACGAGATATCTTTCGGCCAGCGGCGCGAGCTTCACGGCTGCGTCGTAATCGCGCATGCCTTCCTCAAACCACGCGCGCCGGTGCGTGGGGTCCATATATCCGCGCTGCGTCGCCAGGCGGCCGAGCCCCCAATAGGCGTCGGCTAGCGCGTCGGGGTGCGTCGCGGTTCTTTCCAGCCGGTCTTTCAGACGCAACTCCAATTCGTACGCGCCGGGTAGATCGTGCACCGCCAAACGATCGACCTCACCGCGAATCGCGAAGACGTCGTTGGCGTCGACGAAATAGCGGTAGGCTTGCGCATCGTTACCGCGCGAGCGTGCGATCCTGCCCAAGAGTTCCGCTCGCGCCGCCGACTCCGGCAAACGCTGAGCGTAGCTTTGAGCGATCGCCAAGTCGTTGCGGTCGAGAGCGGCCGTTGTCAGCATGGCCGCAACGTAGGGCGCGGGGGCGATATTTTCGATTGCCGCGTACGCCTGCGCGCCCCATGTGGCCGGAATCTGCGCGGGCAACGAAACCGGCGCGGCAGCGCGCGAAAAAATCGCATCGGAAGCTGCCTGAACAAAACCTAAGCTAGCAGCGAGGACCGCGAGGACGATGACGAGGATGGCGTAAACTGCGCAGCGGCGTGCCGCCTCAGTCAGAATTTGACCGTGAAGTTCAAGTCGGCGCGCGTCTGCTTCAAATTATAATCGGGCGCGTAAGAATCTTGATAATGATATTGGCGCGCGGAAAGGGTGATCGCGCTCGAGCCCGAGGGCAACTGATAGGTCACGTTCCCGAGATACGTATCCTTGCGCGCGTCGAGTCCGGGGAAAAGCAGCGCACCGTACTGCCCCTGATAATGCTGCTGTTCGTATTGCAGTCCGACGGTGACGCGCGGAGTCACCGGTACCGCCAGTTTAGCCCCGACGCTCTGTTTGGTCAGATTCGTCAGCCCGGGATAGTACAGCATCGGAGCTTGCGGATCGAAACTGCCGGTACCCTGGCCGCCAAAGACCGGGTCCGGATTGGCGGGGACGTACGGAAAGGCTGCGTCTTGCTGAAAGCCGATACGTTCGACGCCGCCCGAGAGCTGAAGGCCGAGGCGTTCGTTTCCGGTGCGCAGCGTGAAGTTCGTCGCCGCAGTCAAACTTTGTGCATGCGCATCGCTCACGTACGGGCAAGGCGCGGCCTGATCGGTCGTCCCGCAGACCTGCAGAATATGAAACGCATCGGGATGCAGCGACTGCATGCCGGCGCCGGAGAGCTGTCCTGAAAAATGCAGCGCGCCGATGCGTACCGGAACCGTGAGTTCGGCGGTGACGGATTGCAGCGTCGGCAGGTACGGCTGGTAGGCGCCGAATCGGACCGACGGAGTCTGTGCAAAACTGCGCGCTATCGCCGGCAAACTGATCGCATCTTGCTGATCGGTGAGCGGCGCCGCCAGTGGCGCGTCGTCGGCGTACAATGGCGCGGACGTTGCGAAAGCTTGCGCTGAAACGCCCTGCGCGGACTGCGCGGCTTGCGCCGGCAGCGTGAGATTCACGCGTGCCACTGGCACGCTCTGCGTCGCAACCGGAGCCGGAAGCGTCAGCGAATCGGTCACCGCAACGTTAAAGAGTGCCGCGCCAAAGGTCGAAGCAACGCGCCGGGCAGGGGCGAGCGAGAAAAAACTCTCGGCGTTACGGTCGAAGGTCCGCGAGGGGTCCAGAGTCGCTCCGGCCGCTGCTCGCGCAGCCGCGGGCACGCTCAAGGATAGCGCTGCTGCCAGCGCTATCAAGACGGCCGAGCGAGAAAACCCAGTCATACCTTCTCCACATACCCGCAAACGGGCGCACCTTTACTATCGGCACAAAGCGGGGGACGTTTCATCTACGGCAGGGGCGGCCCAAAACCCCGTTGGGCGTACCTCCGGGCTATCAGCAGGGCCGCGTAATCGTCGATGGGACGCGGCGGGAGCTGGAGTCCCAGGGGGATGAGGCGGCGCCACCCCACCGGAGGGTGGTCGGCAAAATACAGGGCCCTGGCGCGGTAGCTGGTGTCGGTCTCATCGATCAGGTGAACCGGTGCCCCTAAGCGTTCGAGCAGCGCCCGGACCGCCGCCGCATTCGTTCCGCCGCCTAGCGCGACGGCCTGAAGCGGGTGAGCGTCCACGAGCGGGCTGAGCGTTCCGAGCAATCCGTCCACGGTTTCGATGCCCAGCGCCAGCGGGGGCGAGACCGCGTCTTCTATCAGCGCAAAACCGATCTTGCGCGTCCCCGGATCGATGCCGAGAACAGCTTGGTTCACGGAACCTTCTGAAGTACGACGACGACCGGCAGCTGCAGCGTGTGCGGATAGATGTCGGTGGCGGCAAATGCCGACAGGACATAGTTTCCCGTACCGTTAGCGAGCATCGTCTGCATTTGTGCGGTCGACGGTGGCAACGACTGCACGGGCTTCACGTTGCTCACGAAATACGGCGGGAAGCCGTCGCTGGTCGCTTTTTGCGGAACGAAGTTCGCCAGCAATTCGTAGAGCGCCAGCTGCGCGTTCACGTTCTTTCCGCTGGGCACGCTTTCATAAGCGATCAGATCGCCGCGCTTGTACATCAGGCGATCGGGGATCGGCGGCGTGATTCCGAAATGCACTTCGTCGCCCACCGCCCCGGGGCGGCCCGCCGCGTAGAGATTCTGATCCGCTGCCGCCAGAACGAGCACGTCACCTTCAGCCAGTGCAGCTCGCATCTCAGGACTATCAGCGTAGCTGTCAAGCACCTGCTGTACGTTCGCCGGAGGCTTGAACGAACGCAATCCGAGCGGCGGATAGACTTGGTTTACATAGGAAACGGTTTGATCGTAGAGCTGCTTCACGAGCCGCCGCCGAACTTGTGGCGAAGCGTCTTGCGGAATCAGTACCGGATTGTAGCCCATCGGCGTGCCGACGCCGACGACGAGCCGCCCATTGTTGACTTTGCTCTCGGCTTCGGTCGCACGCGCTTGCGCCTGAGCGATCTCGGCGTTGATCTGATTGAGGCGGAAGAACGCCGTCTTCACCTGATTCGAAGCGAAAATTGCGGCGAGGGTGACGATCAATGCGATGATCATTCCCGTCGCAACCGCGATGATCGTCGACGTATACCGCGGCCTGATGTTGAGCAACGTCAAGCGCTTTCTTCCGACTTGGTGGCCGATGCGGTCGCCCGCGTAAGCGATGAGACCGGCCAGCGCGACGATGAAGAGAATGGTGCCGGCGCCGCGGAGCAGATCGACAAAATTCATTTAAATAAGCGCCGCCCGGCGCAGCCGGTACGCTCCGATGGCGGTGAAGATCAGGTTCGGCATCCACGCCGCAAGTGCCGCGATGAACGGTGCGGCTTCGCCTATTCCCGTGAAAACCGTCTGAACGACGTAGTAAATAAACGCGATGAGCACCGCTAACCCAAATCCCAGACTCGCACTACCGCCGCCGCGCACCGAGCGGATCCCAAAAGGCACCGCGATGAGCGTGAAGACGAAACAGGCAAACGGCTGCGCGAGCTTTTCTTGATAGGCCATCCAATATTTGCGCAGCTCGGAAGGTGTGAGCTGCCCCGTCCGGATGATTTCGCCAAGCTCTTTCCGGCTCATGTTCAGGGGATTGTTTCCCGCCGCCCGTTTGGCGATCTCCGCCGGGGATTGGCCGAGTTCGACTTGCAGTGTCGGAGTCTGCGATCCGACGATACTTTGTCCGCCGGGGCCGCTGAAGCGGTAAATGCGCGCGTTATCGAGCGTCCATTTCTCGGCGGCGAAGTCCGCGCGGTCGGCGAAGATGATCTGTGTCGGACTGCCCGCCCGGTCGTATTGCACGAGCGTGACCTGCATCAGTCCATGCGTGTTGGGGTCGTACGCGTTGAAGAACGTAATCTGGTGCCCGCCTCCCGGCAGCGGAGCATTCACCGTCGTATCGCTGGCAAAGGCGCTCGTGTGATTAATCACCGTGTTTTCGATGATCGTGAACTGCGTCTGCGCGTAGGGAACGATCGCCTCTTGCAAGATGAGGTTGACGATCGACATCACGAATCCGGCGACGAGCAGCGGCACTATTATGCGTATGAACGTAATACCACCGGCGTTCATCGCCGTGATTTCACTCTCGCTGGAGAGCCGCTGAATCGCCAGCAGCGTTCCCAGTAGCAGAGCCATCGGGATCGTCAGCACGACCATTGAAGGCAGCTGCCAAAGAAACGCTTCGATGGCGGCCCAAAGCGGTGCGTGCGCTTCCGAAACCGCGCGGCCAATCGCGATGATCTGCGCGGCTGCGAAGATCAGCGTGAACGCCGAGAGCCCGAAAAGAAACGGTCCCAGCAGTTCGTTGAGCATGTAGCGGTCGAGAATCGTGAACCTGAACGGCGCGGGCCGGGCGGCGGCTTGAATCAAAGCCGGAATCCTTCGCCCAGATAAAACTTGCGCGCGACCGGACTGTCGAGCACTTCTTGCGCCGATCCGGATACTTCAATCCGTCCGTTATTGAGAATGTACGCGCGGTCCACGATCGCCAGCGTCTCGCGCACCTGATGATCCGTAATCAAGATGCCGAGGCCGCGGTCGCGCAGCTGCCGGATCATCGCTTGGATATCGGCCACCGCGATCGGATCGATTCCGGTGAATGGTTCGTCAAGCAGTAGGAACGCCGGCTCGGTGGCCAGCGAACGCGCGATCTCGACGCGCCGGCGCTCGCCGCCCGAAAGGCTGTCGCCGCGCGCTTCTATCAGGTGCAGCAGTCCGAATTCTTCGAGCAGCGGCCCAATGCGGGCTTCTTGCTCTTCGCGCGGCACGCCATGCATTTCCCAAATCAGGCGGATGTTGTCACCGACGGAGAGCTTGCGGAAGATCGAGTTTTCCTGGGCCAAGTAGCCGATGCCGCGGCGCGACCGCTGATACATTGGCGCAGACGTCAGATCGATCTCGCCGCCATCCGTCTCGAGCAGAACCGAACCGCCGTCGGCTTTGACCAACCCGACGACCATATAAAACGTGGTCGTCTTGCCCGCACCGTTGGGACCGAGCAGTCCGACGATCTCTCCCGTGCGTACTTCGGCGCTGACGCCGTCGACGACGGTGCGCTCGCCGTAACGCTTACGCAGGTCGCGTATGTTTATCTGTCGAGCCGGGTTTTGCTGCGCCGTCACTTGATCACCATTCGAGTCAATTTGATATCGGACGTGAACGTGTTGCCGGTCAGCACCTCGTGCGATCCGTTCTGGTCGGCCGTCATGCGCACGTTGCCGCTGCCCGCCAGCATGCCCGTCTCGCGATCGTAGGTCAAGCGGTCGCACGTGAGCGCCGCACCCGTGCTCGTGTGCGCCTGAACGCCGCCGGAAAGGGTGACTTGTTTGGTGCGTTCGTCAACCGCAGCTTGCGGAGCTTGCGCGGTCAGCGACGAGCCGTCCCTATCATAGAACGTCACGGTTGCTTCGTGAAACGTCGCTTGGGCGACGTTGTGCGCGGAGCGGCTGACGTAAGAACGCGCCAGCAGCTCGTAAACTTTCCGGTTACCCGACTGCTCGAACGTCCGGACGGGCGATGCCGCGCTGCCGTGACCGGTAATCTTGAGCGGCGGCACGCCCTGCGCCGTCGGCGCCGGCGCCGGCGCGGAATTGCGCAGCGGCTGAGGATTGCACGCGCCCAGCGCCGCAGCCGCAAGCAGAAGCGGGCCAATACTTTTCATGACGATCGCGGTTGCTCCCCGAGTCCGTCCGTGGCCGTGACCAATGCGAGCGCCATTGAGGGCAGCCACAGTCCGAAGATGACGACGCTCACGGTATCGATGAGCCCTTGCACCCACGTGCCGACGAGTCCCGCCGCAACCGCGAGCGCGATGGTCGAGTTCGCCGGCGACGCGCCGCGCAGCCGGCGCAGCAGTTCGAGCGCAAAGCGCCACCAGGCGAAGAGTACCGCCAGCAGTCCCACGAGGCCCAATTCGGCAAAGATCGTCAGGAGAAAGCTATGCGCGTGAAATGCGGCCGCATCGCCGTCGGGCAAGCGCACGAGCGGGTAGATGCGGGCGAAATTAAACGGCCCAACGCCCGTCAGCGGAAAGCGCCGTACGATTTCGATGCCGGCCTGCCAGATGGAAAGACGCGTATAGTTCTCCGACGGATTGTGATGCGCGTTAAAAACCACGAGCACCGCAGCAAGCCCGCCCAGCAGAATGAGCGGAGCGTAACGGCGGCGGATGCCGCCGCCGAAAAAGATGTAGAACGCGATCGCCGCCGCCAGTCCCATCCATCCGGCGCGCGAGAACGTCATCAAAAATGCTGCAGCGCCCGCTGCGAGCGCGGCCCACGCCAGCACGCGTAAACGCGCGTCCTGCGAAACGCGCGCGACCGCGTACGAGATCGGCAAGAAAATAATGAGATAACCCGCCAGTTCGCCCGGCAGAATGAACGTCCCGATCGCGCGTCCGTGTCCGATCGCATATTCTGAGACCGGAACACGCGTGATGACCATGACGATCGCGGCCAGCGAAGCTAATCCGCCCGAGAGCAGGTAACTGGTAAAAATCGCGCGGCTCACGCCGGGAGCCCGGTAATAGCGCAGGATCGCCAGATGCCAAACCAGCGCGAGTCCGAAGATGCCGATGAAGAGCAGGCCGCCGCGCGGATCGAAACCCAGTGCCGCGGAAAGCAGCGCCGCACCGATCCAGGCGAGCAGCGGCCAAAACGTTGCCGGCGTTTGGAGCGGCGGAACGAGCAGCGTCATTGTTGCGTAGATCGCCACGACCGCCATCACGACGAGCAGCGTTACGGCGAACCAGCGCGGCACGAGCGAAACGCCGGGTACGGTCACCGCCGTCAGCGTGATGAACGCGGGAAAAAACGGGATAGCGAAATTCGTCAGCGCAAACGCGAGCGGTAATCCTCGCGTCAGGCGCAACGCCGTACGATCTCTTCGGCGATGCGGGCCGCCGCGCCCGGCGCTCCCAAGCGCTCGCGGCCGGTGCGCGCCATTCGTTCGCGTTCGGGCTCGTCTTGCAAGAGTGCGGCCACTTCACGCGCGCCCGATTGTTCGTTGCGCGGAAGTACGCGCAGCGCCCCACCCAGCAGCGCGACTTGGCGGCGCCGGTACCATCCGCCGCCTTCAAATGCAATCACAGGAGCGCCCGCGGCGGCCGCGGCCTCGTTCGCCGTTCCGGCTTGCCCGAGCACTAACTGCGCGAGCTCGATCGCCGCGCCGATCTCTCCCGTCCAGGCGCGCGCGATCTCGATGCCCCCGGCATACACAGAAAACGGTTCGAGCGAATCGGCGCGGGTAACGACCCTCAGTCCCGCATTTTCCAAAGCGGCGGCAAATCGCTGCGCTTTCAACCCGGGCGCGACCGAAAGCACACCTCTGATTCCCGCCCGCAGCGTTTGTGCGCCGGCGAGCACGCGCAGCAAGAACGCTGCCTGCTCGTATGCGTCGTCGCGGCTGCCCGGGAAAATAGCGACGAGCGGGTCGCCTGCCACAGTTGGGCGCTGCGCCTGCTCGGCGACGCCGAGATCCGCCATCACGTTCGCGTCGCGTGCGCGAACGCCATGAGCTGCGAGGGCCTGTACCGTCGCAGCATCGCGCACGAATGCAGCGGATGCCCGCCGGATGAGGCCTTCTTCGAGACGGCCGTACGGCGCGACGTACACGCTCTTCGCCGTTCCCACAAAAACAACCGGCGCGCCCGCGCGCAACGCCATGAAGAGCGCGAACGCATCGCCGACCGCAACAGTGGCGGCATAATCGCGCCCGCTGCGCGCGAGAAAGCGCCACTGCGCGATCGTCAGTGAACCCAGGCCGGCCGCGACGTCTCGCGCGAGATTGCGGAAATTTCCCATCGCGACGATTCCGCCGCTCGGCATTTTTCTGCGCGGACCGACGTCGCGCAGCGGGGCCCAAGGGTTCGAGATCGCTTCTTGAGCCTGTCCCGAGCTCGTCGAAGGGCCGACGAGCGCCAAGTGGTCGCACGCCAGATCCGACAGCTTCTCTATTTCGCGCGCTATGCGCGCCGCGATCGCCGCTTCTCCGTGCCCGTTCGAAACGAACAGCACGGATTTCATGCCGCCGCCAGCAGCGGAACCAGCGCGAACGACGCAAGCGACCAGCGAGCGCGCGTTACGTCGTAATCGAGGTCGGTCTGCGAAACGTACTCTCCGTACGGACCGGCGTGCACGACCGGCACGCCACCGTGCACTTCGGGCTCGAAGAGCGTGTCGTGACTGTGTCCGCCGAGCAGCAGGTCGATGCGCGGATTACCCACGGCGAGTTCGCGGTCGCGGTGCAAGCCCAAATGCGAGAGCACGATCAGTGCGTCGCCCGCCGGAACGCTCTCGATGTATTCGCGCAGCACGGTCTGCGGATCCAAAAAACGCCACCCGAAGATTCGTTCCCACGGACTCCCGGCCGGATATTGCGTGACGAGCATTGCCGCGAGGTGAACGCGAACGGGCCGCTCTCCCGGCGGGGCATACTCGATCGTGTGAAAGCGCGAGAACGGAAGTTCGCGTCCCTTGAGATCGACCAAGTTGCTGCAAATCAGCGGATGCTGCATCTGCGCGGCGCGCGCGCGTAAACACCCGAACAGGTAATGAAATTCGCGGTTGCCGATTGCCTGCGCGTCGTATCCGGCGCTATCGATCTCGGCGATGACCGGCTCTTGGCGATGATAGACGGTTTGGCTGCCTCGCAGCGAGTCGCCACAATCGAACAGCAAGCCCGGCGAGTCCTGCCGCAGCGAACGCAGCCGCGGCGCAATGCCGCGGTGATCGTGCAAATCGGACGTGTGATAGATGCGCATCAGCCCGTTCCGCTCTTCGCCAGCTCGAAGGCAAAGGCCGCGCAGCGCTCGATGGCGTCGGGCGGGCCGAGCGCTTCGCGCAGCGCGGAAAACTCAGCATACTGCTCTGACGGATCGCGCAGCAGCGCGTCCATTTCCCGAGCCAAACCTTCGGGCGTCGCCAGCTCTTGCAGCAGTTCGGGCACGATCTCCCTGCGCATGACCAGATTCGGAAGCGTCACGAAGCGGCCGGCGCGCAGACGCTGCGCGTAGCCTTCCAAACGCCGCGACACGACGTAGAGCGCCACGACCGGTACGCCCGAGAGCGCGCACTCGAGCACCGCGGTCCCGGACGACACCCACGCCGCGTCGGCGTCTCCGATCGCGGTGCCCGTTCCGGGTGCGAAGGAAAGATCCGCAATGCCTTCGCGAGCCGCGGCATCCTTTATGTACTGTTTGCCGCGTTCATCCGCCGGGCCGGCAACGGCGCGCAGGCGCGGACGCTTGGCTTTCAAGAGCGCAAACGCGCGCAGCAGGAGCGGAACGTGAAATGTCAGTTCGCCCGGACGGCTGCCCGGTAAAATCGCAACCGTGCCGCCGTCGGAGGGAGGCGCCGAGCGCAGCGGGCGCATCGCGTAACGCGAAGCCAAGGGATGTCCGAAGTAGGCGATCGGCAATCCGAGCGCCGCAAAAAAATCACGCTGGTGCGCGAACGCGGTTAGAGGAGTGGCGACTCGCGCGACGTCTTTAGCACGTTTGGGATCGTCGAGCCACGTTCCGGGCGGATAGAGATCGATAATGGGCTTACGAAATCCGAGCGCGCGTAAAACTTTAGCAAGCCGAACGTTAAATGCGCCGAAGTCGACCAGCACCACGAGATCGGGCGGCGAGAGCACGAGTTGCATCGCAATGCGCAAACCGATCGCCAGCAGTTTGGGAATACGCGGAATCGCCGCCAGCGGCCCCATGCTCGCCCATCCGCCGTTATCTTGCCGGACCGTAAAGCCCGACGCGCGCATGCGGTCCGATCCGATTCCCTCGAATCGCGCGTCCGGATCGAGCCGCGCGATCGCTTCGGCCAGCGCGACGGCCGTCAGTTCTCCCGAGGCTTCGCCGGTCGAGAAAAAATAGCGCATATTAGGAGCCCGGCCGGCTCCTCACTTCAGGAGAATGCCTTGCTGAGAGTCGGCTTCCAAGAACGCGATGATGTGTTTGCCCGACTCGGTCGCAGCCTCGGCCTTCATCGTCTCGATTGCCTGTGAAAGATTCAATTTCGACCCGTACAGGATCTTGTAGAATTTCTTGATCTCGGCGCGGTCGTCGGCCGAGAACTCGGCGCGCCGCAATCCGACGCTGTTGAGACCGTACGGTTCGGCCGGATTTCCCGCCACCAAAAAAAACGGCGGTACGTCGCGCGTAAGGCGGCTCGCGCCGCCGACCATGGCATAGGATCCGACGCGCGTAAACTGATGCAGCGCCGTCATGCCGCCGATCAGCGCGTTGTCTTCGATGATGCAATGCCCGGCCAGTTGCGCGAGGTTGCTCATCGTCACGCTGTTGCCGACGACGCAGTTGTGCGCGATGTGCACGTAGGCCAGGAACAAGCAGTCGTCGCCAACCGACGTTACCTGATCTTCGCCCGTGGCGCGCTGGATACTGACGTATTCGCGCACCGTCGTCCGGCTGCCGATCCGCGTGTAGGCGCGCTCGCCCTGATATTTCTTGTCCTGCGACGGCGCGCCAATCGTCGCAAACGGGAAGATCTTACAGTCTTCGCCGATCGTCGTCCATCCGTTGACAACGACGTGCGACTGCAGCACCGATCCGCGCCCAAGAGAAACGTTTTCACCCACGATGCAAAACGGTCCGATCTCAACGCCGCGGTCAACGTTCGCGTTCGGGTGAACGATCGCGGTTGGGTGGATCAAGCGCCGGCCTTAGACGTGCAAGACGGCTGCATCATAACCGCGCAGCCGGGGATCCGAAGAGATCGAAAACGTTAGCACGGCCGATACGGCGAACTCGTCGCCGACGCGCCCTTCCGCCTGCACCCAACCGATGTTGCGCTTGTGCTTGATTAGGGTCGCTTCCATCATGAAGCAGTCTCCGGGAATCACCGGACGACGAAACTTTGCGCGATCGATCCCGGCCAAGTACGGTATCTTGCGCGAAAACTCGCCGGGTTCGAGGACGACGCACCCGCCGAGTTGCGCCAGCGCTTCGATCATGTAAACGCCGGGCAGCACCGGGTTCCCCGGAAAGTGACCGGTGAAGACCGGTTCGTTATTTGTGATGTTCTTATAGCCGCGCGCGCGCACGCCGGCTTCCAATTCCAGGATGCGATCGACGAGCAGCAGCGGATAGCGGTGCGGCAGTATCTCCATGATCTGCCGGATGTCGAGTTCGGCCACTACGAGCTCGCTTTCGCGGAAAGCCTGCCGCCGATTTGCCTGCGCAGCTGTTGCGTCATGATGCAGTGCAGTTTGTGACCGCTCTTGATCGCAACGACCTCGCACTGCGGCCAGGCGCCGAGCAGCGCGAAGTCTCCGAGCAAGTCCAGTACCTTGTGGCGAACCGGCTCGTTTTCCCAACGCAGCGGCTGCAGTGGACCGTTGGGCGCAAAGACGAGCGCGTTCTCCAGCGTTCCGCCTTTGGCGAGGCCGCGCTTGAGCAACGCTTCGACTTCGTGAACGTAGCCGAACGTGCGTGCGCCGGCGATCTCTTTGAGGAACATTTCGGGATCGATCTCGCCGTCGAAATATTGCGTTCCGATCGGCGGCGCGTAATCCCCGACGAACTTCACGCGCAGCGCGCCGGCCGGCAGAACCGTCACCACGCGATCGCCGTCACGCGCGAACGCGGGGGACGCCGGAACAAAAGTTTCGCGCGCTTCGCGCTGGGTTGCAATGCCGGCAGCGGCGATCGCTTCGGCGAAAACTTTTGCGCTGCCGTCGGCAACCGGAATCTCCGGACCGTCCACCGCCAGCTCCGCGTTTGAAACACCCATTCCGAAGAGTGCGGCCAGCAGGTGCTCGACCGTCGAAATGGTGACGCCGTCTTTACCGATAACCGTCGCGCGCGCGGTTTCCACGACGTATTCTGCGAGCGCCGGTATCTCGACACCCGAGCTCACAAAGCGGAATCCCGTGCCGGGAGCCGCGGGCCGAATTTCGACTCGGCAGGGAGCGCCCGAATGCAAACCTACGCCTTCAAAGGCGAGGGGTTCACGCAGCGTGGTTTGGTAGTGCGTCACTGACGTTTTTCGAGCGCGTCGACACGGGCGACGAGCTTAGCCAGGTTGCGAATCATGACCTCTCGACGCATTTGCTGGTCGTGCGGACGAGCCGGAACGCCGCTGTAAAAAGCGCCTTCGGGTACGTCTTTCCAAACCTGGCTGCCGCCGCCGATTCTCGCGCGCGATCCGACCGTGAGATGCCCGGAGAATCCGGCCTTGCCGCCGACCAGAACGTAATCTCCCAGAATCGTGCTGCCCGCCAGACCCGCTTCCGCGGCGATGCCGCAGTGTTTGCCTATGCGGCAGTTGTGACCGATCTGGCACAGATTGTCGATCTTCGTTCCGTCGCCGATGTGCGTGCTGCCCGTTTGCGCGCGGTCGACGCACGTATTCGCGCCGATCTCGACATCGCTGCCGATCACCACATTACCGACTTGCGGGATCTTCTCAAATTTTCCGTCGATGAAAACGTAGCCGAAGCCATCCGAACCGATCACGGATCCGCTGTGCAGAATCACGCGATCGCCGATGGTGCATCCGTCGAGCACCGTCGAATGCGGATGCAGAAGGGCGCCGTCACCGATGGTGGCCTGCGCGCCGACGTAGGCTCCGGCCTCGAGCACGGTGCGGGCGCCGATGCGCGCTCCCGAGCTGACGACGGCGTGCGCGCCGATGTATACATCGGATCCCACGACCGCGTCGGCCTCCACCGATGCCGACGGATGGCGGAACGGGCCCGTCTTACGCGGACGTTCGAAGGTTTGGAGCAGTGCCGCGAGCGCGGCGCGCGCGTTAGGTACCGCGACCAGCGGTTTGCGGGGACGTTCCGTCAACTCAGGTGCCAGCAACGATTCCTCGACGAGGACGGCGCCGGCGCGCGATTTCAGCGCCTCTTCTAAATAGGACGGCGTCGTAGCAAACGTGAGCGTCTCGGAGTCCGCGTCGTCGATCGCCGCAATGCGCGAAACGTGGAACGTGTCGTCGCCAATCGCACGGCCGCCGAGCCGCTGCGCCAGCTGGCCGAGCGTTCCAAGCACTATGGCGAAGGCGTCGGTTTTTCGGTGATGCCGAGCAGCTTTTCAACGTCGCCGGTGATATCGGTACCACCGTATCCGACGAACTCGCGCGTCACGACCAGCTTCAACTGCTTTTGCCCGGCCACTTTTGCCGTTGCCGCGCGAACCTGCGAAACGAGTTGGTTGGAGATTTGCGAATAGCGCTGCTGCAACGCCACGACCTGACGCTGTTTGTCGGCGTTGGAACCCTTGCTTGCGGCGATGGCGCGCTGGTCGGCCACGAGCTGATTCTGCGCGTTCGTGTAGACCGGCCAATTCGCGGTCAGCCGTTGCACGTCGACCAAGCCGATCGGGCTTGTGGATCCGGCACAGCCGGCGAGGGTGGCCGCTCCCAGAGCGGCGACGAAGACAATCTGTTTTTTCACTCGTGTAAACTCTCGATGTCCTTTTCAACGTCGTTGGTCAGATCGATGCCGCCCGGCGCGGCTTCGATATTGACGAGCACGACCTGCAATCCGCGTTTCGCCGCCACTGTTCCGGCGTCACGCCGTATCTGTTCCACCATTTTATTATAGAGATCATCCCGTTCGCGCTGCAGCTGCCCCAATTGGCTATTCGCGGCGCCCGTTGCCGCCGAGTCCGCACCCTGCAGCTCGGCGTACTTGGCATCGAGCTCGGCCTTGGTCGCCTGGTATTGCGCGATCGTCTTTTGCGCGTCGGCCTGAAACTGCGCCTTGAACGTCTTGTCTATTTGCGCGAGGCGGTCGCGCGTCGCGGCCGGCAGGTTGGAAGGCACCGCCGCCGGCCGCAGGCCTTGCAGCTGCGAGGACACCGTTTGAGAAACTTCGTTGCGCCGTGTCTGCAGTTTGGCTTGCGTATCGGAGTGAATCTTCGCCGACTGAGCAGCCATTTCACCGCGCACCTGGCCGTTGAGCTGCGTGCGGTAAGCCGCCAGCGTCTGCTGATCGCGGGCGCGCTGAGCGTTTACCGCCAGAGCTTCGCGCCGGTCGAGCGCGGCGAGTTCATCGCGGTATTCTTTGCGCGTCGCGTCGGGCAGAGCCAAGCCGTTGAGCTTCATGCGCAGCTGCAGCCGCTTGTTGGCATCGGCCTGCGAAAGTTCGAGGGAGAGCTGCGATTCGCGCTCTTGCAGCTGCGTCGCACGCTGGCCGAAGGCGCGATCCGCTCGCGCGCTCAGCTGCGCCCCAATCGATTGCAGCGCTGCATTGGACTGCGCGATAACGCTCTGCTGGTACTGCGTGAAATCGTTGTTGGCTTGCGCCGTCACTTGCTGTGCTTGCGACGCCGAAATGCTCTGCATCGCCTGCGCGCTCTGCGCGCCGTTCGTTCCGGCGCCGGCGGCGGCCAACGCGGCTGAGATCGCGGCTTGCTCGCGCTGCGCGTAATCCAGCTGCTTCTGCCGCAAAATGACGTTAGCGCGATCTTGCGCGGCTTTCAGCTCGGCGTTGAGTTCTTTGGTCTGCACGGCGATCTGCTTGCCCGTGTGGGGCACGGCGCCGGCACCGAGCGAATGCAGGCCCAGGGCGTCGATCGAGTCGTCGATCTGCGCCAGCTGCGGATAGAGCGGGTGTTTCTTGAGCACTTCTTCCATGCGCACGTATCCGATGCCGCGTACGTTCGGATCGTCAGCGCGCTGCTGCGCGCATCCCGCAAGCATGACGATCGCTGCCGCTAACCCTGCGAAGAGAGTCCTACTTGAGCGCATTTTGGACATCGGCTGTGATGTCCGCGCCGCCGTAGATAATGTCCGCCCGGTCAATCACGAGGATCAAATGCTTTTGGTTTGCGACGGTCGCCATGGCGCTGCGCGTCTGATCGACCAGCGGCTTGAGCGTGCGGTTCTGCTCGTCGGTGAGCGATTTTTGATATTGCTGGAAGATTTGCTGTTGCTGCTGCTGATTGTTCTTGGCGGCCTGCATTTTTTGCATGGCGCCTTGACGAGCGTCGCCGGCAAATTTCAAGAAGTTATCGTTGGCCGCTTTGATCTTCGGCAGCTGATCGATCTGCGACTGATCGACGAAGCCGATCACGGCGGGCGGCGGCGTACTCGCCGGCGGAACGACGGGCCCCGGGCCATTGACGAGATCGACCACGCTCTTGGTGATGTTCTGGCCGCCGAATACGACAATGCGTTTGTCGACCACGACCGACAGGCGCTGGTTGGACGCGATCTGCGCGATCGCCGTCTGCGCGCGCGCGAAAAGCGGTCCGAGTACCTGGCGCTGCTTATCGAGGAACTTCTGTTGAAAATCTCCCTGAATACGCTGGCGGTCGGCGTCGTTGCGCGCCCTCTTCATCGCGGCGGCAAATTGCGGATCGAGTTGGGCCTTATACTGATTCACTTCCGCGTTCGCACGCTGGAACTGCGGAAGTGCGCCGACCGCGGCTTGATCTAAATAGCCGACGTCGGTGAGATCCGCCGCGATGGCGGCCGGGGCGGCGAGCAGCGCCACGAGCGCGGCTGCCGCTAATACTATTGCTGATGTACTCTTCATAGCTCCTAGAAGCTTTGGCCTATGCCGAAGCTGGTGTGATTGCCGTTAGAACCTTTCGCGAAGTCGATACGAATCGTATGCAGGCCGAGCTGCGGTACGTCGAAACGCAATCCGAAGCCGACATCACCAAGGTACGACCAGTTACCGGGGAATCCGATGATTCTGTTCGTGTAGGGATCGAGCAGCGGAGCCGCACCGCGCACGCGCCAGCCGCCTTCATCCGCAAAGACTGCGACCGAGAATTTCCGGTCGGCCGTGACCGGCTTGCGCAGTTCGATCTGTCCGAGCACCGTATCCGTGCCGTAGTAGACGCTGTCGTATCCGCGCAAGTTTTGATCGGAGAACGTGAACAGTGCGCTCGGCGGAATCGCACCCGTCGAGGCGCGCACTTGACCGTGCAGACCGAATGTCGAGTCCTTGAGAATCGGGAAGAACCTGGTCGCATCCACCGTGCTTTGGGTGAACGAGAAGTTCGACCCGATCGCCGGCGTCGAGACCGTCTCGCTGAACGAGACCGTTCCACCGCGGCGCGGATTGAAGATGTCGTCGAGCGTCGCGGCCGGGATCGATCCCAGCGAGAACGAGAGCGAGTTCAGGCGGTACGGCTGTCCGGTGTTGATGTTCGCGATCGAAGACGCTTGAATGCCGAAGCTCCCCGTGTTCGCAGTCAAGTTGCTGAGCGGTCCGGGCGTCGGCCCGACGATGATGTTCGGCTGACTCGACTGGAAGAAAAACGGCGACGGCACTGTGGTGCTGTTCGTCACGTTTTCCGCATTGATGCCGATCTGCGCCAGCAGCGTCTCGGATAAGCGCCGTCCCACGTTCACCGAGACGCCCGCGGTCTTCGCGGTGCTCGTCGCAACCACGCCGCTGAGCAGCGCCGCATTGTTGGAAGGCAGCAGCGTTACCGGAATGGGCTGCGTCGGATCGGTCGCGGCGTTGCCGACGGCCGTTGTATAGACTGGATAGAAATACGTGTTGCCGTTGGCAAAGATGGTCGCGCCGAAACTATAACGCTGAGATTTGGCAGAGTTGCCGACGTAGGGAATCGTGATCGACGCTTGCGTGACATAGCTGCGCGATCCGCGCTCAAACTGGAAGCTCGCTCCGTTGCCCGTGCCGTGCAGATTGTTGTCGCTGTACCCGACCGTCCCGTACAGGCCTTGACCCGTGATGCCGCCCGAATAGCCCGCGCCGATCGAAGCCTGCGCGGTCTTCTGCTCGACGACCACCCAGTCGAGAACGACGCAACCCGGATCTTTTTTCTGCATTTCGTCGGGACACGGTTTGGGATTGACGTCGACTTTCGAAAAGAACTGCGTGTTGTTCAAGCGTTCCAAATCGCGCTGCACGCCGGCCTTCGTCACGATCATTCCCGGCTGAAGCGCGAGCTGACGCCGGACGACCTGGTCCTTCGTCTTCGTGTTGCCTGTGACTTGAACCAAACCGACCCGCGCGACATAGATATCGTAGGTCACCGCGGCGGTTCCGGCTTTCGGATCGACGGTGGTGGCATCAATGCCACCCTCAAAACCGCCGAGGATCAAGTTGAACTTGTCTTGGTAGAGCGTCTGCAGCGCCTGATAATCTTTATCGCGCAGCGCGTCGGAATACTCGACGCCGGGCTTGACGTTGAGCACCGGCAGAATCAAGTTAGGCGGAAGCACCGGGTCGCCGCCGATCTTGACGGCCGTGATCGTCAGGCCTTCCTTGATGTCGAGGGTGACCGCCCCAGTTTGACTGCTGATGTCGAGGTTCGTGACGTGCGACGGCAGCTGTCCGGCGTAACCGATGCGATCGTAGTAGGAGTTGATCTTCAGGAAGTCTTGCCGCATCGTATTGGTGTTGAGCACCTGGCCGACCGACGTATCCATCAGCGCCAGCAGCGTGTCTGCCGGCACGTGCGTGTTTCCTTGAAAGTTGATTTTCGTAATGACCGGATTTTCGATCACGCGGTAGGTGATCGCGATGCCGTTGGGACGCTGGCGGATCAGCGGCGCGGCCTGATCGGCAAAATAACCCAGCGCGAAGATGCGCTGCAGGTCGGCTTGCACGACCTTCGGATCGTAGGCCTGGCCGGGCTTGGCCGCGATGACGTTCATGATCGTCGCGGTGGGCACGTGAACGTTTCCGGAGACGTCGACCGAAACGATCGGCGGCGCGGTCGCGGAGATCGCAGGGGTAGGCGTCATCAGCGAAACGATCGTTGCCAGTGTGAGGACGATGCCGGCACACCGTTGGAGCACGCCGCGCGCACCCCGGAGGCTCGAGGTCATCAACAATATCTTCCTTGAGAGTACGAGTGGTCTAACGCTCGTGGCGTCAGCTCCGTAACGCGTCCGCCGCCCGCGCCGTTTCGGCCCGCCCCGCCTGTTCGAGAACACCCCCTGCCATCCTTGCCGGGCACGGCTAAAACAGCCTCTGATAAAGGAACGTGAAGCCGTTGGTCCCCTGCAGCGCTTGCCCGGTAGCCGCGCGCTGGTTGGTCTGGAGGACAGGGGTGCCTGCCTGAAAGAGCGGCGTCGGCCCCTGCTGCATGAACATGGTGAACTGGGCCGATGTGAACGTGTTGGGCTGGTAGACGAAGCCGAACGACTGCCGGATGGGGACGCCGAGCGTCGTGCCATAGAGCGCGTAGAAATTTTTGGCCAGCAGCCGACGGAAATTGACGCCGAAATTGCCCGTGTAATCCAACGTAAGATTGACGTCGGTCAGCCCCAGGTTCGTGCCGAGCGCGTCTTCGATTGGCGCCAGCAGACCGCTCACGAATTGGGCGTTGAAGATATTGAAGGCTTCCTGTCCGATCGTGAGCACGCCGTTCTCTCGACGAACGTACAGGTTGGGCGGCAGCAAGCCGGTCGGGGCGCCGGGCGGCGGCGCACCGGCCAGTTGGCCGGGCGGCACCGGCACGCCGGTTTCGCTAAACTGGATCGGTCCGATCAGGTTGCCGAAGGGCAGGAGCAGCGCGATGATCTGCTGCTCGTTATAGCCGGCCGGATCGGACTGGAACGCGATGTGCGGGCTCGTCACCGGACCGTTGACGGTCACGGTGATGTCAGCGGAGCCGGTGGGATTGCGCTGAGTGTTGGGATCGGTATTGGTCACGTGAGTCGTGCCGATCGCATAGATGTCGGGAATCACGCCGTTGGCCGGATTGAACGTAACCGTTCCCGTGCGGACTTTAAATGCGTGATCGATATACGTGAGCGTGCCGCCCGCTGAATTGAACTCGCCTGAAAGCGTCGGCTGCAAAAGCGTTCCCGCCAGCAAAACGGATCCTTGGCCCGCGATATCCAGCCCGAAGATACCGGCGCCCCCGCCGCGCACCCGCACATTTTTGCCCGCGGTGATTGCCAGGTTGAAACCGAGGTTGAACGGCGGCCCTTGCGCGATATCCGCCGCTCCCAACGTACTCGATCCACCCCCGAACTTTAGGAACGCGGCGAACGGCACCGTGGAGTCGGTGATGTTCGCGGTGCCGGTCACCGTCGCCAGTCGTCCCGGCACGCGCGCCAGCGTTGCCGTCGACGTCAGCGTGTAGGTGCCGTACTGCGGCAGATTCACTTGCGCGCGCGTCGTTTTCACGGCGATCGAATAGCCGAGCGGTCCGCCGTGAAGCCCGCCGCCGAAATCCAGTTTGCCCGAACCGGTAAGCGTGCCGCTTCCGGGATTGGCTTGCAGCCGGTCGAGCGTCGCGTGCGTTCCTAGGAACGTCATCTGCGCGACGGTGTTCGTAACCGGCGTCGTCTCGATCGCGCTGCGGTACGATCCGCCGGCCACGGCCAGCTGTCCTAATATCCGTGGATCGCCGACAGTTCCCGAGACGCCCATGTGCCCGGTTAACGTCCCGCCGAGCTTCGTATCGTTTCCGAGAAACGCACTGAACGATGAAAGGTCGACGTGGTTGGCAAGAAAGTCCATCGAAACAGCCGCGGAGGGCGGGCCGAACGTAAACGGCGACAACTCGATCGGCAGCGAGCCCGCGATCGCCGCGCTGCCCTTCACAAAGCTGAACTCCGCGTTGCGAACAACCAAGTCGTTGCCGCGCAGCGCGACCTGTCCGACCAGCGACGGCATGACGATGCCGTAAGCGTTGACGCCGGTGCCGGCGACCGCCGCCGATATCGAAGGACTGTCGAACGTCCCGTTGAGGTGCAGCGTGGTTTCGAGACGTCCCGTGACGTCGATATGTTTCTTGGTCGCTTGCGCGACGAGCCTGGGCAGATCGTTGGTCACCGCGTGCACGGTCAGATCAATCGGCGACTTGGGCGCGAAGCCGAAACTGCCCGATCCGCTCGCATCGAGCGCCGGCAGCGCGAGCGTCAGGCGCGTCACGTCGATACGGTCGCCTGACGACCGCACCGCGACCTCGCCTCGTTCGATCGGAAGCGGTCCGAGCGTGCCCTGCAAGATCGAGGCGTCTCCCGTCACGCCTAAGTGTGGATATGCCCCGCTCACCGCGACTCTGCCGTTGACGCGTCCGGTAATCGGCGCTTGCGGGAACCCGAAGGCCGGCAGCCACGTGCCGAGATCGATGTCGCTCAGCGTGCCCGAGATATGGTAACGCGACCGTGTAATCAGCGAACTGACGTCGGAGGTGTGCGCGAACGCAATCGTGCCGGCAGCTCGCAGGCGCCCGTGACTGCCGCCGACAGCAACGTTGAGTTGCAGGATATCGCGCAAGCTCGTCCAGCGCGCGTACGTGTCGCCAATCGGAAAACGCCTATACCGCAAACCTGCTACGCCGATATCGCCGGAGGTGAAGACCAAACCGTCATACTGCGCGAAAGCCAAATTCAAGTTGCCGTGGCCGGCGAGCGTATCGCCCGTGTCAAAGTAGTCGTTGAAATCGGAGAGATCGGCTTTGCGCGATTGCAGCGAAAACGCCGTCTCGCCTTTCGCAACGGTTGCAGAGAACGCGGCCTTCGTCGTCACGACTTGCACCGTGCCATTGCGCACGGCTACGCCGCTGCGGCCCGCGGAAATCTGTCCGGCGGCGTCGGAAAATCCCAAGCCGTTTATCTCGCCGACCGGCACTCCGACCGCACCCGTGATCGACGGATTGCTGCCGGTGCCCGAAACGTTCACGTCGGCGACAAAACTGCCATCGGCGCGGTAGGTCGGCACGTGCGCGATGCGCGCGACTTCGGAAATATTCCCGACCGGAACTTGCGCGCGCAGATCGTACTGCGGCGCGCCCGAGCTCAAGCCGCCGATGGCGCCGTTCACGTCGGCGAACGTCGTACCAAGTCCGGCCAGTCCGTTGCGGACGTGCAGCGTATCGTTTGCGATGCCGATCTCCGCGCTAGCCGAAAAAGGACCGTAACCCGCCGCCGTACTGTTTTGCAGCACCACGCCGGCGTCGATGCCCGGAATACCCGCACCCGGCATGATCGCGCCGAACGCAACCAGCGATCCGCCGTTCACCGGTACGCCGAAACTTTTGAGCATGCCGGCGTCGAGCTGCGTCGTGGCGATCGCCATCCGCGACGGCGCGGACGACGACGTTGTATTGAACGAACCCGCCGCGACGATATCGCCTCCGGCGGCGCGCGCTTGCGCCGAATAGATCGTCAATACGCCCTGGTCGTAAGCCATCGTGCCGGAAATGCTTTGCACGGGAACGCCGCGGATCGTCGCACCGCGCAACTGCGCGTTCTCCGCCTGCACGTAGATCTTGCCTTGCGCGACCGCGATGCCGATCGGGCCGTCGATCGATCCTTGCGCCGGGAAGCCGCCGATGAATTGCCGTAGGCCCTGCAGCGTGCCGGAGTAATTGCCGCGCGCGATAATAGCCGATGGCGCGAACGATCCGCGGCCCGCAAAAGTCCCCCACGGGCCGGATGCGCGCACGTCGCTCAGTTCCGCCGCTGCGAACGGGCCGGCAAATTGCGCGTGAATCGTGTTAAATGGTACGCCGGCGATAAGCGCAGGCGCCATATCGAGCGATCCGCCGATGACCGTGTTCGCGGCCGATCCCGTTCCGGCGAGATTCGCTCGTACGATGTGCGCGTCTATCGGCGGCAGTTCCGGAATCGCAACGCCGGGCAGCGTTACCGGCGAGGGCTGCAGCAGCCGCACGTTATCGACCGAAGCCCAGAAGGCGCTGTTTCCGTGCGGGCGGTCCAAGGCGAACGCGGCGACGAGCGTCCCGCCCGCTGCAGTTCGCACCGAGAACGGACCGAACGTCCCCGTCCCGTTTTCATCGATGTTGTAAAATCCATTGACGTCGTCGGGATGACTTAACGAGACGAGATACCCGCGGCCGTTGATCTTGAGGTCGGTTCCGCTGAGCATCGCTTCAGTGTTGATCGTTTGATCGGCTACGAGCGCACCGATGTAAGGCAGTCTGTTCGACGGGCCGAACGCGTGGAGGATTAAATTCGACGTGACGTGATTCCCAAGCAGCATCGTGCCCTGGACGTGCAAGCTCATGCCGCTGTACTCGCCGTGGAACGGCAAGATGACCAAATCGCTTCCGTATAAAGCCACCATGCCGCGCGGGTTTTCGATTGGAACGGACTGATAGTTGAAGCGTTTTCCGTTAAAGCCGATCCAAAGTAGCGGGTTGTCGATATTCCCTTCAACGAGCGCGTGAATCTGCAGGCCGCCGTACACCGGCAGGCCTTTTGCGAAGCTCGCGATCTCTTTGAGGTACCGCAAGTCACCGCGTCCTTCGAACCCTAACCGGAATTGTGGGCGGCGAAAATCGAAGATGCCGCCGGCGATTATGATCGGAATGTGGCCGACGGTCGCGGTCAAGTGTTGTGCGGCGAACCCGCCGTCGAAAATGTTGATCGGGCCGTCGAGATTGTGGATGGGCGAGTCGAGCCCGCGCACTTCCATCGATCCCTTCGCCATGTATCCGGCGCCGATGATATGGTACGCGGTCGTTTCATTCGGCTTGACGTCGAAGGCGTACATACGCACGTCCATGCCGCGCACGACGCCTCCCAATAAACGCGCGGCCGGCGAATCGATGAAGTAGTTGCCGATCGTTTGAATGGGAATCGCACGCACGTGGACGTGGTGGATGGCGTAGCCTTTGATGTAATCGATCGTTCCGACCGCGCGGAAGGGCTGCGTGCCCGCGTCTTCGAGATCGCCGGTCGCCACATAATGCGTAACTTTAACGGTATTGAGGCTCAGGTCGACGTTGATGTGGTCGACGCGCTGCAGCCTGCTTTCCTTATAATAGCGGTATTGATCGATCAGCGATGCGCGGCCGTCGCGAATGCGCAGGGTCATCTGCATAGGAACCGCGTTGGCGTGCTGGCGGTGAGCCGGCCCGGCCGCCGCGCTCGGAGGCAGCGCGACGTTGTAGGTACCGTTCTGATTGTGGATCAGCGTAATGTACGGACGGTCGATCGTTACGGCAAGCAGACCGAAGCGGTGCTTGCTGCCGGGCAGCAGATCGCGCAAGCTGTAAAAAACATCGATGCGGTCGGCGTCGAGCACCGGCTGCCCGTGACGCGAAATATGCACGCCGACAAACGCAGCATGTCCGCTGCCGTAGCGCAGGTCCTTCATCTGGATCGAATAGCCGGTGGCGACGCCCGAAAGGGCGCTCACCGTGACGCGCGTCACGCTGTTGTGGAAAATGACGACTACCGCAATCGCCGCGAGCACCAGCGCCGCGGCTGCAGTCCAGATCCCTTTGCGCAAAGGTCCCTCCGCGGCCAGTTATACCCCTAACGTCGGCGGAAGCCCCGCAGTCACGCTCGTCACCCTAAGTCTCGTCGAAGGGCGGGTCGAAGGGCTATAAATCTAAGTTCTTGGCGCTCTTTGCAAATTCGAAGATGTATTGTTTACGGGGCTCGACTTTGTCGCCCATTAAATCGGTGAATATCTGCTCGGCTTCGACAGCATCTTCGACCGTAATCTGCTTCAACCGGCGGTTGCCGACTTCCATCGTCGTCACCGCGAGCTGCTCGGCATCCATCTCACCCAAGCCCTTGTATTGCTGGATAACGTAGTCTTTAGCGTCTTCGCCGACGATCGACTTTAGGTCGGCGTCGCTGTACGCGTACCACTGCTTCTTGCCCTTACGCAGTCCAAAGAGGGGCGGCTGCGCGATGTACACATAACCGTCTTCGACCAGCCTTTTCATCTGGCGGTAAAAGAACGTCAGCAGCAGCGTACGGATGTGCGATCCGTCGACGTCTGCGTCGGTCATGATGATGATTTTGTGATAACGCAGTTTGCCTAAATCGAATTCGTCGCCGAAGCCGGTGCCGAGCGCCGTGATCATCGTGCGGATCTCTTCGTTGGAAAGTACTTTGTCGAGCCGCGCTTTTCGACGTTGAGAATTTTTCCGCGCAGCGGAAGAATCGCCTGACTGTTCGGATCGCGTCCGCCTTTAGCGGTGCCGCCCGCCGAATCGCCTTCGACCAAAAACAATTCGCTTTCGGCCGGATTCGTATTCTTGCAGTCGACCAATTTACCGGGAAGGCCCGAGCCTTCGAGCGCGTTCTTGCGTCGCGAAAGGTCGCGCGCTTTTTTCGCGGCTTCCCGCGCGCGCTGCGCCTGCATGCACTTGTCTAGAATGATGCGTGCGAGCTTCGGGTTTTCCTCGAAGAAAAAATCCAAGCGTTCGTTGACCAGCGCGTAGACGATGTTGCGCACTTTGGCGTTGCCGAGTTTGGTTTTCGTCTGGCCTTCGAACTGCGGGTCTTGCAGCTTCACCGACACGACCGCCGTCAAGCCTTCCATAACGTCGTCCGTGGAGAGCGAGCTATCCGACTCCTTGAGGGCGCCGCGCTTTTTGGCGTAGCTGTTCACCGCGTTGCTGATCGCCGTGCGGAAGCCCGTGAGGTGCATGCCGCCTTCGATCGTGTTGATGTTGTTCGCATAGGAATAGATCAGCTCGGTGTACGTGTCGGTCCACTGCATGGCAACCTCGACGTCGACGCCGTCGCGTTCGTGATGCGTTGAGATGATCGGATGGAGCGGATCTTTCTTTTCGTTGAGCCACTGCACGAACGAAACGATGCCGCCGTCGAACTTGAAGGTGCGCTCGCGCGGCGTCTCCGGCCGCTCGTCGCGGAGAGTGATTGCCACTTCGCGATTCAAGAAGGCGAGCTCGCGCAAGCGTTTGGCGAGCACGTCCCAGTGAAATTCGGTGACCTCAAACATTTCGCGGTCGGGCTTGAACCACTGGTAGGTTCCGGTGCCCTCTGCCGGACCGAGCTTCTTGAGCTTTTGCGTGGTGATCCCGCGCTTAAAGCGCATCTCCCAGGTCTTGCCCTCGCGCTTCACGCGCGTAGTCATTTCTTCGGAGAGGGCGTTGACGACCGAAATACCGACACCGTGCAGTCCGCCCGCAACTTTGTAGCCGCCCTTGCCGAACTTGCCGCCGGCGTGCAGCATCGTCATAACCACTTCGACCGCCGGCATTTTTTCGTCCGCGTGGATGTCGATCGGAATACCGCGGCCGTCGTCTTCGACCGAACACGAGCCGTCCTTCATGAGCATGACGGTAATGTTTTTGGCAAAGCCCGCCAGCGCTTCGTCCACCGCATTGTCGACCGCTTCGTAGACGAGCTGATGCAAACCGCGCTCGGCGGTGTTGCCGATATACATGCCGGGGCGTTTGCGAACCGCTTCGAGGCCTTTGAGAACCTCAATCTGCTCGCTGCCGTACTCGTTAGGTCTCATTGCCGCCATAAAATATGTTGTAGAGTTCCTCGCCAAGAAGATCGCGGACGACCGCCGGCGCGATCTTTTCGGGATCGAGCCGCGTCTTCAGCAAAACGTACGAGCTGACGATGTCGCGTTCGCGCCTGCTCACGCGCTTCCGCCCGGAGCGCTGCAACTGCATGAGCGCATCCCACCATCGCGCCAACAGTTTCGCGCGAATTCGTTCGTATTCGTCTCGCGATAGATTTTCGATGTGATCCGAAATGCCCGAGTAGCCCAAGAACGGCACTTCGAAGAGCAGCCGCGAGATTGCGGCCGAGCGTTCCGCTCCGCGCGCGCTCACGCACGGGGCGCAAAACGATCCGGTAGCTGGAACGATCCGTATGCCGCAACGGTTGCACTCTTTCCATCCCGCGACGGCCTTCGCCCGCTGCGCGCTCGTGACGTCGTCGCGAAATATCGCAACTGCCGATTCCAGCGAATCGGCCGCCGGCCGCGGCGCGGTACGTTTGCACGCGGCGGCTTTACCGCCTGGCGAAGGCCCAGACCGCGACCCGATGCGGCCGACGCGAAAACGGACGCCTTCGAGCGCAACTCCGGTCGAAGCGCGGACCGCATCGACGATTTGCTCGCTCAAGAACGACAGCTGCTGACTCCATGCGGCCGAGCGCGTTACGACGAGAAGCGATCCGCGAACCAGTTCGGCCGGCCGGGAATTGGATGCGATATCCTCACCAACGATCGTTGCCCACTGCGCGCGCAAATGCGACAACGGATCGCCCGTAACGACCTTCGCGGGCTGCCAAGACGAGAGCGCGGCGCGCAGCGGCTGCATCAGTTCGCGCCCGATTCCACGCGGGCGTCGCGGATTTCGTAGACCGAACCGCCTGAGAGCGCGCCGGGAAGCTGCGTGGCCGTTATGAACGCCTGTTCGAATTCGCCGACGCCGTCTAAAAATGCGCGGGCGCGCTGCGGATCGAGTTCGGAAAGAACGTCGTCGAGCAGTAAGAGCGGGGCTTCGCTCGAGCGTTCGTGCATGACGGCATATTCGCCAACCTTGACGGCAAGTACCGCCGTCCGCTGCTGGCCTTGCGAGCCGAACGCCGCGAGCGAGCGGCCGTCCAAATCGAGCGCGAGATCGTCGCGGTGCGGGCCGACCAGCGCAACCCGGCGCAACCGCTCTTGTTCCGCGCCGGCGCGCAAACGTTCCTGAAAGCTGCCTGCGATCGAGTCTTGCGTTTCGACTTCGAAAGCCACGTTCGGACGATAGGTCAATTCCAAGCGCTCGCGGCCGTTACTCCAGCGCGCGTGCACTTTTGACGCGGCTGTTCCAAGCGCGCGCACGAAGTGATTGCGCGCGAGCATCAGCGCGGTGCCGGCCGTCACCAGCGTCTCGTCGTAGATCTTCAGCAGCTCCGGGTCAGCCGGACCCTCGGAGCGCAACAGGGCGGTCTTCTGCGTCACCGCTTTCTGATAACGCGCCAAATCGCGATAGTACGCTTTTTGTTCCTGGGCGAGCGCGCTGTTGAGGAACGAGCGCCGCATCGACGGCGGTCCGTCGACCAGATGCAGATCGGCCGGCACGAAGCTCACCACGCGCAAACTTCCGAGGAAGGTTGCGTACCGCACGCTGCGGGCGTTCACGGTGTAGAGTTTGCGCGAGCCCCGCGGTGTAGCGGTGAGCGTGCACCCGAGCCGGATCGTGCCGGCCCGCACGTGCGCTTCCCCCGAAATCGTTGCCAGCTCGAAGCCGTCGCGAATGAGATCGCGCTCGCGGCTGGTGCGGAAAGATTTGCCGGTTCCAAGCAGCGAGATCGCCTCGAGCAAGTTGCTCTTGCCTTGCGCGTTCGCTCCGACGAAGACGTTCAGTCCGGGCGCCGGCTGCAGCTCGAGGTGCGCATAGTTGCGCACGTTCGAGAGCGTGAGCGAATCCAGCCTAATAGTCGGCGGGTTTCGTCGCGGGCTTCTGCTGCATGATGCTGGTCACCGTCAGCGTCGTCGGGATCGGCTTGAAGACCGACGGTGATTGCGTGAAGTCGAACATGTCGTCGAGCGAGTCGGCACGCGCGTCTGCCGTATACGACGCAATCGACGTCAGTCCAAAGATTTTTTCGATGAAGTGAAGGCTGCTGGCGACTTCGTGCTGCGCGTGCGAGACGTAGTTGTGCTTCGAGTACGGCGAGACAACGATCAGCGGAGTGCGAATCCCGAGGCCTTCGAAGGCGCCGGTGCGCGGGTCGGCGATTTGAGGCGGCACAACGTGATCGTACCAGCCGCCCCAATCGTCGTACATGATGATGATCGCCGTATTATTCCAGTACTTACTCTTGCCGACGGCATTGACGATATTTGCAACCCACTGTGGACCGGTGGTACTCAGCGAGCCCGCGTGATCGGAGTTCAAGAACGACGGCATCACCCACGAGACTTGCGGCAGATTGCCGTTCGCGATATCGGTGAAGAACGAGCTCTCCGGCGATTTGACGTTGCGCACCCAATCCGCACCGAACCGCACGGGATAGATGACGTCGAACGCGGACCAGATGTCGCCGAGATTCAAGCCGATCGTGGGCGAGTAGAATCCCCACGATATGCCCTTGTTGTCGAGCTGCGTCGCAATCGTGCTGTAAGAAAAACACGGGAACGGACCGGGCAGCTCCTGGCCAAACTGCGTCGGGAAAGGATAATACGCCGGCGGCGGATTCACCAGCTGCAAGACCGCGGTTGTCGTCGGCGCGGGCGCATCACATCCCCACGTTTGATTGAAATCGCTGGGGATTTCAGCCACGTGGCCGGATTCACCGGCGATCATGTATTGATGCGAGACGTAACTCGGCCCGTTGTTCGACGGAAAAAAATCATCGCCGATCGCATACTGCGCGGCCATATCCCACAACGGCTGGACTTCCGTTCGCGGCACATACGCGTAGGCTAACGGAGTCGCCGATCCCGGCGGGAAATGCGTTCCGTACACCCAGCAGGACGGATCGTTGAGCAGATCGCCCGACGCGCAGGACTTGAAACTAAAAATCTCTTTGTCGAACGCGTCCATCTTGCCGCCGTCATAGTTAGCCAAGAACTGAATGCGCAGGTGGTTGATGTCGGTCGGATAGGCCAAACTTATCGGCTGCAGCGTTTGTTTAACGCCGTGCGAATCGAATCCGAAGCTCTGTGTATTCGCACCGGGATAGCCTTGGAAAACGCCGTCGAACGTGCGGTTCTCTTGCATGACAACCACCACGTGTTGGATGGCCGGCCCCGGCACGGTTGTCGGGATGACGGGCGCCGGGATGCTCGTGCCGCCGCCGTTGCAACCCGCAAGTGCCGTTACAGCCAAGGCCGTTGCAAGCGCAAGACAATGGCGCATCATGCCGGCTATTGCCGCAGCGGCATCAACACGTACAGTTGCTGCGCACCCTCCGTCGGCTCGACCGGTTTGATCGCCGCCGGCGAAAGCGGGCCAAGAAATTCCATGACGGTCTGGGCGCTCTCGATGTGGTTCAGAATCTCCACCAGATAGCGCGCATTGAATGCGATGGTGAGATCTTCGCCTTGCTGCTCAACCTCGAGCTCTTCGTAGGCGTTGCCCGACACATCGGAACTCGCCGTAACGATCAGTGTTTGATTCGCAACCGCAAGTTTTACCATGCTCGCCCGATCGCCCGCTACGAGCTCGGCTCGGCGAAGCGCCGCGATCAAACTCGGTGTGCTGACGGTCATCGAGCGATCGAATTTCGCCGGGATGACCTGGCCGTAATTCGGATATTGTCCGTCCACCAGACGGACGGTGATCGACGCATCGCCCGCGGAAAACATGAGTTGGTTGCTCTGCGTGCCGAGCGCGGTAACGTCGACGAATTCCGCGCCGCCTAAATTCCGCGCCGCTTCGATGAGCGCGCGTGACGGCACGATATATTTTTCACTCCCCGAGACGCCGCTCTCGAGCGTGGTCTGGTATTTTGCCAGACGGTAGCCGTCGGTCGCGACCATCGTCAGCGAGTCACCTTCGAGTTCGAGTAATGTGCCCATCAGGACCGCGCCGCGCGCTTCCTCGCTCGAGGCGGCAAAGATCGCCGCGTTCACCCCGTCGCGAAATCTCTTGGCGGAGATCCGGAAGTTCTGGCCCTTTTGGGCGGTGGGAAGCGGCGGATACTCTTCGGCCGGCAGCGCGTGGAAATCGTAACTGCTGCGTTCGTACTTCACGCTGGCGCGGGTCGGCGTTCCGGTCAGTTCCATGAGCCCGGCCTGCAGATTGCCCAAATAGCTGCTGAACAATTTTGCCGGAACGGTTACGCTGCCCGATTCACTGACCTCGGCCTTGAAGGCATGTTCGAGCGTCACTTCGAGATCGGTCGCGCGCACCGAGATCTTGCCTTCGTCCGCGCTGAGCAGCACGTTGGACAAGATTGGAACGGTCGTATGCGCGTTGACGACCTTGCTAGCGGCGCCGACTGCGCCGGAGATATCTTTTGTGTTACAGGTGAACTTCATTCCACACTCATTGTTGTCGTTGTTGGCTCTTTATTATAAAAAGATCTAATAATAGTAATAGTAAGGCGGTGCATTCTGCGAAGAAGCCCCGATTTGCTTGCTACGATGCGGGTTTGTGCCCGGCATAACCTGTGCAAGACCTTGGGGAGTTCCTACACATTTACACCGCCGGCCGCCTCGGAGCAGTTATCCACGCGTTCGAAGCCGCCCTGTGCATCATGTCGTGTATTAGATGTAGGAACGCTAGTCGGTCTGGCAGAGCGCCAGGAGCGAGCGGATCTTGTTGCGGTAGGCTTCGTCGCGCTGCATCTGGTCTTTCACCTTGTCGCGCGCGTACATCACCGTTGTATGGTCCTTCTTGTTGAACTCACGCGCGATGTGGGGCAGCGAACAATCCGTCAGTTCCGTGCAGACGAACATCGCGATCTGACGGGGTCCGGCGACCCGCTGGTCGCGCCGGTGATTATCCATTTCCTTGATGGTCAGCCCGTGCGCCTTGGCAATCTTGTCTTTGATGGTGTCGATGGTCACGCGGCGCAGCGGCATCTGCGCCACGGCGTTCTTTAAGACCTCGGCGGCCAGGTCGACCGTGATGGACGACTTGGTCAGCGACGAGAACGCGACCACGCGAATCAGCGCACCCTCCAGCTCGCGGATGTTCGACGGAATGACCTTCGCGATATACGACGTCACCTCGTCGGGCACGGGGATCTTTTCCGACTCCGCCTTCTTGCGCAGAATCGCTTCGCGCGTTTCCAAGTCGGGCGGCTGAATGTCGGTGAGCAGTCCCCATTCGAATCGCGAGCGCAGACGGTTTTCCAGCGTTTGAATCTCTTTGGGCGGACGATCGCTCGAGATGACGAGTTGGCGTCCCGATTCGTGCAGCGCGTTGAATGTGTGGAAGAACTCTTCTTGCGTGCCTTCCTTGCCTTCCAAGAATTGGATGTCGTCGATCAGCAAGACGTCGACCAAGCGATACTTGTTGCGAAACTCAAGCGTCTTATTATTTTGCACCGCGATGATGAACTCGTTGGTGAATTTTTCGCTCGAGACGTAGACGACGTTGGCATCGGGAATGTCTTGCAGCACGCGGTGTCCGATGGCGTGCATGAGGTGCGTCTTGCCCAGTCCGACCCCGCCGTACAGAAACAATGGATTGTACGCGCGAGCAGGCGCCGCTGCGACCGCTTGCGCCGCGGCGTGCGCGAACCGGTTGGAATTGCCGATGACGAATTCTTCAAACTTATAACGCGAGTTCAGATTGCCCGGCCGAAACTCAGTTTGGAAACGGGCAGCGCCGGTCGCGGGCGCAGGGGCGCCTTCGGTCGCGGTCGCTTCACCGAGCGGCTCGACGATAACGAACTGCAAATCGAACACCGTTCCAAATGTTTCGGAGAGCGCTTCGACGATCTGCACCTTGAGCCGGTTCTCGACCCACTCGCGAGCGAACGTGTTCTGGACCGCCAGTAGCAGCTCGTTCCCATTGAGGGAAACCAGCCGCAACGGCTTGATCCACATTTCGTAGATCGGTTTGGAGAACTTTCGTTCTAGCGCTGTGAGTGCGGTTTGCCACAGTTCATTGGAAATATCGGTGTTTCCAGCCGCAAGCGCCATCCTGTATCCGTCCCGTCGTCGTCTAGTTTGGAACTCCACCGTCGACAAAAGTCTAACGGCGTAGTCCCTTCGTGGAGGCGCACAGG
>JBBQQR010000001.1:0-219500 GCA_038215615.1 Vulcanimicrobiales bacterium | reverse complement strand
GCAAAATCGCGCGATGAACGCTTGGCAAACGGGATCGGTTCGGGGTAAACTTGTTTCATGGCGTAACTCCTTAAGGTGTAAGTAATCTTGGAGTTACGCCGCTTTTATTTTAAAGTCCCCGATTTTCGGGACGACCTCCGGAACGCAATCTGCGGACGACAATCGCACAGCTTATAGTGCTTCCGGTACAGAGATGAGCGGCGATTACCAACCGGGCCAAGGAGCGTCGGTGCGATTCTATGTGCCGAATCTGCCGAAGCCCACTACCGACAACCCGATTACCAAGATGATTTTCCAGCCCCACAACGGTGGGGACAATGATTCGGGCGCTCCAAAGATGTTTCGGATGTTGAACCCGACGGTGATTACGCCGTAACGCATATCGATAAAGCGCGCGGCGTGACCGTTAGAAAAGTCACCGTCACGATGCTTACTGTGTGGCTCACTGCCACCGTGACTTCACTCGCGCCGATACATGCTGTCGCGCAGCAACGTTCCTGTTCGGCCACATTGCCGAGCGGAACCACGCGTTCGATGCAAATCGGAAAAATCTGGGACAGATTGCATACCTGCGCAAAGAAGTCTCGGCTCGAGAAGCTCAGATCAACCTGCTTACCGGCGCAGCCAATCAGTCAGAGATAGAGCGCGAGAAAGAGCTTCTCGGCGTTTTGCAGCAAATGGCCGGCGTTTGGAACGTCGGAGGGTTGATTTACCATCTCTTTGGTGGTACAGCTTCGCTCAAATATACGTCTCAATCCGAAAATGGCACCACTTCAGAGGACGGTTCGTGCACCGTTAGCGGCAATGTAGCAACGTGTAATTCTACGAGGCGTTACAACGACCCGAATTATCACTTCTCCGCGGATGAGGCTGGTCGTTCGACCCTAACCTTATCCGGTGATGAGAGCATGGAAATAGCGTCTTGACATCGGTCGCCTGTAGCGATCAACAATGCGGCCAACACCTTTTGACCGGGTTGGAAGCGTTACTGACAGAATATGGCAACGCGTGAAATGAGCGTGCCGCCGGATCTCTAGTCCTAGTGTTTCCGGTGCAAGACGAATGTAATCGTGTTGCCGGCGCTCACATTGCTCGTGTAGTGCTCCACGCCCGGCTTCCACGTGGGCGTGGCGTGTTCTATCTTGTAAACATAGGTTAGGGTGTCGCCCGAAAATGTCAACGCGACCGTTCCATCGTGTTTAATGCTCTTGTCCTGATCGTGATATTCACCCTCGCTAACGCACTCCGCCGTAGTGCGACCGGTCACCCTGCAAGAACTAATCGACTGCTGGCCCCCCTTAGCCGGATCCGTAGGCCTGAAGGTGTAGGCCCCCTCAACTGTTGCTCCCGTTCCCGTGATCTTGACCACAACGCCATTGGAATCTTCATAGTCTCCGGCCCAATTGCCATTTTCGGCGGCGACGACGCTGGAATGTCTCGGCGCGCCTTCCTTACATCCCCCGTCGCGAAGTTTTCGGCGGACCGCGACGACTTGATCGGTGGTTTGCGTGAATTGTTCGCGCAAGCTTGCCTCTGACTTATCGACTATAGCGAGGCCTCGCTCGACGCGGTTCATTTTATCTCTGATGCCGGGCGCAAGCGACAGATTTTCGAGGCTGTCACGCTCCCTTGCCGCCAGAGCACTGTGTCCCGAGCGAAGCGACGATTGCACACGCTCGAGATCGGCGAGCGCCGCCTTCTGGCTGAAGTAAAGCTTTGCAAGGCCGAACTTGCCGTCGGATCCGAAGAGCAGGGCGTTATCCGAGTCGCAGCGCGAGTTAAATGCTGCGCTTGTCGCTTGCAGATCGTATTCGTAGTATCCGCCGCGTGCAAGCATGGCGCCAACCAACGAAGATAGCTTCGTCAACCATGTATCTAGATTGAGCGTTGAGTGCTCGATGTCCGTTGGAAAGCGGCGAGCATAGCTGTTGGTGATCCTAGTGACCTCTTGGTAAGAATGCAGGGCTATTCGCTCGCTGCGCTCTCGAAAGCCCAGCTCGCTAGGGATCGCGTTAGCTGGGCGAGGCGCAAAAACGGCGACGGCCAAGAACAGAACAACAAGGATGCGCATTGCCACAGGTTTAGCTACACCGGTCGAGTTCCTGCGGCGAATTTCTCGGTGGGCACGGCGTGAAATGAGCGTGCCGCCGGATCTGCAGCCCTAGTGTCTTCGGCCTCCACATCGGCGGCCACTCGCTCGGCCCACGACTGCGCTCGGGCGCCCTCCGACTTCGCGTTTCGCCAAGGGCAAAAACGCTTCGCGCAGGATGACAACTCTAAGGGTGACGCTCATGGGTCAGGATGACACCCAGGGGCTCATAGCCAAAGTCCAGCTTTCCGCTATCATGCAAATTCGTAAAAGCTTCCGCTTCGAGGCCGCGCATACACTGCCGTTCCATCAGGGTAAGTGCGCGCGCCCGCACGGCCATTCGTACCGGCTCGAAGTCGGCGTGCGCGGGCCGCTGCAAACGGAGGGCGCGTTGCGCGGCATGATTGAGGACTTCGACGTGCTCACAGCTATCGTCGATCGGCACGTCATCGACGCGCTCGATCACACCTCGCTCAACGACACAATAGAAAACCCGACGTGCGAGCACGTCGTCATGTGGATCTGGAAGCGCTTGCAGGCCGTACTTCCCGCGCTCGACGAGCTTGTGCTGTGGGAAACCGACACCGCGCGCGCGATCCTAAGCAAGAGCGACTTCTCCTAAATGTTGCAACTCGCGGAGATCTTCTACAGCATTCAGGGCGAGGGCGAGCACACTGGAAAACCGGCAGTTTTTGTGCGCCTGGCCGGATGCAATCTTTCGTGCGATTTTTGCGACACCGATTACTCGCTAAAATTTTTCGCCACCGTTGACGACGTCGTCGCGAAAGTTCGCGACCTCGGAAACGATTGTCCGATGGTCGTGCTGACCGGTGGCGAACCGTTCGCGCAGCGCGAGGCGCTCGACTTGATCGAAGCATTGCGGGTAGATGGCCGCCGCGTGCACGTCGAATCGAACGGTACCATCGCAAGCGATCTGCCCGAAGACGTCTGGCTCACCGTCTCACCGAAAGAACGGGTCGACGAACGCATGGCCAAGCGCGCGAATGAAGTGAAGCTGATCGTCGACGAGCGCGTTCCCGAAAACTGGCTGGAAGTATTCGCCGACAAGAAAACGCTGCTGCTGCAGCCCGAAGGTAACAAACCCAAAAACGTCGCGATCGCACTCGAGTACGCCAAAGCGCACCCGGGACGCTTCCGTCTCTCGCTGCAGACACACAAATTCATCGGTGCTCAATGATCCTTATCACATGCGCGGTTAATAAAGAACTGGCGTTCTTTGAATCGCAGCCGCACGTCGAGATGCTCGTCACCGGCGTGGGGCCGGTGGAAGCCGCCGCCAGCGTCTCCCGCGCGCTCGCCCAGAGCCGCCCCGAGCTTGTCATCAACGCCGGCCTGGCCGGCGCATTCAAAAATTGCGCCGACATCGGCGAAGGCGTGGTCGTCTCTGACGACACGTTCGCACTCTGCCTCGAAACCGGGGCGCCGATCGCGTTACCGGACAACGCACACGTCGTCGATCGCGCGAGTTCCGATCTCGCGCTGGTCGATCGCCTCGTCGAACTTGGATTCCGTAGCGTTCGCGGCGTGACTGTCTCGCAAGTAACCGCACTGGATGGAACGGCTGCTCTCCTTGCTTCGCAAGGCGTGGGCGTCGAAACGATGGAGGGCTTTGCCGTGCTGCGCGCCGCAGAAATCGCGGGCGTGCCGGCCATCGAAGTTCGGGGTATATCCAACCTTGCCGGCGATCGCAGCCGCAGCGGCTGGGATTTTGATGCCGGTGTTCGCGGGCTGGGGCGCGTTTTGAACGCGTTGCTCTCGCTGCTTGGAACGAAAGATGGATAACGAAAAACTACTCACGCTCGCGTACTCGCCTTGTCCAAACGACACGTATATTTTCGCCGCGCTCGCCAACGGCTTGCTTGAGAATGTGCCGCCGATTAGCGTGCAACTCGAAGATATCGAGAACCTCAATAATTCCGCACTCAAAGGTGACTACGAGTTCACGAAGGTGAGCTACGCCGTAGTGCCCGATTTGCTCGAAAACTACAAAATGCTGCGCGCCGGCGGCGCATTGGGCCACGGTTGCGGCCCGCTGCTGGTCGCGCGGCCCGGCACCGGCAAGACGCTGGAAGACTTCAAAGACAAACTCATTGCCATCCCGGGCGAGCGCACCACGGCATTCATGCTCCTCAATCTCGCGATGGGGGCACGGCCGCAGACGCTTGCCATGCGCTTCGATAAAATCATTGAATCGGTGGCCGGCGGCACCGTTGACGCGGGCTTAATTATTCACGAGTCGCGCTTTACGTACAAGGAATTAGACCTCGTCAGCATAGCCGACTTAGGCGAGTGGTGGGAGAGTGAAACAAAGATGCCGGTACCGCTCGGTGCGATCATGATACGCAACGACGTTGCCGAACGCTCCGATGATTTCAACAACGCCATCCGGAAGAGCCTGCGCTACGCGCGCGAGAACGAAAAAGACGTCATGAAGTACGTCAAGGAACATGCCAACGAGATGGACGACACGGTCATGCGCAAACACATCGAAACTTACGTCAACGAGTACACCGACGACATCGGCGACGATGGGATCGCAGCGGTGAAAGAACTTTTCCGCCGGGCGCGCGAGCAAGGTATTATTCCCGAACAAGTTGAGGCGGTTTTTGCTTAAGGCATTCCTGGCCTCCGCGCTCGCCGCGGTCTTGCTGGGCACAACGCCGCCGCCGGCGCGCGTGACTCTCGGCGATGAAGTCTTCTTACAGAGTGCCTGGCGCGACCTGGCCGGCAAGTGCGTCGGCGTGATCACCAACCAAACCGGCGTGACGTCGCACCTGGTCAACATCGTCGACGCGATCAAAGCCAACCCGAACATTTGCCTGAAAGCCATCTATTCGCCCGAGCATGGTCTGCGGGGCGATCGTCCGGCCGGCGCATATGTCGCGTCGTACGCGGACACACGCACCGGGTTGCCGGTCTATAGTTTGTATGGCGACCAACGCCACCCGAATGCGCAAATGCTCGCCGGCGTAGACGTATTGCTGTTCGACATCCAAGATGTCGGCGCGCGACCGTACACCTACGTCTCGACCATGGCCTACGCGATGCAAGCCGCCAAACAGTTCGGCAAAGAAATCTGGGTGCTCGATCGCCCTAATCCGATCGGCGGAACGATGGTCGAAGGGCCGGTCCTCGATCCCGCATTCAAATCGTTCATCGGACTCTATCCTATTCCGATGCGCCACGGCATGACCGTCGGCGAACTGGCGCGCCTTTTCAACAACCAATTCGGTATCGGCGCCAACTTGCGCGTGATCAAAATGCAGGGTTGGAAACGCTCGATGTTTTGGCCCGACACCGGCTTGCAATGGGTGCAAACGTCGCCGAACATTCCCGAGTGGAGCACCGCCGAAGTCTATCCGTGCACCGGACTCACCGATAGCATAGGCCTGAACGGCGGAATCGGCACGACCAAGCCCTTCAAATATGTCGGCGCTGAAAACGTCGATGCGTACGGCCTCGCGAGCGTACTCAACGCGCGCAATATTCCGGGCGTCTATTTCCGCCCCGCATACTGGACGCCGTTTTTCGGCGCGCTGAGCGGCAAGCAAGTCGCGGGCGTCGAGCTCGATGTCTTCGATCCGAACGTTTTTCCGTCGGTGCGTACCGCGGTAGAAATCGCTACCGCGGTGCGCGCGGTCTCGCCCGGAGCGTTGAAAGTCAGCGTCAAGTCCACGGCAACTGATTGGGGAACCGATACTTTTGCCACCGCGCTGCAAGCCGGTCTCCCGGCGCAGGCGATCGCGGCACAGTGGGAACCCGCTCTGCGCCGCTTTCTCGCCGTACGGCAGAAATATTTGCTTTACCGTTGAATCCCTAGCCGGTGCTGAAGCAGCGGCTGATCGAAGCGCTCGGAGCGGACGCGGTCAAGACGGAGGCTGAAGATCTCGCAGTCTATGCCTTCGATGCATATGCGCAGGGCGTCGTGCCCGCGGCGGTCGTGTTGGCCGCTAACACTCGCGAAGTCGCCGCCGCCGTAAAAATCGCTAAAGACTGCGGTGAGCCGATCGTCGCTCGCGGCGCGGGCACGGGTTTGTGCGGAGGCGCGGCGCCGGCGCGCGGTGGCGTTGTGTTCTCGTTCGCGCGCATGAACCGCGTGCTCGAAGTCGACGTGCGCAACCGGCGCGCCCGCGTGCAACCCGGCCTCATCAACCTCGACCTTTCAAAACACGTTGCAGCCTCGGGTCTCTTCTACGCCCCCGATCCGTCCTCGCAAAAAATTTCGACCATCGGCGGAAACATCGGCACCAACGCCGGCGGCCCGCACTGTCTTTCGTACGGCACGACGGTCAATCATATTCTCGAACTCGAAATCGTCGACGAAAACGGCGACGTGACGACAACGTCGGTCGACGATGTCGGTTACGATCTCACCGGCGTACTCGTAGGGAGCGAAGGCACGCTCGCGATGGTCTGCTCCGCGTGGGTGCGTCTGCTGCGCCTGCCCGAAACTGTGCGCGTGTGGCTGGCGGCTTTCGATGACGTGAACGCAGCCTCGGCCGCGGTCACCGGAATCATCGGCGCCGGCATCATTCCAACTGCGCTCGAAATGCTCGACCGCGTCATGCTCCCGCCGATCGAAGCTGCCTTTCATGCGGGCTACCCGACCGATGCGGCAGCCGTACTGCTCATCGAAAGCGCCGGATTCGAAGACGAAATGAACCTGCACGAAAGCGAGATCCGCCGCGTCATGAAAGAAAATGGCGCTACGACGTGGCGCGCGGCGAAATCACAAGCCGAGTGCGACGCGCTCTGGGCCGGACGCAAAGGCGCGCTCGGCGCCACCGGACGTCTCGCGCCCAATTACTACATCCAAGATGTCGTCGTTCCGCGCACGAAATTGCCGCAGGCGCTAAAAGCGGTCGCGGATGCGTGCGCGCCGCAAGGAATTATCGCGGGCAACGTCTTTCACGCCGGCGACGGAAATTTACACCCGCTGCTGCTCTACGACCGCGGCGATTCCAAACAAGTCGCGGCCGTCATCGAAGCGGGCAACGAAATATTGAAGGCGGCAGTCGATCTCGGCGGCACGATCAGCGGCGAGCACGGCATCGGGTCCGAAAAGCGCGATACGCTCAGGCGTATCTTCTCGACCGACGATCTCGCGACGATGTCACGCGTCCGCGAAGTCTTCGATCCGCGACGTAGTCTGAACCCTGAAAAAATCTTTCCGGCCGGCGTCGGTTGCGCGGAAGTCGCATGATCGCGCGCGCGGTCCCCGAGAAAGTCATCCCGAAGTCAATCGACGCGCTGCGGGAAACTCTGGAGCGCTGCGATCGCGAAGGCTGGAAAGTCTCGGTCGAAGGCGGTAAGACGCTGAGCGGTATGGGTCCGGTTCTTCCGCGCGCCGGCGTTTCGCTGATCACCACCGGACTGGGCACCATTCTCGCACACGAATACCACGACCTAACGTGCTCGGCGCAAAGCGGCGTGCGTGTCGCGCAACTCAACGCCGCGCTAGGCGAGCACGGCCAGTTCGTTCCCATCGACGTTCCGCTGCGGAAAAAAGCGACCATCGGCGGATCGCTGGCCGCGGGCTGGCCGGGGCCACGGCGACACATGTACGGGCGAGCGCGCGATTTCGTGATCGGCTCGCAAGTCGCGCTTGCAGACGGCACGCTGGCCAACGCCGGAGGCATGGTCGTAAAAAACGTCAGCGGCTATGACATGAGCAAACTGTACATCGGCTCGTTCGGCACGCTCGCGATCTTCACGCAACTTAATTTTAAGACGTTGCCGCTCCCAAAAAAGCGCCGCGCCATGATTGCACCGCTGCCCGAAGCAACGCGGGCGCGCGCGATAGAACGGATCGCCTCGCTTGTCGTTCCGCCCTCGGCCGCTTTTTGCGTCGAAGGTTTTGGAAAGAACGTCGACGGCGTCGACGACGTCGATGGACGCATCCTCCTCTACTTCGAAGGCACGGAAGAATTGCTCGAACGCGCCACGCTCGATACGCGATCGGCGCTCGGCAAAGCCGGCGTTCCGGAGACCACGATCGTCGATACCGGCGCGGCGGAGAGCCTAGACCGCACGATCGACGCCTGCATCGCCAACAAACGCGGCCGCTCGATCACGTATCGCCTTTTTGGCTCGCCCGGCGCGGCCCAGGAACGCGCCGAGTGCATGCGCGATGCGTGTAACCGCCACAAGCTCTTCACCGACGTGCTCTTCGACGTGATGAACGGCGACGTGTTCGTTCGCGCAAGCGAACAGAATGCTTCGCGTTTCGCTGCCAAACTCGAAGCGTGCCACGCGGAATTGCGCGAGCTCGAACCGCGCTGCACGATCGTGGCCGGCGACTCCGCCGCGCGCGCCTCGTTCGAAGCGTGGGGGGCAGTTCCGCCCGCGATTGAAAAAATGCGCGCGATGAAGGCGCGCTTCGACCCTCATGGAACGCTCAATCCAGGGAGATTCATAGGCGGAATTTGATGCGCATCGCCGTCTTTGGCGCCAGCGGCTTTATCGGCAGCCAACTCGTGGCCGCCTTGCGAGCGCGCGGCGACGACGTGCGCGCGGCTTCGATGCGCGAACCGCATGCCGCGGCCGCCGCCGCCGGTGGAATGGACGCCGTGGTAAATCTCGCCGGCGAACCGATCGCGCAGCGCTGGAATGCCGAGGTCAAGCAGCGCATCCGCGAAAGCCGCACGACTACGCCTTCGAAATTCTTCGACGCGCTCGCTCACGTCGAACCGAAACCGCAAACTTATATCAGCGCCTCCGCGATCGGCTATTACGGAACGAGCGAAGAGGACACGTTTACCGAAAACAGCCCGCCCGGCGTGGATTTCCTGGCGCAAGTCTGCATCGAGTGGGAAAACATCGCGCAGCGCGGACGCGAGCACGGCATGCGCGTCGCCTGCATCCGAACCGGTCTGGCGCTGAGCCGCGACGGCGGTGTTCTCGAGCGCATCCTGCCGCTCTTCAAAACCGGCACCGGCGGCCGGTTGGGAACGGGAAAGCAATGGTATTCGTGGATCCACATCGACGATCTCGTCGGGGTCTACATGCTCGCGATCGACAAACTCGACGGCGCCGTTAACGCAACCGCGCCAAATCCAGTACGCAATCAAGAATTCACCGAAACGCTCGGGCAAACACTCCACCGCCCGGCCGCGCTGCCCGTTCCAAACTTCGCGCTGAAAATGATGCTGGGCGAAGCGGCGGAAATGGCGCTGCAAGGGCAACGCGTTCTGCCGGAGCGCGCGCAGTCCGAGGGTTTTTTGTTTAAGTATCCGACACTCGGGTCGGCACTGGTGAACTTGGTGTCATCCTGAGCTTGTCGAAATGTCATCCTGAGCTTGTCGAAGGACCCCGAGCAGCGTCCCGTAAGGGACGCACGACGAGGGGACGTTAAAAAGGGAGATCACATGAAGCGTTTTATTTCATCTGCAATCGTTCTTGCGCTGGCGAGCCTTGCAGCAACACCCGCGATTGCCTACCCCGGCCCGACGAATATCGTGCGCTACAGCGGCTCGCACATGAAGGGAAAGACCGTAAGCGGCTCGTGCTGGACGAGCTCCATCGCCTCTTCGCGCAGCGACGCGTTCCGCTGCATGATCGGCAACTCGATTATGGATCCGTGCTTCAAACTCTCGGCAAGAGCCGTCGCATGCCCGCAAGACGTCGCGACAAACACCGGAGTGATCATTAACCTCACGAAGCCCTTACCGCAAGCCAACCCAAAGAGCGCTGCGAAACCATGGCGCTTCCAAGTCGCCGGCGGCAGCGGCATCACGTGCAACGCCGGTACCGGCACGGTGGTCGGGAATTATCCTTACTACTGCAGCGGAAACTTGGTCTGTACTGTTCCGGCCGGCAGCGCGAAATGGCCCACGACATTCATGGCGCAATGCGGCACGCCCAGCGGTCCGATGACCGTCAAGGGCGCGCGCCCCATGTTTGTGATGACGCTCTGGCAGTAGCCCCTAGCGAAACACTACTATTATGTAGTTGAAACAATACATTAATGTAGTGTATAATGCCGACATGGACACCTTGTTCGGTTCGGCTTTAAGAAGCGACACTCTCATCGCGGTAGCCCGCCTGGGCCGTACTTACCCGTCAGAGATTGCCCGCATATTAGAACGTCGCTTGAATGAAGTTCAGCGCGCAGTGGCATCCCTGGAGCGCACGGGAACAATAGTATCGAAACGCGTTGGCGGTACTCGGCTGGTCGAGCTGAATCCGCGGTTTTGGGCGCGCGATGAACTCTATCCGCTGCTTTTGCGCCTCAGCGAGCTTCCGAGCTATGAAAAGCGCTGGTCGAAGCTTCGACGTCGACCACGGGCGCTCGGAAAACCAATTTGAAACTAAGGGATCTTACGCTCGCCGAGTTGGCCGGGACCGTGGCGACACATCTCAAAGAGCGCGGCATCGATGTGGTTGTTGTTGGCGGAAGCGCAATAACCGCCCACGTCCCTAACGTCTATACGTCAATGGATATCGATTTTGCGGTGACGACCGGCATTGACCGGCGAAAGATTTCGCGTGCTCTATCGGACATCGGGTTTCACTCACGCGGCCGTGTCTTCGCGAATCCTGAAACCGTCTTCGTTCTCGATTTTGTGACCGACACACCTTACATCGATCAACGGGCTGTATCTGAATTTGTCGAGATACAAACTCGCGCTGGAAACTTTAAAGTGTTTTGTCTCGAAGACGCAATTGCCGATCGCGTAGCCGCATTCATTCACTGGAGCGACTCCGAATCGCTCGACGTCGCCGAACGCGCCGTGGCAGCGACTCGCAAGCACCTCAGATGGGATTCACTCGAACTCGCCCTTTCCGCCATCGAGACTCCATCCGCTGATTCGGTGGCCCGTATGAACCTCACACGACGACGTCTTCGAGCTGCAGCAACAGGAAGATAGAGAACCGTTAGGCTATTGCCTCTTCGATCGGAAACTCGAGCGCCTCGAGATATTTTTCCGCGTCCATCGCCGCGCGGCAGCCGGCGCCTGCGGCCGTGATAGCCTGCTTGTAGCGGATATCGTTCACGTCGCCGGCGACAAAGACGCCTTCGACGTTCGTTGACACGCCGTCGGGCGAAGCGATGTAGCCCATCGCGTCCAGGTCGAGCTGGTCTTTGAAAATCCCGGTGTTCGGATCGTGGCCGATCGCAATGAAGAGCGCGTCCGCTTCGAGTTCGCTGCGCGTTCCGTCGGCGAGATTATGCAATTTGAGAGCGCGCAGTTTAGCCTCACCCAGCGCTTCTTCGACCGCCGTATTCCAAATGAACGACATTTTGTCGTGGCCAAAGGCGCGATCGGCCATGATCTTACTAGCGCGCAGCGTGTCGCGCCGGTGAATGACGGTGACCTTGTAACCGAAGCGCGTTAGGAAGAGCGCTTCTTCCATCGCGGAATCGCCGCCGCCCACAACGACGATGTGCTTCTCGCGAAAAAATGCGCCGTCGCACGTTGCGCACGTCGAAATGCCGCGCCCGCGCAACTTCTCCTCACCGGGAATGTTGAGCCAGCGCGCGTTCGCGCCGGTGGCGACGATAACGCTCTTCCCCTTGAATGTCGCTTCGGCTGTGGTGACTTCGAGCGGCCGCTTGTCAAAATCGACCGAAACGACATCGACGTTTTCGATGCGTGCACCGAAGCGTTCGGCCTGCTCTCGAAACTTGATCATGAGGTCCGGCCCCATGATGCCATCCGGAAAGCCCGGATAATTCTCGACTTCGGTCGTCAGCATCAGCTGCCCACCGTACATGCCGCCGGCCAGGACCAGCGGCCGCAGATTTGCGCGCGCGGCGTAAATTGCGGCAGTGAGTCCCGCGGGACCGGAGCCAATGATGATGACGCGTTCCATGCCGCTCGCTTCGACCGGGCGCGGTCCCCCTCCGGTTGCGACGGGCCGCGGCGCCGGCCGCGCAGAAGCCGATTTCGATGGCGCTCGAGGACGAATTCGGCGACGTTCTGACCAAGGCGATGCGGGGAACGCGGGCCACAGCGGAAGCATTGGCCCGCGCCACGGGCCTCCAGGCGAGGGACATCGACGATTGGCGCCGCGGACACGACGTTCCCAATGACGCGCAGGCGCGCGCCCTGGCAGTGCCCTTGCGACTCGATCCAGGAAAGCTCGCCGACGCCGCGGCGCAGCGCTGGCATCCAGAGCACGTATCACTGCCCGACGTGCGCCATCATCCGCAGCACCCGCATCCGAGCAACGGCTACGTCTTTTTCTTGGACGGCGGGAAGCGGGCCGCGTTGGTCGATCCGGCCGGCATCCCGGGGAACCTGCTGCGCATCCTCCGCGACGGCGCGTATCATTTGGAGTACATCTTCGTCACGCATAAGCACGCCGATCATTGCGACGCGACGGCCGATGTTGCCGCACATTTTCCAAAGGCGAAAATCGTCATGCACCGCGCGGACGTGGAAGCGATCGGATCGCTCGCAGGCTCCGCGCTGCTCGTCAAAGACGGCGAGGAAGTGCCCTTCGGGGATGCGCAAATCCGGCTGCTGCATACGCCGGGGCACACCGACGGCTCGTCATCTTACCTTTTCAAGTCGACGCTCTTCACGGGCGATACTCTCTTCGCCGGGAGCGTGGGCGGCGCGTATGGCGAGGCCTCGACCTACGATGATATCCTCAACAGCGTTCGCTCGAAGATATTCACGCTACCCGAAGATACCGTGCTCATGCCCGGCCACGGTCCGCCCAGCAAAGTTGTCTGGGAGAAAACGCACAATCCGTTCTTTTAGCGCGAAGCAGCCGCCGCTACTCGATTATTTGCGCGCACGGTCGCATGCGCGTGCGCAGCCGCTTTCGGATCGGTGCGGATTAAACTGAACTGGTAGCGCATGAGGCCCTTACGGTCGAGCGTCGCAATCGTGTGAAACGGTGCGCATAGACGGGGCGTGCAAAACGACGCCACCCACCCAGCGGGTAATCCGTCGGCCCTCAGTTCGACCCGCGCGCGCGGCGCGCCGTGCACCGTCATCGCCCAGGACGTTTCATCATTACCCGAGGGCGCTGTCGGAAGCGACGGCCCTTTCCACGGCGAGAGCAGTACGGAGACGAGCGCGAATATAATCATGCCCGCCCTTATACCCAGCCCCGCTTACGGGCTCCGCTCGGCAAGCCGCCCAAGCGACTGAATGACCAAGATTGCGACGATGGTGATGATGACGGCATAGGCAAGTTCGGCCCATATGCCCGAGCCCGCTTTGAGAAACATCGCGATGAGATCCGTGATGAATTTGTTCCAAGCCAGCGCGGCGATCAAGCCGAACGCGGCCGTGCCGAGCGCAATCATCGTGCCGAGGTACGTCGGTTTTACTTCCATGAGGCGCGCTTCCGAATACCGCGCCGGGCGTCCTTTAGACGCGCAGTTTATATCCGGTTACGGCCATGGTTAGCGCGATGCCGAGACAGAGAGCCGCGAGCCCGGTGATGACGGTCATCGAAAGCCACAGCGGCAGGTAGCTCGCCGCCGTATAGCTATATCGGAACGCGTCAATCGCGTAGAACATCGGGTTGAAGTACTCGAAACGCAAGATGCTCGGCGGCAAGAACTGAGCCGGCGTGAAAGCGCTGCCGACGAAGACCAGCGGCGTTATCGCAAACGTCGTGAGTACGGCAAGGTGGTCGAATTTTTCCGCCATCAGTCCAAAAATCACGCCCAGTGCCGAGAAGAGCAGCGCTACGTCGACGATCACGGCAAAGTAAAGCAGCCAATCGCGCGGCAGCGTGTGCACGAGGGCGAAACCGAGGCCCATGATCAGGCACGCGATGAGCATCGCCCGCGCGATGCTGCCCAAGATGTATCCAAAAACGATTTCATAGGCCGACATCGGCGCGATCAGCATCTCCTGAATCCAATTCATAAAGCGCGCCTGAAAGACCGAACTGCTGCACTCGCCGTACGATGAGTCGATGACTTGCAGCATGATGAGGCCCGGGATCAAAAAGACCGAGTATGACATGCCGTGCGGCGCATGAACGCGGCTGCCTAGCGCCACGCCGAAAACGAAAACGTAGAGCGCGGTCGTGATCATCGGCGGCCAAATAACTTGATTGATAATCTTCAGGCTTCGCACCATCTCGCGCTTCATTAGTGTGAACATCCCGACCGAGTTCATGAACGTTCCGCCGAGCCCGGACGGGTCAGTTCCAAAAACACTTCTTGCAGGCCCTTGCCTTTGCGCGTCAGGAGTTCTTGCATCGGTTCTTGCGCAACGAGTTTTCCGGCGCGGATGATCCCGACATCGCGGCAGAGCCGCTCGGCTTCCTCCAAGTAGTGCGTCGTCAAAAAAATCGTCATGCCTTCGCGGTTGAGTTGCTGCAGCAGTTCCCACAATTCAAGACGCAATTCGACGTCCACGCCGGCCGTGGGCTCATCCAGAATAAGCAGCTGTGGAGAATTGATGAGCGCGCGCGCCAGCGTAAGGCGCCGTTTCTGGCCGCCGGATAACTTCAGGTAATCGAGTTTCGCCTTCGAAGCCAGCCCAAAACGCTCGAGCAGCATGTCCGCCCGCTCGGATACGTCGCGCGCGCGAATCCCGAAATAGCCGGCCTGATAGATCAGAATATCGCGAATCGAAAGGTAGCGGTCGAAATTATACTCTTGCGGAGCCAGTCCGATGAAGCGGCGCGCGTCGCGCCACTGGGTGAGGTTGTCGTAACCGAAGACGCGTATCGATCCGCCGTTCAGCCGCGCCAGACCGACGATCGCGTTAATCGTCGTCGTCTTGCCTGCACCGTTGGGCCCGAGAAAGCCAAAGAAATCGCCGGCCTTGACCTGAAGCGAAACGCCGTCGACGGCGGTGAATTCGCCGTAGCGTTTGACGATCGTCGAAATTTCGAGCGCTAAGGGATCAGCGATTTTAATCGTTTGTACCGGTGGCGGCGCAGCGTCGTGATCAGATCAGACGAGCCGGGAATTCCGCAGTCTGCGAGCTGCGTCGCGACTTTCTTGACGTCGAAGGCGGCGCGGCGGTGTCTCACTTCCCACCCGCCGGAGCGCTCGGTTAAGATCGCGTAGCCGGCGCGCGGGTCGCCGTCTTTGGGCAGGCCCGCCGATGAGACGTTCACGAGCATCTTGCCGCGCCACATCCGAACGTATGGAATGTGCAGGTGGCCGAACGCGATGGTTCCGGCGGGTTCGGATCCAATCAGCCGTTCGAGCACGTCGTCTTCCGCGCCAGGCCAGAGGTGTTCGTTGTCACTCGCCGGATTCGCGTGCACGACCAGCAGCTGGTTCTCTTCAGTGCCAAAGCGCAGCGAAAACGGAAGCGCGCGCAGCCAAGAAACGTATTTTTCGCCGAGCTCTTTGCGCTGCCACTCAAGCTGTTTGCGATCGGCCGCATCGGCGCCGTCCATCTCTTCGTCGGTCTGCGCACCGATATAGCGGTCCGTATTCCCGCGTAAGCACTGGGCGCCGATTTCTTGAAGGCGCTGCAGCACTTTTTTAGGTTTGGGCCCATCCATGCAGAGGTCACCGGCCGCCACATGAACGTCCGCGCCGCCCTGCGCCTGCAGGTCGGCCAGACAGGCCTCGAGCCCCATCAGGTTTCCGTGAATATCGGAGAAAATAGCAACGCGCAGCTGTTTTTTAGCCACGTTTTAAATCGATTGCAAGCATCGACGGCGTCAACCCAATGCGGCCGAAATCATAAAGGTCTATGGCGTCTACGCGCGTGCCGGCTGCCCGCAGCGCATCGATGACGCTCGGGAAACGCACGTCTGCGATAACGTGCCTGTACCCCAGGTTGAAGACTCCGGCACCAAGCTCGTCGCCGCGCTCGACCGCAATCGTCGCGAATCCAACGAATAGCGAGCGGTCCAGCCGCTCGGTGGCGATAACGAGCTCCTCGTCCGAGAGCACGCCGCAAACGGCGCGCAGCGAAGGGACGCCCGCAGCCAAAGGCACTTCCACCGGCGTAAATCCGTGCGCCTGCGCGATCCGGGCAAACCCGTCGCGGCCGAGTGCGTTGCTCCGGCGGCTGACGCCGATGAATGCCGTTTTGCCGGCCAGCACGACGTCGGTTCCGTCCAGCAGGGCCGGCTCGCAAAGGTGCGCCGCGATTGGCACGTCGCGTTTTTCGAACTCCGTTTCAATCCAGGCGGCTTCCGCGCGGCGCGCCGGCGAAGAAGGCCGCATGATCGCGGCGCCCGATTCAAAGACGATCGCGACGTCGCCAACTGAACTTGCCAGCGGTTCGTCGGAAGAGTTTTGCAATTCGACAACGTCGCACCCGAAAAAGCGCAACGTTTTGGCGAACACCGCGAGTTCGGCCAGCGCGCGCGCGTGCACGGCGTTCGGTTCGCCTTGAAGCGGCCGCGCGTTTTCGATCGTCTTTGAGGGCATCACGATCAGCGCGCGCCGCAAAGCGGCTGCCGGGCTGACGATCAGGCGCGGACCGTAGTCTACGACTTGCCCGCTCATTTCCGGTCCTCACCGACGGCGCGCAGCGCCGCCGCATAGAGTGCATGCTGAGCGGCTTCATACGCAGCGGCGCCAATCGCCCCGCGCTGCGCCGCGAGTTTATCGGCTTGGCGCGAAAGATCGATCAGGCGCGCCGATCGCTGCACGTCCGCGTCGGGCCCGGTTTGGTCGGTATACTCCAGCAGCGCAGCGATGCGACGCCCCTGCGCGCTAGCCGTCTGCGTGGGAACGGGAATGGCGTTGTAGGGCGCGGCATCGGCCGCGGACGCGGTAAAGAAATCGGCCATGTCGGTCGCCAGCAGATCGCCGAGCGAAAGCGCCGGCAGGCCGAGCAGCTCTTCTTCGGTTTTCAAGATACTCACGGTTGAAAGATGAACCGAACCGGTGTAGTGACGGCGCGCGTATGGCGAAACGACAATTGCATAGAGCCGGTGCTCGCTGATGTGATCGCGCGAGCTTTGCGCGTCGTCGGGCGTAATAAAAATGACCGTTGAGTCCCATTCGGGCTGGTGACTGATGAAATCGACGATCGCGCCGAGCGCGCGGTCTCCGTCGGCTACTTCTTCAGGGATGGGCGGAATGTCCGGACCGGCGCCGCCATGATCGCTCGGCAGCCAAATGTAGGTGAAGTCCGGCATCGGCTGATTATGAAAGTCGTTGATGTACTCGTTCGCACGCCGGACGTCGCGGATGCGCAAGTTCCAGCCCGGATAGTTCGTATCGATATGATCTTTCAGCGCTGCGGGTGCCAGCGTGTTCAGCGAATATAAGCCGCCTAATCCGCTGGTCGCCGCGCTTTGATCGTTCATGCCGCGAAAGTTCGGATCGTCCGCGCGAGGATCGAGCGCGCCGCCCTCGTCATAACCAGACAGCCGAATCAAGTCGCCGTAATCGCGGTACGACACACCACCGCGCGCCGCGTTGTTGAAAATGTATCCCGCACGCGGATAATCTTCCACATCCTCGTTTTTATTGATGAGCGGATAGCGTCCGGTTTTTACGAGCAGCGTTTTCTCCGAGTAGGCACTCGCAATTCCGCCGGCCGCAAACTGATGGCCGGCGTCGGACTCGTCGCCGTCGGCATAAATATTTACCGCGAGAGCGAAATCGCGCGCGAGCTGGTGCAGATTGGGCGTTACGTCTTGCCCGAACGAAACCAGGGACGGATCGCCTCTGCCATAGGGCTGCCCTTGAGCGTCGGTGAGATCGCCCAGCATGGCATCGTACGTTTTGTTCTCTTCCAGAATGAAGACGACGTGCTTGACGAACGTGCTGCGCTGGAGCGAGCGCAGCGGCGGCACCATCGTATTTGCCGGCGGATTCCGCGGTACGCGCGCGTATTTCAGCGTGGAAAGAGTCATCGCCGTAAGCGGAAGTTTGCGCAGGTCGATTTTTTCGAGCGTAGACCAAATGACGTTGCTGTCTTGGAGTACTTGCAGCACGCGTCCGCCGGCGATGTGCAGCGGCACGGCGCCTTCAAAGTTCGGCTCCTGCCCGAAGCCTTTGGCGTTGGCTACATAAAGATAGCGGCCGTCGCGCGACAATGCGAGCGCGCTTGGGTACCAGCCGGTCGGGATCAGCCCCAAACGATGCAGCCGGGAGGGCACTTTAGCATCGAGAACGGCCACTGCATTGAGTCCGGCGAGGGCCACGTAGACGCGCTTGCCGTCGGCGCTCGTTACAATGGCATTGGGCTGCATACCGTAGGGCGCCTTATCGAAGAGGCGCAGGTCGATGCCGCCAACCACGCGCGGCACGCCGAGCAGATCGACCACGGCTACGCGATCGACGTTGGTCATGCAGACGTAAGCATACCGGCCATTCTTGGAAACCGCGATCGCCGTCGGCTGCGCGCCGCCCACGTTTTGCACGCCGTCCGGCGTGCCGTCCAAACTGAGCGTTCCGATCGCAGGACCGGCGATCAGGCCGGTTGCGGAAAGCGGCAGCACCGTCAGCGACTGCGCAAGTTGCGGCGCGGCCACGACGTTTGCAAATTGCGGGTAGCGAACCGGTTCGGGCAGATTCTCATAGATCGAGAGCCCCGGATTGGTGACGTACAAGCGGTGCCCCGCAACCGCCGCACCGTAGGGAAAATATCCGACCGCGATGGGCGGCCCGTCGTGCAAACGCCGGCGGGTTGCCACGTCAACGTCGGTCACCGCGTTCCCGAGATTGTTCACCACGTAAGCAACTCGACGATCGGGCGAAAGCACGATCGAGCCCGGAAAGGCGCGGTTCGTGTTCGCGTAAAGCGGTTTGCTCGGCGTGGGAATCGGCGGCATCGTCTGCAGCGCAGACGAGTCTTGCTGCAGTTTGCCCGCTGAATCCAAATGGAAGAAAAGGATCGTATCGTTTCCGCCGCCGCCCGCAATCACCAGCGTCTGTCCCGGATGCGCCGGATCGTTTAGCGCGACGACGCCCAGAAACAATTTGACGTCTTTTGCCGTGTAATTGTCGGTGACGGCCATCGTCGCCGTATTGACGACGGTTAGCGAATAGCCGCCGTGAACTTGCGTGTAGCGGCTGATCGCACTGCTTTCGCGTTCGTCATCGTTGGTGACGATCGCGTATTTTCCATCGGGCGAAAGGGCTACGCCCAAAGCATTCATGCCGACGACAACGCTGCGCCCGACAGGCGCGACCAGTCGGCCGTTGGGCAAGATCACATTATACGGATTATTCGGATTGGAAGCTCCGGCGACGCGGTTGCCGGCGGGCGCGGAATACAGGGTCAGCGCGAGGGCGAAAAAAAACAGGGGCACCTGTCTTGGGTTACGGACGCTTGGAGAGGCTCACCTGCCGCCGGAGCGTCACTTGGTGTCGAGCCGATAGCCGATGCCGCGGACGCTCGCAATTTCCAGAGGGGCTTCTACTTCCGACATTTTCTTTCGCAGCGCCGCGATGTGCACGTCGACGACGCGCGTCGGAACGCCGGACGTGTCGTTCCATACCTGTTCGAGAATCTGCGCGCGCGTAAGCAAACGCCCTTCGCCTTCAGCCAAAAACCACAGCAGCCGGAACTCGAGTGCCGTCAGCGTGATCGTCCGGTCGTCGTAGTTAAGCGTGTGGAAGTCGCGCACCAATTGTGCGCTTCCTATTTGCAGGACGCCTGCATCGTCTTTTTGCTGCAGATATTTTTCGCGCCGCCGCAAAAAACTGGCGACGCGCGCTACCAGTTCGTTTCCGGAAAAAGGCTTGGTGATGTAGTCGTCGGCGCCCAGTCCAAGTCCGAGCAACACGTCTTGCTCGCGCGAATGTCCGCTGACCATCAATATAAACGCGCTGGTCGTATTCGAAAGCGTCGTGCAAACGTCGAGCCCCGAAATATCCGGCAAACCGATATCGAGGATAACCGCATCCGGTTTGTATGAATCGGCGAGTTCCAAACCTTGAACGCCGCTCCCGGTCACGCGGACTTCGTAGCCGGCCCGTTCGAGCACCGCTTGTTCGAGTTTGGAGACTTCTTCGTCATCTTCGATGACGAGAATGCGCGCTAGCGCCACTGAGCAGGTTCGCCTTCGCTCAAAACGTGCCGGCGCGCTACTCCTTCTTCAACGGCCGCCGATGCGACCGCTTTCGCCACCGTTTCGACAACTCGGGAATCAAAGACGCTCGGTAAAATATACTCGGAGCTGCACTCTTCCCCGACGATCGAGGCGATCGCGTGCGCCGCCGCGAGCTTCATTTTGTCGGTAATGCAACGCGCGCGCGAATCGAGCGCTCCCCGGAAGATTCCCGGAAATGCCAGCAGATTGTTGACTTGGTTCGGGAAATCTGAGCGCCCGGTCGCGATAACGCCGACGTACGGTTCAGCGACATCGGGCATAATTTCCGGCGTCGGATTCGCCATGGCGAGCACGATCGGATCGCGCGCCATTCCGCGGATGTCTTCCGGTTTGAGAATGCCCGGCGCCGAAACGCCGATAAAAACGTCGGAACCCTTGAGCACTTCGGCCAGCGAACCGCGACGGTTTTCGCGGTTGGTGTTTTCGGCCAGCCACCGCCAGTGCGAGTTTTCGTAACGGTCGGTGCGATTGAGTGCGCCCGGACGATCGACCGGGATGACGTCTCGCACGCCCGCTTCGAGCAGCATTTTGATCGTAGCCGTACCGGCGGCTCCGCTGCCTGCCACGACGATTTGCAGATCGCTCATCTCTTTGCCTACGACGCGCGACGCATTGATGAGCGCGGCCAAAATCACGACGGCGGTGCCGTGCTGATCGTCGTGCATCACGGGAATATCCAGCGCTTCGATCAGCCGCTCTTCGATCTCGAAACAGCGCGGCGCCGATATGTCCTCGAGATTGATGCCGCCGAAAACAGGCGCAATATGTACGACCGTCTCCACGATCTCGTCCACGTCTTTTGTGTCGAGGCAGATCGGGAAAGCATCGATGCCGGCGAACTGCTTGAACAGCATCGCTTTGCCTTCCATCACGGGAAGTGCGCCGAACGGACCGATGTCGCCCAACCCTAGGACCGCGGTGCCGTCGGTGACGACGGCGACGGAGTTGCGCTTGATAGAAAGATTAAACGCTTTGCTCGGATCGGCGGCGATCGCCATGGAGACGCGCGCCACGCCGGGCGTATAAACAGTCGAGAGATCTTGGCGCGTCTTGATCGGAATTTTCGGCTCGACCGTGATCTTGCCGCCCAAGTGCGCAAGGAACGTGCTATCGGAAACGAAGACGACGTTCACGCCGGCGAGTGCTTCGACCGCTTCGCGTACGGCCTTGCCGATCGATTCGGAGCTGACGTTGACGGTCACGTCGCGCACGACGGTCGATTTTCCGGGCGCGCGCATATCCACGGCCGAGATGACTCCGCCGGCGTCGCCGATCGCGGCCGCGAGCTGGCTGAATGCGCCCGGGCTTTTGGGCATCTCCACGCGCATGATCAGGGCGAAGCTAATAGGAACCATCGGATCTTCCGCTTCGGCCCGGCCGTGCAAGCGCCCCGCTCAACGCTGAGCTATGCGATCGATTGCGGCAACGACGGCCGGGTCCGCCGCATCGCGCACACCGTTGAACAAAAATGCGAACGCGACTCGCCCGTGGTGCCTGGTGTTTACAAAGCCGGCCAGCGCGGAGACCGCGGCCAGATGACCGCTCTTGGCGCGCACGCGTCCGCTTGCTTGCGAAAAATGGTACCGCTTCAACGTGCCGTCCAAGCCCCCGCGGGCGAGCACCGGGTAGAGCGCGTTTCCGCGTTGATCTGCATCGCTGTGTGCGAGCAGCCGTACGAGCGTTATCGCCGCGACGCGGTTTGCCTCGGCCAATCCACTACCGTCTACGAGGCGAAGCCCGGGAGTCGGTACGCCGTCGTTCTTCAAAGCGGCGCGCTCTGCGGCGACCCCGTGCGCGTCGTCCGCGCGTCCGCGCATCCCGCCGAGCGCGCGCAAGAATTGCTCGGCGAAGTGATTGTCGGAAAAAATCATCATATGGTGAACGAGTTGCACTAGCGCGGGCGACGGATGATCCCAGAGCGTCTGCGCGTCGCGCGGGATTTTCGCGGCCCGCGGACCGCGCGCAACGCCGATTCCGGCGGCGCGTAAGAAACCTGAAAGCACGACCCCGGCGTAATGCGGAATATCGTGCACCGGTACGTAGAACGTGTGGCGCATGCCCGGCGGGATCGTTCCGCTCAGCCGGAAAACGCCGGGCGTTCCCATCGCAGCGACGATGACGTCGTCAGCGTATCCGGTTGCAATCGATCCAGAGAAACGTATAGCGCTGCTCCGCGGTTTGATACGTACGCCCGCCGACCGGCCGGCCGCCGCACCCGCTATGCGAAACTCGACCGTATCTTCGTCAACGGAGACCCCACTGGTCGGCGCCATAAAATCTTCGTTCGCGTCGCCGGGATTCCAGTACGGATTGAGCTCCGGACCTGCCAACGCGCTCGCGTCGACGGCGACGCCGCCTTCGATTGCGCGCACTCCGGCGGCACGAAGTTTTTCTACGCCGCGCCGCAGATCGTCGGATCGCAGCGACGGATCCCCGGATCCGGCGAGCCAAAAGTCGCCCGCGATAACTCCGTCGCGGGGCGGCAGCGCGCTCGCAAAGCGAGTGTGAAAGCGGTAGCCGGAAGTAAATTGCGCGAGCACGACGGCGCCCACGATTAACTTCAGCGTTGAAGCCGGAACGACTGCGTGTTCGCTGCGATCGGAGTAAAGCAGCGTGCCGTCCTGCGCGACGACGGCGCAGCTCCAGTCGTAGGAAAGCGCCGTTGCCGGAGCCAGCGACCGCGCGATGGCGGTCCGCAAGCCGCGTTTGGCAGCCTCTCCCCAAGCCGGCGACGCCGGACGACGTGCGACGGCGACGGCATGCCGCTGCGCCGGCGGCGAATGCGCGCACCCGGCCAGCAGCGCGCAAGCGACGAAAGCAGTACGCTTAAGCGCGAGAAATCGCGTCGAGCTTTGCTTGGATTTTACGGTGTTCTTCACGCAATGCATCGAGGTCGGTGCGCAGCCCGGTAACGGCGGCCGGCGTTTTTTGCGCTTCTCGAATGCGCACGGCCGCCTCCATTGCATCGCGCCGGAGCCGTCCGTCGAAACCCATTTGCGCCAGACGATCCAGCGGTTCGAGAAAATGCTTGTCAGCTAAATGCTCGGCCGCGAGCACGCCGCTTCGAGCGATGAAGAAACTTTCGTCCCCAATCGCAGCGGCGATCGCTTCGACGGCGGCCGCACGTTCGGATTCCAATAGTTCGGCTTGCCGGGCCAGCGCGAGCAGCGCCGCCCCGCGCGCCGCAGCGTCCCCGCCCGGTTTCGTCAGGTCCAAGAGCAGTGGCGTCGCGCGCGGATCGCCGAGTTCTCCGAGACCGAGCGCGGCGCCGGATTCGATTACGCCGGTCCACGAAGTGGTGCGCGCCGCGTCGCGCAAGATCTTGAAAGCCTTCTCACCACGCGTTTTTCCAAGTGCCTGCAGCGCGGCGCGCTGCACGAAATACGACGCGTCCCCGGTAGCTGGAGCGATCAAGGCCTCCGCGACCGCCGGCTCTCTGAACCCGCCAAGCGCCTCCGCGACTGCGCGGCGCACTTTGGGATGCGGATGCGCGAGCGCCGCGAGCAGCAGATCGCGCGCCCAGGCGGCTTGCGTTTCCCCCAGCGCCGCAGCGAGCTCGGCCGCGACGCCCCAAAATGCATCGCCCATAAGCGCCGCTTCCACAGCCGATCGCGCCTGCGCGCTCCCATCTTTGACGAGCTCGCGCCCGGCGCGGATGCGCGCAACGACGGACGGATCGCCGGCCAGGGCTGCGGACGCAAATCTCACGCCGAGCGCGTACTTCACGTCAGCCAAAGTAAAAGCGCCCGGATCGAACCGCACGAGTTTTGGTTCGCCGTCCAGTGGAATCGTTACGGTCTCGTGTTCGCGTTCGACCCGCACGCGTACGGATCGCCCGTCTACCTCAAGGTCTACGCCGAATGCGAATGCCGGATTCTGCGCATCGACCGGCTGCGTTTGATCGATCGTCACCGTCAGCGCGCGCCGCTGCTCGTCGTAAGCCGCGCCGACGCAAAGCTGCGGATGTCCGCCGCCAAAAACCCAGCGGTCGAAGAAACCGCGCATGTTCCGTCCGGTGGCCTCCTCGATTGCCCGGATGAGATCGATGGTCTCAACCGAGCGCTGGGCGTTATCCCTGACGTACCGGCGGATCGCGCGCCAGAAACGCGCCTCCCCGAGCTCGCCGCGCAGCATATGAAGAACGGCCCCGCCCTTTTCGTAGAGGTGCCGGTCGAAGAGCTCGATCGGATCGCGGTAGTCGTTGCAGACGATGGGGCGACGGTAACGCTGGCGGTCTTCCTCCAGATATCTCTTGACCCACTCGTACACGTCGTAGATGTACTCGTCGTAACCGAGATCGGCTTCGCGGAAAACGCCCTCGAAGAATGTTGCGAAACTTTCGTTCAGCCACGCTTGCGACCAATCCCGGCACGTCAGCAGGTCGCCGAACCACTGATGCGCCAGTTCGTGCGCGACCAGCGGATCGCTTGAAAAATCCAAATGCGCACGCTCGTCGTGCAGTGTGCGATCGGTCTGCGTCGTCGCCGAGGTGTTTTCCATCCCTCCGAAGATAAAATCGGAGACCGCGATCTGCGAGTAACGCGCGTACGGATACGGGTAGTCGAGGCATTGTTCGAAAACGGCCATCATCTGCGGCGTTTTTCCAAAGGCGCGTTCGCCGTCGGCTTCACGGCCCGGAAGCACGTAATAGTAAACGGGAACGGTTGCGCCGCCTTGTGCGACCTCAACGAATGGCCCCGCGACAAAAGTGACCAGGTACGTCGAGTGCGGGATCACTTGGTCGTAACGGAAGATCGTCTTCCCGCCTTCGTCGCGGCGTTCGACCAACGCCCCGTTTCCTAAGGCGAACTGACCTTTAGGAACCGCGATCGTCGTTGACGTGCTCTGCTTCTCGTGCGGATAGTCCAAGCATGGAAACCAATAACGCGCGTTTTCATCTTGAGATTGCGTCCAAGCATGGCGGATCTTTTTCGGATACTCCGTTGATGGTTCGACGAAAAACAACCCGTGCCGGGGTTTTTCGACGCTATAGGCGATCGCGAACGTCGCCTTCTCCTCGGGCGCGAGCGGCGGATCGAAATGAACGTCAAGGCGATCACCGCGCGACGTGAACTTCAGTTTGCGCCCGCTCGACTCCACCGAAGAGACGTTGAGGTCCACGGCGTCGAGCGTCAGCAGCGCAACGGGTTCGTCGAGCGCGCGCACCGTGGTCGTGCAGACACCTTCTAACCGGCGCCGCTCCATATCGGGAACGAGATTGAGGTCGACGTGTAAAACGTCGACCGTCTTGTCGGGGCCGTAGTGCAGCGTCGAGCCGGGCAGCGCAAAGGCGCGTCGCTCGTGGGTATCGTCGAAGCTCATGAAGGGGAGGCGGTTCGCTCGTACGGTTCCATCAACCCGCCGCTCACCGCGAGCACGGCGCCGTTGATGAAATCGTTCTCCGGGTCCAGAAAAAAGCGCACCGCGCCTGCGATGTCGTCGCCCGTACCGGGCCGGCCGCGCGGGTTTTGCGCCTGCATCCCGAGCCCTTCTTCACGCGTGATGGACTTCTGGCGGATATCGCCCGGTTCGATCACATTGACGGTAATCGCGTGCTTAGCTTCTTCGAGCGAGAGCGTGCGGGCGAACGCGACGACGCCAGCCTTGGCCGCAAGATGCAGCGAGAGTCCGCGGGCCGGGCGTGTAACGCTCGATCCGTTCATGCCGAAAAAGACCAGGCGCCCGAAACGGCGCTCGCGCATTCCGGGCAGCACCGCGTGCGCCGCGATGACCGCGCTGCGCAGATTGCCGTCGATCATGTCGCGGTAATCCGCGGCCGACGAACCCTCGAAACGTTTCACAACCATCGGTCCGACGGCGTGCACCAGCGCGTCGACCGGCGCGCGCAAGGCTTCGCTCAACGCCGCCCGCACGCCGGCTTCATCTCCCAGAAACTCTACCGGAAAAGCTTCGCCATCGCGTCCCGCACTGCGGATGAGTTTGAGCGTCGCATCGGGTGTCGTGCCCCCCGGACGAAACGTGAAGGCGACGTCATGCCCGTCTAGCGCCAACGCCAGCGCGACGCGCTGGGCCAGGCCGGCGGCCGCGCCCGTGATCAAAATCCGCATTCGCGCCCTTTAACGACGAGAGCGCCGGTTTCCCGGCACTCTCGTGAAGCGGACTACTGTGCGTTGTAGTTGAGCGTTCGAGAAACCGACGAACCGTTGCTTTCTGTGGCCGTGATGATGACGGCCACTCTTCCGCCCGAGGTCGTGTTGATGTTAACGGTCACGCTAAAGTCACCGTTGCCATCGGCGGTGACGCTCGTGTCGAACGCGCCTGTTCCGATCGGTATGATGCCGAATGCGGTCGCGCTTGCCGTTGCCGCGATGTGCACGGTCGCTCCCGGCCGCGTGTGACCGCTCAGCGTGAACGAACTGCCGACCGTACTTCCATTGGGAGGGCTGATGTTATTGAGAACGTTGTTCGTCGCCCCCGCGCCCGTTGTGAAGGACCACCCGGTATCAAACGATGCCCCCGCTGCGGTCGTTCCGGTCGTTCGCACGGTATGCGTTCCCGGATTCAGCTGGAAGGGCGCCGTTACGTTGAAGCTCGTCGTGCTCGCTTCGGTCGAAGCGCTGACGTTCTGGCCATCGACGGACACATTGAGCGTGTTGCGGTCGATGGGTTCGCTGAAATTCGCACGAATGTTTGGTTCCGTCGTGTTCGTGCCAGTCGCGGGTCGCCTGTTCTTCAACGTGAACGAACCATTCGAAGGCGGCACGTACGTCGAAGCCGACCCGTTCCCTTGGATATAGACGGTATTATTCGACGCGTTCCAGTTCACGTTTGCACCCAGAGCCTGCGCCACGAAGCGCAGCGGAACGAGCGTGCGCGCCCCTACCAAAAACGGCGCGACGTCCATATAGACGGTCTGGCCGTTGACGGTCGCGGCGGTTGAACCGATGTGCAGATGCACGCCGCGTCCATTGCCTTGCGCGTTGATGTCGCCGTTGGCATAGACTACAGAGGCACCCAAACGTTCGAAGACGCCGCGCAGAGGAACAAAGACGCGGCCTGCGCGCTCGACCGGCGCCTGATCGAATGTAATGGCATTGCCGTTTACGACGACGTTGACGCCCGCCGCCGCGATCGGCGCCGCGGAAAAACCCACCAGAAGCGATGCGGCCAGCGCTGCTACCGCGAGCCGTTTGACGATGATCATCTTTTGAAACCTCCGAGCATAGATCTTCAGAGAGTTGCTTACCCAGAGTGCAGGCCGATAGCGGCAAGCGCTCGGCAGGTTACGAGGCGGGAACTCCCGCGGCGACGGTTCCGCCCTGGGGTTCGAGCTCTTGGCGAACCGCTTTCGCGTCGGCAAGCCGTTCAAAGAACCCCATCCACGTATTGTAGATCATCGGCACGATGAAGATCGTCAGCATGAGCGAGCTGAGCAATCCGCCGATGATAACCGTACCCATCGCTTGCCGCCATTCGCCGCCCTCGGCGTATCCGAGCGAAAGCGGCAGCATGCCGAAGATCATTGCGGCCGTCGTCATCAGAATGGGGCGGAATCGCGTCGCCGACGCGCGGAGCACCGCGTCGCGAACGCGCATGCCGCGCTTGATGAGCGTGTTCGAATAATCGACGAGTAATATTCCATTTTTGGCGACCAAACCGAAGAGCATGATCACGCCGAGCAGCGAGATGATATTCAACGACTGTCCCTGCTCCGGCTGGATGCGCGCCATCACTCCAAGGAACATGAGAGCGCCGATAATCGCCAGCGGCACCGAGAACATGACGATCAGCGGTTCAAGGAACGAACCGTACAGAATCACCATCAGCACATAGACGAGCACGGCCGAGGTAATGACCGCAATGCCCAAGTTGAGCATGGCTTGGCCTACCCACAGCGCGTTGCCTTGGGCGGCCGGCGTGACGCCGGCCGGAAGGAAGCCGGGCTCGCGCATCTTTTTGGTGAGCGGCCCGATGATCTGACCGGTCGAGTATCCCGGAAGCAAGTTGCTGAAAACGTTGACCACGCGCTGACGATTGTAGCGCTCGACGCGTGTCGGCGCCTTCGTCCAGGTGAACGTTGCGATCGTTCCGAGCGGAACGAGCATTCCGTTGTTCGCGCGCACGCGCACGTTCTGGAGCGAGGAGACCGTGTTGCGATCGGAGCGCGGGAACTGCACGCGCACGTCGACCAGCCCGTTGGGCGTGCGTACCTTTGTTGCAACCGCGCCGCCCACGGCGATGCGCGCGACGTTCGCCGCAGCCGACGGAGCGATGCCGACCAGCGATGCCTTCGCCTGATCGATGTCGACGTTCAAGCGCGGCGCAGCGATCTCGGCCGACGTTTGGACGTTGACGGCGCCCGGAACCGTCCGCAAGAATCGCGCGACTTTTTCGGCCGCCGGACCGATTTCTTCTTCGGGACCGGTGATTGCATACTGCACCGCTGCGCCATTACCGCTTTCTTGCGCGACTTCGAATTCGCCGCCGGGAACGAGATAGCCCAGTTTGCGGATGGTGGCGACGGTCTTGTTGGTGTCCTTGATGCGGCCATCTTCCATTTGCGCGGTCAACTGCGCAAAGTTGCCGCCGGTCATTCCGCTGAAGCTCGCCGGCTTGCGGCCGACGGTCGAGCTTACGGATTTTATACCCGGAAGCTTTAGAATCGCGCTTTCCAAACGGCCGACGAAACGATTCGTCGTCTCGATGGGCGTCCCCGACGCATAACTGACAGTCATGCTGATCACGCCCGTCTGCTGCGCCGGGAAGAAGTCGAAGTTGACGCCGCCCATCAGACCGACGACCATGGCGGCAACAATCGGAAAGGCGAAAGTAGCCAGCGTAACCGGGCGATATGTGCCGAGCGAGCCGATCCAGCGCACGGGCATGAAGAATGCCATGTCGAGGAAGCGGCTCGAGCTGCTCGCGGCGCTCCAGCCGAAGGCCCGGAAAAGAAGTGCGACGACATAAGCGGCAACTGTAACGGCAAGGATCGCGATATCGATCACGACCGTTGCCTTCCCGCCGCCCGCCAGCAGAGTGAACGCGTTGAGCAGCAGAACGACGCAGACGAAAACCACGAAACTTCCGTGAGAAAGCGCGAACGGCAACAGTTTGTTAAAGTAGAGTTCCGTGAACGCTTCGTACCTGTGCACGATGAAATTCAGAACGAGCAGCGCGATGATGAAGACGGCGAAGACGTTCAAAAGGAACCAGCCGGTCATGTTGCCCAGCACGAACATGCCCAGCGAAGCCACGACCAGGATGATATCCATTATCCGGTTGTCCAGCGCGCGCACCCATTTCGGGTCGCCTTCAGAGCGCTTGAGCATGCTCCACTTCGCAGCCAGCAGCGGCGTGAGCGTGAAGGAAACGAAGAGCGAGAAGAGCGTCGCGGTTACCACGACCGCGCCGTATTCTTTCAGATACGTTCCGACCAATCCGGGCATGAACGCGATTGGCAGAAAGACCACGACGTCTACCATCGTGATGGCGACCGCGGCGTTGCCGATCTCCGCGCGGCCGTTGATGGCCGCGTCAATCGGCTTCTGACCCAGGTCTCGATGTCGAGCTATATTTTCCAATACGACAATCGAGTCGTCCACCAAAATACCGATAATCAGGGAGAGTCCCATCATCGACAGGCTGTCGATATGGAAGCCGAAGACCTTCATCAAGATGAACGTAGAGAGAATTGAGCTTGGAATCGCGACGAGCACGACGACTGCATTGCGCCAAGCGTGCAGGAAGAGCATCATGACGATCGCCGTCAGGAAAATGCCCTCGATGAGCGACTGACCAACTCCCCACAGTTGTTTGGCCGTAAGATCCGCCTGAGCGTCTTCTTCCGTAAAGCGCAGCTGGGGGAAGCGCGATTCGATGATCTTCATCTGATCGCGCGCGACTTGCGTCGCCTTGATTTGATCGGCGTTGAGGGTTGGATTGATTCCGATGTACACGCGCGGCTTGCCGTTGAAGTGCGAGATCGTGCGCATCTCTTGGTGGCTGTCAGAGACACTGGCCACGTCAGAGATATGCATGCCCGTCGCACCGGTACCCGGCACCGCGAGCGGGACCGCCAAGATGTCGGCTGCGTTGTTAATGTAGGAGTGAACCGCGACGGTCGCCTCTTGAGTCGGCTGCGTCATCATTCCGCCCGGCACGTTGAGATTGTCGCTTGCAACGGCGGACAGGACGTCGCTGAGGGTCGCCCCCGTCCCCAGCAACTTCGCCGGCGACGGTTCGACATGGAACTCTCGGCTGGCAGATCCATACACGTCGACGGACTGCACGTTGGGAATCTGTTCGATCTGCGGTTTGACTTGGCTGGTGATGAGGTCGGCGATCTGCGCTTGCGTCAGCTTCGAAGAACTGACCGCGATGTCGAGCAGCGGCGGCTCCGAGGTGCCGGCTTTGATGACGTTGGGCGGATCTAAATCATTGGGCATGAAGACGCGGGCGGTATCCGTGCGGCGCTGCACGTCCACGGCCGCCAGATCGATGTTTGTGCCGAGATTGAAGACAACGCCAACCGTTGCGGTGCTCTCTTGCGCGGTCGCGGTGATGTGGTCGAGGTTGTCGATGCCCGCCATTTGATCTTCGAGCGGCTTGACGACCATCCGCTCCATGTCTTGGGGAGACGCGCCGGGATAATAGGCCACGACGACCACCACGGGAAAGTCGGTTCCCGGCGGATTCGAGCTGCGGCCGAGCTGCATGAACGAGATAAATCCGAAGAGGGCAAGAGCTACAAAGACCACCGCGGTGACTATGGGCCGATTAATCGCGAACCGGGTCAACCACATAATAGATGGATCCTTCGCTCTCTTCTAAGCCGCACTACCCCTAAAGTACGGCGCCGGGCCCTTGAGGGTTTCATGCGCGAGAGAGGACTCGAACCTCCAGGCCCTTGCGGGCGCTAGCACCTCAAGCTAGTGCGTTTACCAGTTTCGCCACTCGCGCGCGGGGGGGTCCCGGCCAGTCTATCTACTTAATGGCGTTGGGGTCAAGGGCGTCGCGCAGCCCGTCGCCGATGTAGTTGATGGCCATAACCGTCAAGAGAATGCAAAGGCCGGGGAAGACGGCCGCCCACCACATGTCCTGGAGATTGGCCTCAGCGTTGCTGAGCATGTTTCCCCAGGAAGCGGTCGGCGGTTGGATGCCAAAGCCCAAGAACGAGAGCACCGACTCCACGATGATGACGTTGGCGATGTCCAGGGTCGCCTGGACGATAATCGGCGCCATCGCGTTGGGGAGCAAATGCCGCAGCATAATGCGCAGGTCACCGTTGCCGACAGCCCGGGCCGCCTCGGCGTACTCGCGTTCCCGGAGCGAAAGAAACGACGCTCGAACCAGGCGGGCGACGCTGGGCCACGACAGCGCTCCGATGATGATCACGATCACCTGGAAGCTGAGGGCGGCTTTGGTCGAGCTCGCCGCGACGATCCCGGTCAAGACCAAGAGCAGCGGCAAAAGCGGAATAGATAAGAAAACGTCGGTCACGCGCATCAGCAGATAATCCACTATGCCGCCGTAGTAACCGGCGATCGCGCCCAGGAGCGTTCCGATGATCAGCTCCATCAGCACCGCGCAGACGGCGACGGTCAGCGAGATTTGCGCGCCGAACATCAGCCGCGAGAGTTCGTCGCGCCCGTTCTCATCCAGGCCGAGGATATGGCCGCCGCATTGCACCGCATTTTGGAAGCATGGCGCGACCGGATTGCCCTGCCAGTGCACTTCGTCGATCGCGTTCGGATCGAACGGCGCGATCTTCCAGGCGAAGATCGCCACCAAAACCATGATCAACAAGATGACCGCGCCCGCCATCGCGAGCTTGTGGCGGCGGAATCGGCTCCAAACCGTTACCTTACTGTAGACCTCGGTGTCGTCAGCGATCACCGGCTGGTTGATCGGTGCGGAGAGTGCCATTAGTCGTATTTCACCCGCGGATCGAGCCAGGCGTATAAAACGTCAGCGAACAAGTTGAAGAACACGACCAAAAACGCGTTGACGATCAGGTAACCCATCAGCACGGCGATATCTTCTTGTCCCAGAGCCGTGATGAACAGCCGCCCTTCGCCCGGCCACGCGAAGATCGTCTCGGTAACGATCGCGCCGCCGAAGAGCGCCGGCAGCGTAAGCGCCGTTACCGTGACCAGCGGAATCAGCGCGTTCTTCAAACCGTGCTTGAAAAGGACGGTGCGGAAGCCCAAGCCTTTGGCCGAAGCGGTACGCATGTAATCGGTGCGGATAACCTCGAGCATGGAACTGCGCATGAAGCGGCTGAAAAGCGCGATGTTCAAAAAGGCAAGCGCGGTTGCGGGCAAGATCAAGTGCGAGATGCGATCGCCGAGATCGAACGTATCCGAACTCGAGATACCCGCCGACGGCAGCTGCAGCACGTAACCGAACGGCAGCGGAATTCCGTGCACCGCAAAAGCCAGCTGCAGCATGAGCGCCAGCCAGAACACCGGCATCGACTGACCGAAGAACGCAAATGTGGTGATCAGATAGTCCCAAATCGAATACGGCCGCACCGCAGCGAAGAGCCCGGCCGAAACGCCGATGATGAAGGCGATCGTGACCGCGGTGCCCATCAGCAGCAGCGTCGAGGGCAAGCGCTCGACGATCGCGGTGAAAACTTCCTCGGAGTTGCTGGTCGAGTACCCGAAATTTCCGTGCAGAATCTGCCCCAGCCAGGTGACGTATTGCAGCCACAGGGGCTGGTCTAGACCCAGGTTATGCTTGAGCCGCGCAATGTCGGCGGGGGTAATGTGCGGATTTTGCAGATACGGCCCGAGTCCGCCGCCCGGCGCACTATGGACGATCAGAAACAGGAGCAGCGAAATCAGCAGAAGCAGCGGTATGGCCTGGAACGTCCGCCGCACGACGTACGTAAACAAGACTCGCTACATTAAAGCTCCGCGGGCCTGCTCCTGTAGCGGCCGCAGGCCTAGGATCTCACGCGCTTTGGCCGGCGTTGCAACCGGGCGGCCGAGTTCTCCCGCGATGCGCACAACGCGCGCGACCAGCTCGTCATTGGTCGCGAGCTTTCCCCGGGAATAATAAATGTTGTCCTCGAGTCCCACGCGCACGTGGCCGCCCATCGCAATCGCGGCCATCGACATGGGCAGCTGCGCGCGCCCGATGGCCGCAACCGACCAGGTGCAGCCGGGGGGAAGCGAGTCAACCAGATCGCAGAGATTCGAAACGCTCGCTTCCAAGCCACCGGGAACGCCCAACACGAAGTCTACATGCTGCGGAAATTTGAGCAAGCGTTCGCGCTCGAGCTTGCGCGCGTTGGAAAGGTGACCCTTATCGAATACCTCGAGTTCGGGCCGCACGCCCAACTCGTTCATCTTCTTCAAAATGGCGCGCATGATCGGAAAGCTGTTTTCAAAAATCTCATCGCCGAAGTTGACCGATCCGCAGGTGAGCGTCGCCATCTCCGGATGCAAGTCGAGCACGCCCGCGCGTTCTTCGAGAGACATACCAATCGCACCGCCGGTGGAAAACTGCACGATCAGATCGCTGCGCGCGCGAATCTCGTCATACGCCGCTTTGAAGCGTCGGACGTCATGCGTGTTGCTGCCGTCGTCGTTGCGGCAGTGCACGTGTATCATCGAAGCGCCGGCTTGCCGGCACTTTGCGGCCACGTCGCCCAACTGCTCCGGCTTCACCGCCAGATGCGGCGTTTGCTCGGGCGTCAATTCCGCGCCGACGGGCGCGACCGTCACGATCAGCGGATCCATTACGCTTTCTTTCCTTCGCCGGATACTGCACCTGCGTACACATCGAAGACGGGCAAACCGGTCTCGCGCGCGACCGCATCGCGAAATGCATCCGGTTCAAAATCCCGCTCGCGGCCGATCGGGGCAACCGTCACCGCGACCACGTGCAGCGGCCGCTCGCACCGCAGCATGACGCGTTGCGCCAACTGCAAGAACGCCTTCCCGCCGATCACCACGCGGGTCGGATCGCTCACGACGACTTGGTGCTGCGCGCCGTTTTTCATCAACGTCGCAGCCTGGGCCGCGGTCAGCGCGCCTTCGATTTTTTCAAAAGGTTGCGCAGGATCGTACTGCGGCAAACAGAGGCGCCGTACCAGCGCGCGTGCCGTCAGCGCCGCTTCTTCAATCGTCGCGCCGGCGTCCGGACCCACCGAGACGATCACGGCGTCATCGCCGCCTGCCAGCACCGCCACGCGGTCGATCGCGCCGTCCACGATCGTCTGATCGCAGCCAAACTCGCGCAAGCGTTCGACGCAGCGGCGCAGCTCCGAAGCCTTCGGCGGCCCGGCCAGCTCGAAAAACGCCGCGCTTGCAACGCGCGCGAACACGACCGGCCCCGCCGCGGTTTGCCACGGCGTTTCTTCAAGCACCTCGACATCGTGACGCGCGGAAAGCAGCGCGCGCGCCGTGGCGATCAACGTACCGGTTTCAAGAAACAGCCGCGGCTTGGCCGCGGAATCCACCGCGTCGAACATTTCTCCGTCGCGTCCGGCCGAAGTCAATCCGATCGCCAAACCCCGCCGTACCGCAGCGGTCGCCACTGCGCGCATGGCAACTGTCTTGCCCGCGTTTTTTCCCGTGCCGACAACAAACAGCGAGGGGCGTCCGCCCGCACGCGCCAGATCGAGCAGCGCGTCGCCGATGTTCACGCCGGCAGAAATATCTTGGCGAGTATGAATGCGATGCCGGTGAGCGCCAGCACGATGCCGGCCCACAACTCGGCACTCTCTTCCGCGCGCCGGCCGACGATTCGCCCGAGCGTCAAGCCGAGCGCGGTCGAGCAGATCGAGACGACGAAGATTACGCTCAGCGAAAGCACCAGCGGCACGCCGATGTATAAAATCGAAAATCCGATACCGAGCGAATCCAGACTGATCGAAAGCGACCCGACAACTAAACCCCATCCGCGCGACATGTCGAGCGGGCGTTTCCGCTCGGACTCGCGCACGGCTTCGACGATCATGTAACCGCCCAAACCGATGAGCGCCGCGAACCCAATGTAGCCCGCGACGTTTCCCAGCAGTTCGCCCGCGAGTTTTCCTAAGCCGACGCCCGCCAAATTCATCACGACTTCGGCGGTCGCAAACGCTACGCCGATGCGCAGCTTTATGGCGCGCGAAGTGCCGCGCATACCCACGCCCACACCGACCGCGAACACGTCCAATCCCAAAGAGAGGGCGACGACCAGAATCTTGAGGAAGTTCAAATGGGAATGGGGTTCTGGAAAATCTCGATCTTTCATGTAGCGGCGGCGTTGCTCATCATCCTGATGCTGGGCCCCGTCGCGGCGATGCTGGCCGCGGTCAGGCCGGGCGATGTCATTGCTGCCTTTTCCGCGCCGCAAGCTCGCGACGCGCTCGTCGTCTCGCTGGTTGCTTCGACCGCCGCGGTCGCGCTCGCTACGTTTCTCGGTGTGCCGGCAGGTTACGCGCTCGCGCATTCGAGCGGACCCGTCCGGGCGATCGCGCTTGCGGTGCTGGCGCTTCCGCTCGCATTCCCGCCAGTCGCATCCGGAATCATGCTGCTGCAAACGGTCGGCGCCCATACGCCGATCGGCGTGGCATTGGCATCGCATGGAATAACGTTCGTGGATTCGCTGCCGGGCGTCGCCCTCGCGGAGTTTTTCGTGGCCGGATCGTTTGTCGCGATCGTTTCGACCGCCGCCTTTGCATCGCTCGATCCGATCTATGAAGAATCCGCGCGAACGCTGGGAGCCGACGCCTTACGGGTCTTCTTCCGCGTAGCGCTGCCCTTGGCAGCTCCAAACGTTATTGCCGGCATCGTGCTTGCTTGGATGCGCGCGATCGGTGAGTACGGCGCGACGTCGATCGTCGCGTACCATCCGACGGCATTGCCCGTTCAGCTCTACGTCACGCTCTCGTCGCAAGGAGTCGCTCCCGCGCTTGCGCTGAGCTACGGTTTCGTGGTGTTGGCCGCGATCGCCATCGCGCTCCAATGGGCCTTGCGCCGCCGCGTCGTATAGCAGCTGCGATGGCCGCACTCGATCGCTTCTTCGCACCCGACTCGACTTTCCAAAAACGGTTCTTTTTTTTGGCCAAGAGGTTCGTCGCCGGCAAGAGCGTTGCCGACGCGATCGCCGCGGTACGGGAGCTGAACGAAGGCGGAATGACCGCCTCGCTCGATTTTCTGGGTGAAGACGTCCTCGAGCGCGCTGCCGCCGCGAAAACCCGCCAGACGTACATGGAGATATTTGACGCTATTAAAAACAGCGCTGTTGACTGCAACGTCTCCGTCAAACTCACCGCGCTCGGATTGCTAATCGACGAAGATCTTGGATTCGAGAACCTTGCCGCGATCCTAGAGCGTGCAAAAGGCAATCCCGATCCGTTCGTACGGATCGACATGGAAGGTTCGGCGGTCACGGAAGCGACGCTGAGAGTTTTTGAGCGCGCGTTTGGCGCCTACGGCAACGTCGGCTCGGTCCTTCAAGCCTATTTAAAGCAGACGCCAGGGGACGTGGAACGGATGATCGAGCTGGGAGCGCGCGTACGGCTTTGCAAAGGTGCCTATAACGAGCCGGCGTCGATCGCGTACAAAGAGATGCCGGAGATACGCGAGCAGTACATGCACTGCGCGCGAGAGCTTTTGACGCGCGGAAATTACCCCGGGATCGCGACCCACGACCGCCGGCTCATTGGAGCCGTGAAAGAGTTTGTAAAAACCAAGAACATCTCGCGCGACCGGTTCGAATTTCAGATGATCTACGGCGTGCGTCCGCAGCTGCAGCGCGAGCTGGTCAGCGAAGGCTACCGGCTGCGCGTCTACGTGCCTTTCGGCACACATTGGGCCGCGTATTTCTACCGCCGCGTCGCGGAGCGCAAAGAAAACCTGGTCTTCGCACTTTCGAGCATCTTCGCGCGCTGACGTGCGAGCCGTCGTTCAGCGTGTCTCGCGCGCGCAGGTCCGTGTTGCCGGGAATGCCATAGGCGCGATCGAGCGCGGCCTGGCGGTGCTCCTGAGCGTCGGCGTCGATGACGACGAACGCGATGCCGAACAGATCACGGAAAAAATTGCGAACCTACGCATATTCCGGGACGACGAAGGGCTGATGAATCGTAGCATCGCCGAGGCGAACGGTGCGGTATTGTTGATATCGCAATTCACGTTGCACGGCGATGCGCGCAAAGGGCGGCGGCCCTCATTTGTCGCGGCCGCCCGCGAGGAGCAAGCAAAGCCGCTCTACGAGCGCGTCGGCGTTTTGCTGAAACGCGAGGGCTTACGCGTGGAGTATGGCGAGTTCGGCGCAACGATGGAAGTTGATCTCGTCAACGATGGTCCAGTGACGATCTTACTCGATACGAAAAAACTCTTTTAAGTCGGCACCGCCCGCATCATCGCGAAGCCGTTACGTCTTCTGACGTGCCGTCAAGATAAGCGATGTGCGTCGCAAAACAGCGCATCGCGGGCCCTTCGGGCGGCAAAATTTTTCCGGATATCTGGAAGTTAAGGGTCCGTTGCTGCCCGGGATCCAGCTCGGGAGAAACCACCGCCGTCCCCTGGAAGCGCTGGTAGCGAAAATCGCGATACACATCCGCCACCAGGACCAATCCCGAGATCGGTTTGGATGCCCGGCTGGTCACGGGGGCCGTCAGCATGACGCGACTGATATTCTGCGCAACCTTGCAGCTCGGAATTTCGACCGGCAGGCTCTGCGGAGTGCCGCAGGCGCAGAGCAGGGTCGCCGCAAGCGAGACGACGATCGCAAGCTTCACGGCGAGTCCGCAATGCGTTCGGCCCGAATAATTTTATCGGACTCGATCAGCCGCCCCAAAACGTCGGCGCCGCCGATGACGCGTCCGAACACGGTAAAGTCGCGGTTCAAATGCAGCTGCGGCGAGAGCGTGATGTAAAACTGCGTGCCGGCCGAGTCGCGTATCGCGTGCGCATTGGGCGGGTCGGTGTAGTTCATGCCCATCGAAATGACGTAGCTGTTCTGCTCGATCGGATTCTCTTCGGCCGGAATGGTGTAACCGGCGTCACCATTGCCGTTCCCTGTCGGATCGCCCGTTTGTACCACGAAATCAGGCACGATTCTAAACCACGGGTTGTTATCGTAGTATCCCGATTGCGTAAGATTGAGAAAATTCTCGGCCGTGAGAGGCGCCCACTCGGGAAAGAGCTCGACGTAGATATTCCCCTGCGTGGTGACCAGGCGCACGCGCGGGTGCGGACCCTTCGCCGGACCGGTCATCAGCGCGATCGTGGTTGGATCGAGCGTCGTAACCGTCGAGATCCCTTCAGGCGAGGGCTTTTGCGGTTTTGCAGAAGAAAGCGCGCGCGGCAAAGCTTGCAGCGACGCAAATTTGTCGGGCTCGGGCGCGGGAGTATGCACGCCGGCCGGAATCGCTTTCAAATGCGCGGTAAGCGATCCGCCTTGCAGCACTTTGATCGATTCCATCGTCTGCTCTTGCACCCGCCACGACGGATCCGCGGCCAGCGGCTGCAGCAATCCGACTGCCGATTTGTCGCCGCGGCGGCCGAAAGCGCGCGCAGCCTCAATGCGCACGAGCTCGGCGCGATCGTGAAGCGCCGCCTCAAGTGTTTCGACGGGCGCGCGTTTTGCATAGGCGCGGAAAAGCGTCCAGACGATATGCCAGCGCACGTACGAGTCCGGTTCGCGCGCGTACGCCCGCGCGAGCGTGCCGACCACGGCTTGCGCAAACGCCGATCCGTGAAACGCTTCGAGCGCTGTCGCCGCCCGGCCGCGCACGATAACATCGCCGACGCCCAGCAGTTCGCGCACGCGCCGTCCCGCTTGATACTCTTGCGCCACCGAAAGCATGTGCGCGGTCTCCAGACGATCGGCCGCATCAAGTGCCGCTGCTTGCACCGCGCCCGCCCGATCGTGCAGCAGCGCCGCCAAAACCGGCTGGGCCGCCGGAATGCCGCCGATCAGCCCGAGCGAATAGATGCTCGTCGCGCGCATTGCGGGATCGGAGTCGCCGACGTGCCCGAGCAGCAGCGGAATGCCGGCGCTTTGTTTGGTGCGCCCGATGGCCAGCGCCGCCCGGATCGCCACCTGGCGGTTCGCGGATGTCACAAACCCCGCAAGCGCGCCGTTGCCCAAAGAGCGGGAGGCTTCCAGGCGCTCGATTTGGACGTAGGGGTTAGCGGGCGGCGCGGTGCCTGCCGATATTAGGATGGGAGCGCTTGCTAGTGTGAGGCAAAGAATCAATCGCAGGAACACGTGAGACCCCAACTTTCCGGGCCGGATGTGCGTTCTAGTATATGGAGCATGAGATTGCCGTCCTTCTTGGGCGGCGCAAAGAACCGAGGTAAAGCATCTCTATGAGTAACCCCAACGGCCCCCTGAAGAAAGCCGGCGGCATGACCGTCCGCGAAGCCGGGCAAAAAGGCGGCGAGACCGTCAAGAAAAAGTACGGCCCTGAATTCTACGAGCAGATCGGCCGCAAGGGCGGTCAGGCTACGAAGAACGCCCACGGGCACGCCTTCTACGAGCAAATCGGCAAGTTGGGCGGCAAGAAAGGCGGCGAAGCCACGCGTGACCGTTACGGCCCCAACTTCTATGAGACGATCGGTCAGAAGGGCGGCCAAAAGGTCAAGCAGCTCATCGAAGAGGGAAAACGTGCCGCAGCCGCAGCCGCAGAAGCCCAAAAGAAAGCCAGCTAAAATCGGACGCGCCGCGTTAGCGGCGCTCGCCGCCGCAGCAGCGGCGGTTTCAATGAGCGCGAGCCCTCAAACGGCTCGCGCTATTGTCGTTCCGAGAACGGTATCCACGGCGAGTCCGCTCCCCGAACCGTCGGGCGGCAAGAACGACTTGCCCAATAACTCGAGCCTCTTCTTCGTCCTTGACGGCGACATCAGCTCGCATAGTCAGGAAGGCACGTTCGTGCGCGCGCACCTTCGCGATCCGCTGGTGATCGGCGGCATTACCGCGGCTCCGGCCGGCACGCCGGCGCAGATCCGGATCGTACACTCTTCGGGCGCGCAGATCGCCAACGTCAACGGTTCGGTCGACATTTATTTCGAGCCGTTCACGCTTGCCGGCGGACAGAAAATGCCGTTGCTCACGCCGACCGGACACATCGACCCGCATCTCACCGCCGGACAAAGCTCGACGCGCGGCGTCACCGACACCGTCGGCGACATTTTTATCCCGTATCACTTTCTCTATCACATGCTGCGCAAAGGCTTGGAAGTCGACCTGAAGCCGGGCACCGTCATCCGGGCACGCACCGCGGCCGAGCTGCGCTTGACCGCGGGCTCGCTAGCCATCGTCAACCCGCCCGCCATCGCGGGCGCCGCCGACGCACCCAGCGCGGCCATTAAGATACCCCCGGTGGCGACGCCTCCGGGATTCGCAACGCCTACGCCGAAGCCGTCGCCAAGCGTTCTACCGACCGCTCAACCGACTTCATAACAGACGGAGTATAGACCATGAAACGTGCGCTTTTCGCGCTGGCATTATCGTTTTTCGCCGCGTCCGCCGTAATGGCTCAAACGCCGGCCCCGCTTCCCGACACGCCTCTTCCGGGCGAACTGGCCTTCGTGCAAAACGCCACCAAAGATCTCAACGCCCGCTTCCCTAATCCGGCAGCGGCCACACAAGCGGGCTATTTCCGCTACAATAATGAGGACAAGACCGGCGCGATCAGCTACGCGAATCTGCACTGGAATAGCGTCGACCCGCGTCATCCCAGTCAACTCTGGTACGACGTGAAGGGACGTTTGCTGGGCGCGGACTTTTCGCGCACGCTCGCGATGCCGGCGGTGCCTCCGAACATCTGGGGCCTCAGCTCGGGACGCTGGTTCAAGTTCAAATCTTCCCACGTGCATTGGATTCTCAAGAATGCCGATGGAACGATGACCTACGGCCTGGCCGCGCGCGCCAAAGACTTCCTGGCCGCCGGCGGCAGCCTGAGCAATCCGCAAGCCGCGACGCTCGTGAAGATGGGCAAGGTCAAAGACGCGTCGCAGGTTGTGAAGGTCTTTACGTTTCCCGCGCAGTGGGATACGGAGATCTGGCTGACACCCAATCCGACGGGCGCATTCGCGACAACCAACCCGCTTGTCCATCCTTCGACGGAGAACGCAAAAGGGGAGATGTAGCTCCGGCTACTCGTTGCTCCAGTAGTCTTTGAGCGCTTTCCCGCGCGAAGGGTGGCGCAACTTGCGCAAGGCCTTGGCCTCGATTTGGCGGATACGTTCGCGCGTCACGCCGAACTCTTGGCCTACTTCTTCGAGCGTTCGCTGATGGCCGTCTTCTAAACCAAAACGCAGCACGAGCACTTTGCGCTCGCGGTCGGTCAGGTTTTGCAGCACGTCTTGCATTTTCTCTTTGAGCAGCATCACCGACGCGGCTTCGGCGGGCGCGACCGCTTCCTGATCTTCGATGAAGTCGCCGAGGTGTGAGTCTTCTTCTTCGCCGATCGGCGTTTCGAGCGAGATTGGCTCTTGGCTGATCTTGATGACCTCGCGCACTTTTTCGGGCGTTAAGCCCATTTCGGTAGCAATCTCTTCGACCGACGGGTCGCGTCCGAGCTCTTGCAAAAGCTGGCGCGAAATCTTGATGAGGCGGTTGATCGTCTCGACCATGTGCACGGGAATGCGGATCGTCCGTGCCTGATCGGCCAGCGCACGCGTAATGGCTTGGCGTATCCACCACGTGGCGTAGGTCGAAAACTTATAGCCCTTACGATAGTCGAATTTTTCGACCGCGCGGATCAGACCCAGGTTGCCTTCCTGAATCAAGTCCAAGAAGAGCATGCCGCGGCCAACGTATTTTTTGGCGATGGATACGACCAGGCGGAGGTTGGCCTCCGTCAACTGGCGCTTGGCTTCTTCGCCGATGGTCACGATGCGGGCATCGACCGAGCCGTTGCGTTCGAGCTCGCGCTCGCCCGCCTCGATTTTCATGGCGAGATCTTTCTCGTCTTGCATCGAGAGCAGCGGCACGCGCCCGATCTCTTTGAGGTACATCCGGACGGGATCGTCCAGCGCCAGTCCGGCAGCCACGGCTTCGGCAGCGTCGGCCTCCTCGTCGGCTTCGGCCTTCTCTTCTTCCGTTTCCTCAAGAACTTCGATTCCGGCAGCGTTGAGATCCGTCATTAATTCTTCAAAGATCTCGGCTTCGTTGAGCTCGTCGCGCGTTTCGGCCAGGCGGCCTACTTCAAGATTGATCTCATCGAGCGTTACCGAGCCGCGTTTTTTTCCGCGCTCCAGGATCCGCTTCTTGAGTTCGTCTACCGATGTCGCCGGCGGTTCGAGCACGGCCGTGCCGTTTGCCGATGATGCTGCTTTTTTGCGTGGCATTATTTTACTTTCACCTCCTTTTTGTTTTTTAGTTTGGCAACGAGCAAATCGTACTCGCCGCGCAATTCCGTGCTAATGTTTTGCCCGGCCGTCGCAAGTTCATCTATCTTTAGGGAAAGTTCGCGATAACGTTCGCGCTCGTCATCGAGCTGCAGCCGTTCGACCACCCGCTCCAAATGCGCTCGCCGGGCGTCGGAGTCCGTATAGGCCAGGGTGGAGCTCCGGTCCCGCTGACTCAACCCGGAAAGGAGCTCGAGGGTTTCACTGTCGTCACCGAAGAGCGTGAAGACGTCGGTCGTGCTCTCCAGCCCCTCGGCGTTGCTCGCCAGCCGCTCGTAAATCCGCCGGTAGACGTCGTTCCGGAAGCGCGCCTGCGGAATCCGATCCCGAAAATCGCGTAGCAGCGCCGGCTCTTCAACGATGATGGCGAGAACGTCGCGCTCGAACGAAGACGGGACAACCGAGCGCGAGCGGTGCCCGGTAACCGGAAGTTGGCGCGGCCCGAAGTTCGCGCTGTTGGCAAGAAAGCGGCTGTTGCGCAGGTCGTCGACATTCAAGTGCAGGCGCTGGGCGATCCAGACGCGCCACCGGTCCCATTCGGGCGCCGGAATGAGCCGCCGGATCAGGGCTTCGGCTTCGCGCGCAATCGCCGCCGGAGAATGGAATCCCGTTTGAAGGCGCGCGACTTCGCCTTCCAACCGGAACTCGATCGCCGGCTTGGCGTTCTTGAGCAGCTCCGCGAACGCTTGGGGACCGCGCTCGCGCACGAAGCCGTCCGGATCGGATCCCGCCGGCAACTCGACGATGCGAACGCCGGAGCCGGCATGTTCGATAACTTGCGCGGCCGTTTCTATCGCTTTGGCCGCAGCTGCATTTCCCGCGGCATCGGCATCGAAGCACAGAAAAATTCCGTCGGCATATTTGCGCAATTCCTTGGCCTGGTCTTGCGTGAACGACGTGCCGAGCGCGGCGACGGCGTTTTCGAATCCGGCTTGATGCAGCGCGATGCAATCCAGGTAGCCTTCGACCACGATCAGCGCGCGATCGTGCGAGGCGGCGCGCCGCGCGACATTGAGTGCGAAGAGGTGACGGCCTTTCTCGTAGACGGGCGTTGTCGTCGTGTTGATGTACTTCGGCTCGCCGTCGTGCAGCAGGCGTCCGCCGAACGCGATGGCTTCGCCGGTCGTGGAATAGGTCGGCACGATGAGCCGGTCGCGATAGAAATCGTAGTAGCCGCGCTCGCCCCGTTTGAGAAGCCCCGCTTTTTCAGCCAGAACCGCTTCGACGTTGTTGCGGGCGAGTTCGCGCGTTAGCCCCTCCCACTCATCAGGAGCATAGCCGAGGTGGAATTTTTCGATGGTAGCTTCCGAGAGGCCGCGCTTCTCGCAGTAAACGCGCGCCTTGGCGCCGGCCGGCTCGCGCAGCATGCGTTCAAAAAACGCGACCGCAATCCGGTTGGCGTCGTAAATCGCCTCGCGCTCGTTGCGGGCACGCGCGGCCTGCGGATTTTGCGGTTCCAATTCAACGCCGGCGCGCTGCGCCAGCATCTGTTTTGCATCGGGGAACGTCAGATTCTCATGCAGCTGGGCAAATGTGATGACGTCGCCGCCGGCGCCGCAGCCGAAGCACTTGAAAAAGCCTTTGTCGGGATGAACGTGAAACGACGGAGTCTTCTCGGCATGAAAAGGACACAAACCGACGAGATCGTTTCCGCGCTTGCGCAGCTGAACGTGCGATCCGATGTAACTTGCGATGTCGATGCGCGCTTTTATCTCGCGGATCGTGCCGTCGTCCACAGGCATCAGCGCATCTTCGCCGCCCCGCCGGAGTCTCCGCCGCTGCCGCAGAACTCGCAAACAGTATTCAAATGAAGCGGATATACGATCCCGTCCACCATTTCATCGAGCTGGAGCCCGCCGAGGCCCGCTTGTTGGACACGCCGGCGCTGCAGCGCCTGCGGCGGCTGCGCCAGCTCGGATTGGCTTACCTGGCGTTCCCGTCGGCGGAACATTCGCGCTTCAGCCACGCCCTCGGCGCGCTCGCGGTGGGAACGCGCGCCTTCGACGAGCTGCTGCATCACGGCCGCCAATTTTTTACCGACGAAGACGACGTTGCGTATCAGCGCCGCCTGGTGCGCGCCGCGCTCATTCTGCACGACGTGGGCCACGGACCGTTCAGTCACGCGTGCGAGGCCGTCGTGGGCGTTCGCCACGAAGATCGCACGCTCGCGATTTTGGCGCGTCCCGAGATTCAGGCGCACCTCGCTGACATCGACGTTGACTCTCAACACGTCGCCGACCTTATCTTAGGCCAAGGTCAGTCGCAGTTTCTCGTACTGGCGGAGATTGTGAGCGGCCCGAACCTGGATGCGGATCGCATGGACTATTTGCAGCGCGACGCATATTTCACCGGCGTCGCAGGCGGCAAATACGACGCCGACCAGCTCTTGGGGTCGCTGCGCATCTTCCAAGTCGAAGGCCGTTCCGTGCTCGGAATCGACCGGCGCGGCGTCGTGGCGCTGGAGTCGTTCTTGCTGGCGCGCTACATGATGTTCGCCTCTGTCTACTTTCACCACACGACGCGCATGTTCGAGCGGATTTTGCAAGACGCGCTGCGAGAGCTGTGGCCGGATCCACGCCTGCTCGACCCAATCGACGAATTCTTGCGTTGGGACGATTTTCGCGTGCTCAACGAATTGCGCGACCGCGATTCGATTCCGGCGCGCGCGCTGCGCGAACGCGTCCGCCTCTACGCACTCGCGGCCGAGTTCAACGCCGAGCGCGACTTAAAAGCGTTCGAGCGCTGCGAGAAGGCGCTAAGGAAGGCCTACGGCGACGCCGTATGGGCCGACGAGCAGTCGCAACTCTTGCACCGCTTGCCGCTGCAGGCCGATCCGAAAGCGCCGACGATCTGGGTGAGCACGGGTTCGGGCGCGGTCGTCGATGCACGTGAGGCGTCGGATCTGATCGCAAAGCTTTCCGGCAAAGCCTACTGGCGCAAACTCTTCGTCGAGCGCGCGCGCGTCGACGTCGCCGAGGCGCGCCGCATCTGCCGGGAGGCTACGGGTACGTGAAAAAACTCATCGTTTTCGATCTCGACGGCACCCTGGCGCCGAGCAAGTCGGCAATCGACGCTGAAATGAGCGCGCTGCTTGGAGCGCTGCTCAATGTCGTTCAGGTCGCTATTATTTCCGGCGGCGGCTTCCCGCAATTCGAAACCCAGCTGGTCGCAAATCTGCCCAAAAATGCACCGCTGGCCAAACTGTCGCTGCTGCCGACCTGTGGAACGAGATTCTATCAATACAAAGACGCCGGCTGGCAACTTCTCTATGCTGAAGACTTCACCGGTGCCGAAAAAGCGACGATCATCGATTCGCTAAAAAAGGCGGTCGCCGCTTCAGGCTTTGCGGTTGCCCAGGTATGGGGTGAGACGATCGAGGATCGCGGAAGCCAGATCACTTACTCCGCGCTCGGGCAGCAAGCTCCACTAGAAGCGAAAGAAAAATGGGACCCGGATTTCAGTAAGCGTAAAGCGATCAAAGCGCTACTCGACCCGATGCTGCCGAACTTTTCCGTTCACATGGGCGGCACGACTTCGATCGACGTCACGAAACCGGGCATCGACAAGGCCTACGGGATTCGGAAACTGCGCGACATTCTCGAAATAGAGATCGACGAGATGATCTACGTCGGCGACGCCCTGTTTCCGGGCGGCAACGATTACCCGGCGCGCGAAACCGGCGCCGTTTGCATTGCGGTCCACGATCCCAACGAGACCAAACGCGTTATCGAAACGATTGTCGCCTGCCTGAGCGACTCCACGAGGGAAAGCCCGAAGCCCTAGCACAACCTCCCGGGATGAAGAATGCAGGGCGCGCGGCCATAGCCGCGCTGTTGGGAATCGTTTTTATTGCCGCGATTGCGGCGCCGCCGCCGCGAGTCCATCCGCGCCCCTACGGCCGCGGAAAAGCCTTTTACCATAAGACGGAAATAGCGCCGTACCGCTTTCACAACATACTGATTAAGCTCAATTTCAATTTCGCTGGGGGCATCGTCTACGGCGACGTCACCAACGTCATCTCACCCAAGGCGAACGGATTATCGTCCGTGCCTTTCAACAGCGTGGGACTCCAATTTTCGAGCGTCACCGTAAATGGTGTCCCGGTTCGCTATAACGTAACCGCCGATCACTTGTACGTCAATTTGCCCAAGCCCGCCAAAGCCTCCGATACGCTGGCTATCGAGACAAAGTACAGCGTTACGCCCTCGCGCGGCATTTATTTCATACGGCCTGACAAATTCTATCCCAACTACCAGCCCGAGATTTGGTCGCAGGGAGAATCTGAAGACAACCGGCTATGGCTGCCGACTTGGGATGAGCCGAACCAAAAAACGCCCGTCGAGCAGATCGTCACCGTGCAAAACGGTTGGCGCGTGCAAGCCAACGGAATGCTGAAGGCGTTCAAATCCAATGCCTCGGGAAACACGTGGGATTGGGTTGAGCCCGCGCCGATTTCGACGTATCTGATCGCCTTCAGCGCCGGGCCGTACACCAAGTTCCATACAACGATGCAGAGCACGCCTGTCGACTTCTTCACTTCGCAAGCCGACGCGAAATGGGGACCGCAGTGCTTCGGGCGCACCAACCAAATGGTTGCGTATTTTCAAAAGATCATCGGCGTTGCGTATCCGTGGTCAAAATACGACCAAACTGCAGTCGAACGCTTCACCGCGGGCGGCATGGAGAACGCGTCAGCGACTACGCAGACCGAACTCGCGATTCATCAGCCGCAGTACGAGATTGAAAAATCCTGCGATGGTTTGGTCTCGCACGAGCTCGCGCACCAATGGTGGGGCGACGACGTGACGATGTCGGATTGGGCCAACGTTTGGATCAACGAAGGCTATGCCACCTACTTCCAGGAGTTGTGGTTCCAGCATCATTTCGGCGAGGCCGAATTCCAATATCAGCGCTACCGCGCACAACAAGCGTACTTTAACGAAACCAAGCGCTATTGGCGCCCGATCGTCGAGTACACATATGCCAATGCGATGGACTCATTCGATTCCAGCGGCTATCCGCGTCCCGGCCAAGTGCTGCACATGCTGCACTGGATGTACGGCGACGCGCGCTTCTTCCACGCGCTGCGCGATTACTTGCTGGCCTATCAGCACAAGAACGCGGACACGCACCAATTCTTCGTCGCGATCGAAAAATCGCTGGGCGAAAACCTGGACTGGTTCGAAAACGAGTGGTTTTACCGGCCGGCCTATCCGTATTTCGCCGTGAAACAAACCTACGACGCCACCGCGCACACGCTAACGCTGGACGTCACTCAGAAAAACCACGATGGAAAACCCTTCCGTATGCCGGTCGATATCGGCGTTTGGATCGCCGGTTCTACAAGCAACGCGCTGCCGGGCGGCGCAGCCAACATCGCGCACATGACGGCAAACGCCAATCATCAGGTTGTAACCATTCCTAACGTGATCTCGCAGCCGGTGATGGTGCTTTTCGATTACAACAACAACGTACTGCGCGGGCTCGACTACGATAAGCCGGTGGCCGATCTCGGCTATCAAGCCATTCACGCTCCCTACGTCGGCGACCGGCTGTGGGCTGCGGCCAACCTCGGCAAGGCCGCAACCAAAGACAAACCGGCAGCGGCCGGATTCGTGCGTCAAGTCGTGACGGCCGATCCTTTCTACGGCGTGCGCGTTGACGCGCTCGATGCCGCCGGGGCGCTCGACGACGCCGAAACCGTTCGCCTGGCGCTGCACGACAACGATCCGCGCGTTGTCATCGCGGCGGCAAACGAAGTCGAAAATCTCGACCATCCGTCCAACGCAGCGCTCGAAAGCGACCTCAAAACGCTCTCGGCGTCGTCGAATGCGCTCATCGCCGGCGCCGCGCTGCGCGGCCTGGGTGCAACGAAGGCACCCGCGGCGTGGCAACTTCTCCTGGCGGGACTCTACCGTCACGCCTTCCGCGAACCGATCGCGAGCGGCGCGCTGCTCGGGTTTGCGAGCCTCGGCGACATGCGCGCCATCCCGCTCATGAAGATCCGCGCTGCGTACGGGCAGAACGAAAGCGAACGCGTCGACGCAATCTCGGCGCTCGCGACAATCGCAAAAAAACAACCCGTGTTAGTGGAAAACTACCTCATCGAGATCGCCCAACACGATCCGTACTTTCGCGCGCGGTCCTCAGCCGTGCGCGCGCTCGGGCGGCTCAACCAGAAGAGCGCAATCCCGGCGCTGCAGATCGTCGAAGCTCGTGACACCGAGCCCGGCGTCCGCAACGCCGCCTGGGATGCGATTTCCGATCTGAAAGACCGGGGGAAGTAACTAGCTAGGCGGAGGAAAACGACGGCAGGGTAACGGGCTCTTGTGAAAGCCACGCCCAGGCGACGCCGACTTCTGTTGAAAGATAGGCGAGCGCGTCAATTTCGTCTTGAAGGTACGCCGTGTGGTCGGCTTTGGGCCCGCAGCAAACGAAACCGACCAGCGCTCCGCGCGCGCTCATCGGCAAGACGAGCGTTTGGTGTCCGCCTCCGGCGTCGAGCGTCTCGAACGGTTCGTTCCAGCGGCGCAGGCGCAGCAGCAACGCGCTATTCATGTCAAAGTGGTCAGGCCACGGGACATCGCCGGCCGCGCGAAGCGACACGTATTCATTTCCATCGCGCAGATAAAAGCCAACCGCGGAAATATCGAGACCTCGATGCATGGTAGAGCACGCCACTTGCAGCAGTGCGTGTGAATCCGTCGCTATGTCGGCTTCACGCGCGACACGGCGGATATCGTTCAGGCCGGCAATCCGTTTGTGAAAGACAATTGCCGTCAGCCGGTTTTCGACGAACGCGTGGATCCACCGCACTGAAATGCCGAGAACCAGGACAATGATCAGGGCGACGAATTGCGGCGCATGTTCGAAGAGACGACCGACGAGCCATTCGGCGAGCGCGAAGAGCGCTACGATGACGATTAGCACGACGCCGTAGATAGTCGCGCGCGTTACGAAGATGTTCAGATCGGTCAGACGGTGACGCAGAATTGGATACGAAATACCAAAAGCGAACAGAATATTGGCAACAAACGGCAATGGGTCCACAGAATGGAAACCAAAAGTGCCCACGAGTAAGTCGTAAGCCACGCCGTACGCCGCTGCCAGCGAGGCGGCGACAAGCCACGATCCGGCCAGCCATCGCGTCGCGGCACGGTACGTCAGGGGCGCGCGTACGAGCGCATCGATACAGGCTGCGACAAGCAGCAGCTGCAGCAAACCGGCGCTGAGAATCCCATTGTTTCCGACGGCCGCCCTAAACTGCTGCGCTAATGTGAGCGGGATGTACAGCGCCACCCAAGGCACGGTCAACGCAAGCCAGACGAGCATGCCGGCCGGAACCGCCGCGTATTGAAGCGCGCGCCTGACCGGACCTGGATTCGGTGGAAACGTGCCAAGCAAAAATAGCATTGCGGCCAAAATGACGCCATCCGTAAACCAGGCGACATATTGAGCGCTTTCCGCCAGCGCTGCGGTCGGCGCGCCGAGCGTCGTTGCGCCCGCGACTGCCCTCCATCCAAGCAGCAGTAAGACGAACGTTGCCAGCGACCCCAAGCGGGAATCGCGCGCGCGCATTCCCACCAAAAGCGCGAGCGCGAATGCCAAGAGTGCGGTGATTGCGTAGCCCGTTTTTCGCCATTGCTCGATCGCAGCGAGCAGGGGAGTAAATCGCGCCCACGTCAGTCTAATGGGCTGCGCCTTGCCCCCACTCATTATGAATACAGTCAACGAGTCGCCAACGCGCCCGGTATTCCAGGTCACTCTGTCCGCGTAGGGGATGCTGAATACACTGCCGGTTCGCAGTCCCGAACGCGCCGCCGGGCCGTTGGGATCAACATTGCGCACCGTGTAGGTCGTGTCTGCCGCCGTGGCGCCGGCCTTCACCTTGGTCGTCAATCCACCGTAGCCCCACGTCACGGGCGCGATCAGCAGAAGCAGCGCAATCGGTATCCCAATGGCCGCAAGAACGACACTTACTGCGCGCACGTCGCTCCTATTTCAGCGAACCGAGCGCGGCTTGCGCGGCGGCAAGACGCGCGATCGGCACGCGGTACGGCGAACACGAGACGTAATTCAAGCCCAAACCATGACAGAAGGCTACGCTGGACGGATCGCCGCCGTGTTCGCCACAAATGCCAATCTTGAGTTCGGGATGCTTCTCGCGGCCGCGGCGGACCGCGTCCACCATCAGCGAGCCGACGCCCTGCCGGTCGAGCACCTGAAACGGATCGTCGGCCAGGATCTTGAGTTCCAGATAACGCGGGATGAACGTCGCTTCGGCGTCGTCGCGACTGTAGCCGTATGTCGTCTGCGTCAAGTCGTTCGTGCCGAAAGAAAAGAATTGCGCGTGATCGGCCAGTTCGTCGGCGACCGTGCATGCCCGCGGCAGTTCGATCATCGTGCCGACGTGGTAATCGACCTTGACGCCGCGTTCGGCGATGACTTCCTCGGCAACCCTACGCGCGGCATCGCCCGTAAACTTCATCTCTTCCTTCGTGCCGACGCCCGGAATCATCACTTCGGGCCGCACGTCGACGCCGCGCTTCTTCAAGTCGCAGGCGGCTTCAAAAATTGCGCGCACTTGCATCGCGTAGATCTCGGGATACAGAATCCCCAGCCTGCAGACTCGCAGCCCCAGCATCGGGTTCTGCTCGTGCATCTGCTGCACGCGTTTCAGGATGCGCATTTTTTCGCCGTAGGCCGGCGACTCTTCACCTTCGCGCAGCCGCAGCTCGGTGGTTTCCACCAGCAGCGTCTCCTGCGACGGTAAGAATTCGTGCAGCGGCGGATCCAGCAGGCGAATCGTTACCGGAAGCCCTTGCATCGCTTCCAAGATGCCGTGGAAATCTTCGCGCTGGAACGGCAGGAGTTTGGCCAGCGCGTCCGCGCGCGCCTCGTGCGTGTCCGAAAGGATCATCTCCTGAACGATCGGCAGCCGCTCTTGCTGCATGAACATATGCTCGGTGCGGCAGAGGCCGATGCCCATCGCGCCGAGTTCGCGCGCCTTCACGGCGTCTTGCGGCGTGTCGGCGTTGGCCCACACTTCCATCGTCCGCGCCTCGTCGGCCCACGATAAGAAGGTTGCCAGCCAGTCGGGCAATTTTGAGGGCGGATCGATCAGCTTTAAACCGCTCGCGATCACGTCGCCGGTCGTTCCGTCGATCGTGATCCAATCGCCCTCCGCGATCGGGTTTCCGCCCAGCGTCGCCTTTCGGCTACGCATATCGATCTGCAAACCATCGCAGCCGGCAACGCACGGCTTTCCCATGCCGCGCGCAACGACAGCCGCATGCGAAGTTGCGCCGCCTTTTGCGGTTAGCACTCCGCGGGAGGCGAACATACCGTGCACGTCATTCGGATTGGTCTCAATGCGAACCAGCACGACGGCTTTGCCTTCGCCGCCCCACTTTTCAGCGATATCCGCGTCGAAGGCCACTTGGCCGGCGGCGGCGCCGGGTGAAGCGTTCAAGCCCGTGCAGGCGACATCGTATTTCTCTTTGGGATCGATGCGGGCGTGAAAGAGTTGATCGAGTGAAGACGCGCTAACCCTGCTCAACGCCTCGTTCTTGGTGATGAGGTCTTCAGCCACCATGTCGATCGCGATCCTAACCGCGGCTTCGGCGGTTCGCTTGGCGTTGCGCGTCTGCAGCATAAAAAGTTTGCCGCGTTCGATCGTGAACTCGAGGTCCTGCATGTCGCGGTAATGGCGTTCCAGTTTGCCGGCAATCTCGAGAAACTGATGATAGACTTCGGGTTGGGCGCGTTCGAGATCGGCGATCTTTTCGGGGGTGCGAATGCCCGCGACCACGTCTTCGCCTTGCGCATTCCGCAGGTACTCGCCGTAGAGTTGCTTGGCGCCGGTGTTTGGGTCGCGCGTAAATGCAACGCCCGTGCCCGAGTCGTCGCCCAGATTTCCAAAGACCATGGAACAAACGTTAACGGCAGTGCCCCAGTCGTCGGGAATCTTGTTGTAGCGCCGGTAATCGGTCGCGCGTTTGGAATACCATGAGTCGAAGACCGAATTGACGGCAAGTTTTAGTTGCTCGTGCACGTCCTGCGGAAACTCACGTTTGGCGTGATCGCGAACGGTTTGCTTGAAATCTGCGACCAACTCGCGCCAATTTTTCGCATCGATCTCGGGGTCTGTCGAGACGCCCAGTTTTCTCTTGCGCGCCGTGATCTGCTCTTCAAAGAGATCTTTCTCGATCCCCAAAACGACGCTCGAAAACATCATGACGAAACGGCGGTAGGCGTCCCAAGCAAAACGATCGCTCCCGGAAAGCTTCGCTAACCCTTCCGCCGTTTGGTCGTTGAGGCCGAGATTGAGAATGGTGTCCATCATGCCCGGCATCGAAGCCCGCGCGCCGCTGCGCACCGAAACCAACAGCGGATTGGCCGGAGCGCCAAAGCCCTTACCGGTTCGCCGCTCGAGCTCGATCATCGCCGCTTTGATCCCGTCGTCGAGTCCCGGCGGGTTGTGCCGCCCGAGTTCGTAGTACTGCAGGCACGTTTGCGTGGTGATCGTAAATCCGGGCGGCACCGGCAGCCCGGCGCGCGTCATCTCGGCGAGCCCGGCGCCTTTTCCGCCCAGGAGCTCGCGCATGTCGCCGTTGCCTTCTTCGAAAAACCAGATCGGTTTTTCAGCGGTAGCGATCGTTGCCATCGCGATCTTACTTTACTTCTCCGGCGAGACGTTCCCGCAAGTACGGCTCCAGTGCTTCGATCGAAATTCGCTCCTGCTGCATCGAATCTCGCTCGCGCACCGTTACGTCGCGACCAGCCAAGCTCTCGTAGTCCACAGTCAGGCAGAGCGGAGTCCCAATTTCGTCTTGACGGCGGTAGAGCTGACCGATATTCCCCTCGTCGTACTGCGTGCGGAACCTCGGCCGCAATCCCGCCTCGATCGAGCGCGCAAGCTCGACGAGTTCGGGTTTATTGCGTGCGAGTGAAAAAACCGCCGCCTGAACCGGCGCGATCTGCGGATGAAAGTGCAGAACGATGCGCTCGGTTTGTTTTCCGGCTGGATCGGCGGCAGTCTCCCGTTCGTAGGCATCGACGAGCATGACGAGCGTCGTGCGATCCATCCCGGCGGAGCTTTCGATCAGCAGCGGCGTATAGTGCGTCTTGCTCGCCTCGTCGTAAAACCGCAGGTCTTTACCGGATACGCGCATGTGCGCATCGAGATCGTATGTGCCCCGGTGCGCGATCGATTCGAGCTCGCCCCAACCCCACGGAAAAAGATATTCGACGTCGATACCCGCCTTCGCGTAATGAGGCCGTTCGTCTGCGGTCAGCTCGGCGAAGCGCAGCCGTTCCGGTTTGACGCCATACTTCGAGTACCACGCCTTGCGCAGCTGCACCCACTCTTCGAAGCGTTCTAAATCCTGGCCGTCGTCGGGCACGAAATATTCGAGTTCGGCTTGTTCGAATTCACGCAGCCGGTACGTAAAGTTTCCAGGCGTTATCTCGTTGCGAAAGGCTTTGCCGATCTGGGCTACGCCGAACGGTGGGCGTTTGCGCGCGCTTTGGTAAATGTTTTTGAAATTGACGAACATCCCCTGAGCCGTTTCCGGACGCAGATACGCCATCGCCGCGGAGTCTTCCATCGGACCCACAAACGTTCGCAACATCAGATTGAAGGCGCGCTCTTCGGTAAGCGAATTCTTGCTGCCGCAGTCGGGGCATTGCTCGCGCGACTTCAAGTGATCGGCGCGAAAGCGGTGCTTGCACACTTTGCAATCCACCAGCCGGTCGTTGAACGCTTCGACGTGACCGGATGCTTCCCACGTTTTCGGGTGCATAACGATCGACGAATCGAAGGGCACGACGTCATCGCGCTGTTCGACCATGTCGCGCCACCAGGCGTCTTTAACGTTGCGCTTGAGGATCGCGCCGAGCGGGCCATAGTCGTAAAAACCGCCGATGCCGCCGTAGATCTCACTGGACTGAAAAATGAAGCCGCGGCGCTTCGCCAGCGCCGCGATATCTTCCATTGAAACTTGCCCCGCTGCGGGCTCCCTCTCCATGAATTCGAGGTTAGGTCAGCGGTGCCCGAAACCTTTGGCTTAAGAGCTGCCTGCTATAAAGCCGGCTAACGCGCCGCCCTACGTGCAGCGCGATTAATCGAATCGAAAGGGGCCTGCCCGCCGGCGCGGTTGAAGATCAGATGATGGGCCGAGAACTACATGTCCATTCGCATCCCTCCGGCGCCGAGCACTGGCGCCATGTGGTGGAAATTGCCGCACTGGTCGTTGCGGCCGCTTGGGGCTTCTACGTCTTCGTTTACCAGGAACGCATCAAGCCCGCGAGTGAGTTGCCGATCCTTCAGCCTCAGCTTTCGGTTCATCACGAGATGCTCTCAGCACAAAAAGAGTATGTGGAAGTTCAATTCAACTTAAAAAATACCAGCGGCGCGAGTGCGGAGTTGGATGGCATGGTAGTGACCGTCTACGGCAGGCGCATGGCAACGACATCGTCGGAACGCATCGAATCGCCTTTACCCTCTATCACCGAACTCAACAGAACGCTCACGATCTCGGCGCCGACGCTTTTATATTCATTCTACGACAGCTGGACGCCATTCGGCGCAAGTTCGAAGAAAGCGGCCATCCTCCACGGCGGTAGTGATTTTCGCGAGCGCATAGCCTTCGGAATCACTCCGCGGTTTTTCGGCATGCTGAAAATCACGTATGCGTACTGTTACTCGCGGCCGGGAAGCGGCCCGTGGCCCGTGCATCGGACGCAGAGGCCGGACGGGTCTTACTTTTTTAGTGGAATAAGTTCTACGCAGCTCAGCTCTAATTGCCACGGACAGTCGCTGGGCGAATATTTTCCGGTATAAGGCGGCTTAAGTTGTCGAGCGCGCCATCGGCTGCGATTCGGCCCGTAACTGGCCGCACGCCGCAGCAATGTCGCGGCCCATGTTCTGCCGCACCGTGACCGGGACGCCGGCCGCTTCCAGAATTCCGGCGAAGCGCCAAATGCGGTCCGGTTCCGTTCCCGCGTACGATGCGCCCGGCGTCGTATTGTATGGGATCAGATTAACGTGGTACAAATGGCCCGTCATAAGGCGCACGAGTTCGCGGGCGTTTTCTTCAGAGTCGTTGACGTCGCGGAGCATGACGTATTCGAAGAAAATTTTGCGGTTGGTTTTCGCGATATAGCGTTCGCACGCGGCCATGACTTCTTCCAGCGAAAATTTCCGGTTGACCGGCATCATCGCACTGCGGATGGCGTCATTGGGCGCGTGGAGCGAAATCGCGAGATTGACTTGGAGGTGCTCGTCTGCGAAGCGATCGATCTTGTCGACCAGGCCAACCGTCGAAATCGTAATGTGCCGGTGGCCCAAACCCAGACCGTGCGGATCGTTCAATAACGCGACGGCCTTCATCACCGCATCGTAGTTATGAAACGGCTCGCCCATTCCCATGAAAACGATGTTGGTGATGCGCTTGCCCTTCTGAGCGAGCTCGCGCGCAAAATAGCGCGCCTGGTCGAAAATTTCGTCCGCCGTTAAATTCCGCGTAAAACCTGCTTGGCCCGTGGAGCAGAATGCGCACGCAAATGCGCAACCGGCCTGCGAGCTGATGCAGACGGTGTTACGGTCGCCGAAGTGCTCCATGAGCACCGCTTCGATCTCGGCGCCATCCGCGAGCCGGAAAAGCCCCTTGCTCGTCTGAGCATCGTTCGAACGCTGCACGACGACCGGCATGACGCTGTCGAAGCGGAACTCGCTCTCCTCCAACTGCGCGCGTAGATCTTTGGGCAGCGGCGTTACCGCTGCAACATTTTCCGCCAGCTCCTTGGTGGCGGCGCGATAAATCTGCTCCAGCCGGTAGGGCTTCAGCTCGAAATGCGCGGCAAAAGCAGCGGCATCGGCAAAACCCGCACGACGGAGCTTTTCGGAAAACCAAATCTCTTGAGCGTTGCGAACCACAGCGACCGATTATATCACGGGAGGCGATTCGAACAAGTCTGCCTGCTCGGGCGGCTTCCGCAACGCGTCGAGCTTTTCGCGCACTTGCTTCAGATCCGACCAGACCTGGCGCTTGGTCTCCGTCATGGCCATTCCGCCCTGCCTTAAAATGTAGGCCGGGTGAAACGTCGCGATCAGCGGGATGGAGTTGGGGCCTTCGTACCAGATGCCGCGCGACTTCGTAATGCTGAAATGAACGCCGAGAAATGATTTGGCGGCCGGAGCTCCCAACGCGAGAATAACGTGCGGCGCGATCACTTCGATCTGCTCGTCTAAATACAGGCGGCAGTTCGCCATCTCCGCCGGAACGGGTGCGCGGTTGCGCAGTTTCTCCCCGTCGAGAACGGTGGGGCGGCACTTTACCGTATTGCAAATGTAGACGTCTTCGCGCGGAAGGTCGATCGCGGCCAGCATTTTATCGAGCAGCTCTCCGGCGCGTCCCACAAATGGGCGCCCAAGCAAATCTTCGGTTTCGCCCGGGCCTTCGCCGATCACCATCAATCGCGCGCACGGATCGCCCTCGCCGTAGACGTTGTGGCGCCGCTCAAAACCGATCTGACACTTCCGGCACGCCGCTGCACTTGCCGCGGCTTTTTCCAGAAAGCGTTCGCGGCGCGCGCGCTCTTGCAAGCTCATTGCAGCCGCACCGCTTCGCCGCTTGCGACCACCGCAGTAATGCCGCCTTCGTCTTCGACCGCATCGAACTGAATCTTGATGACCGCATCCGCGCCCAAGGCCGAAGCGCTTTGGCGCAGCGCTTCGAGCGCTTCTTCCCGCGCGCGCTCCGCATCGGTCAGGTATTCGATCGGCGCGAGCCCGATGAACGCGCCGATGCTCCGAAAGGTCGCGCGCAGCATGCTGTGCGGACGGCTGGCGCTGCCGGTGACGCGCCCCAGAGTGCAGGCGACGCTAAAACCGTCGGGCGCGTCCAGGGTTACCAGATTCTCTTTCGCAATCATTGCCTACAGTGAATGCTTCCCCATCGGTCCTCATCGTCCGTCTGGATGCAATCGGCGACGCGCTCGCGCTGGTTCCCCTATTGGCGGCGCTGCGGGAACGAGGAGCGCGCATCGACGTGGTGCTCTCTCCGAAAAATGAAGGCGCGTTTTCAAAAAGCGCTGTGGACCGCGTCTACGTCGAGCAACCGGCATTGGGAGGCCGGCTCGCGCAAAACTGCTACGATTACGCGCTCGTCGCGACCGAGGACGCATCCGGCTATCGCCTCGCGCGTGCCAGCGGCGCGAAGATTCGCATCGGCTTTGCGAACGGGTGGGGCAAGCCGCTGAAATCGCTGTGGGCGCGCTCGCTGCTAACGCGCACGGTGTACCGGACGGCTGGACTAGATCCGCGAGCCCCGCACGAGAGCCGGGTGCTCTTCCAACTCGGAAGCGAGATCGTGGGCACGTCGAAGATTCCGCGCGACCCGCGTATCTTGCGCGGCTTTGTCGTCGATGCGCAACCGCAGCCCGACGAACGCGTCGTCATGCAAATAACCGGCAAATGGCAGCGCCTCGGAGCCGCGCGCAAAGCCGTCGCCGGTTTCGCGCGCAACCTGCAGCAACATTATCCGATGCGATTCGTCGCGGCCGAAAGTGAGCGTGAGTTCGCGCAAGTGGTGGCGGCGGATGCCGGCATTTCCATCGACTATTTTCACGAGCTGGCTTCGTGGAAGGACGCACTCGCCGCGGCAAAAGCCGTTGTCGCGCCGGACTCCGGTGCCGTTCACGTCGCGGGAATGACGGGCACGCCCGTCGTGGCGGCCTTCGGGCAAAAAGACTTCGCGCTCCAAACCGGGCGCTGGTCGCCGTGGGCGGCGCCTTACAAACTCGTCGAGATACGGGGAGATTGGCCCGCTGCTGCACGTAACGCGCTCGAAGAACTGGGACAAGACCGGGCTCTGTAAAGCACGATCGCTTCAGCGCGGGTTACGATGGCGTACTTTCCGGAAGCGACGAGTTGCTTGACGAGCGGTTCGGCTTCGATCAAGCGCACCGAATCGGGATAATCAGGGTCAATCAAAATGTAGCATGCGCGGACTGCGCTGCCGCTCGTCAGTTCGATTGTTTCCGGCAGAAGCGTCGCATTGGAATCTGTGGCAGCCAAATGCGTATAGGCTTCCTCTTGAGTGGCAACGTCAATCGACGGCGGGAGCGAACGCAGAAAGCGGCCGAGCCTGGTATCGCGTGCGGCGGGCGGACGTAAGAAATAGCCGGGGTGCAACGGGTCCGCGATCGCAAACTCGAGCACGCAAAGCCCGATGCACCAGTAGAGCAACCGGTGTGCGCGCTTGGGGTCCGAGCGTGCAATGGAAACGACGCCGAGCGCAAACGCGAAAAACACATATCCGATCCACGCACCGGCATAGTGCGTGCCCATGGTAAACGTCGTCGGCATCAGCGAAGCCAGCACTTCGACGAGCGGTAGAATCGCGAGAACGATGGCCCGGCTTCGGAACGGTATGAAGAGCAGCGGAACAAACGCCAGCAGCAGATAACCGGCACGTTGGAGCAGCGCACTCAAGATGGCAGAGGCCAAGCCGTTGTTAGGCATGCCATAGCCCCAGCCATAAAAACGCGCCGGCGCCCAGTGCGGGTGCGGGTTCACGTTCGCGTGGGGCTGGATAAGCGCGAAATACAGAACGAAAAGCGCTACCGCTGCCACGGCAACGCCCAGGGCGAGCCGCATGCGCGACGGGTCGCGGCGATAGCTCCATGCGCCAATCGCGCCGGCCGCACTCAAAAAGATGGCTTGATCTTCTTTGATCGCTAAGGCAAGTGCGGCGAAGACGAGCGTCGCGGCGACGTACCCTCCGTCAAAGGCCCACAACAACCACGCAATCGCGGCCGGTGCCAATCCGTTTTCGTGAAAGTCGTTGAAGACGACGCCTGCCAGCGGCGGATAGAGCAGCACGACCAGCGCCGCAAGCAACGCCGTCTTTCGATCCGCATAGCGGCGCACGATGCCATAGATCGGCGGCGCGGTCAGCGCGCCTGCGATCGCTTGAACGGCAACCAGCGCTAAAGCGGAGTGCCACACAAATACGACAACGCCAACCGCATACAGGATCGGCGAAAAGTGAAACGCCCAGTGACTTCCCTCAATGGTATTGCAAAAGCAGCCGAACGCGCTGGCCGTGGTCTGTGCGAAGATGCCGAGGTCCACAAAGTTGCGATGCGCGGCATACTTGACATAGCCGAGCGCGAAGTACAAGGCCGCATACGCCGCCACGGCAGCCCAAAGCACGCCGTCGCGCAGGCTAGCCGACGGGCTTAGAGCGCGCGACGTTGCTGCAGGTACGGCCAAATGAATATGTCGATCTCGCCGTCCAGCACGGCGGACGTGTTTCCGGTTTCGACGTTCGTGCGGTGATCTTTGACAAGCTGATATGGATTGAGGACGTAGGAGCGGATCTGCGATCCCCATTCATTGGCGCTGCGCTCGCCGCGCAGTTCGGCCAATTTCTTATCCCGCATCTCTAATTCGCGCTGCACGAGTTTCGCGCGGAGAATATTCATCGCAACGTCGCGGTTCTGCGCTTGCGAGCGTTCTTGCTGCGAGGCCGCAATCAGGCCGCTGGGCTCGTGGATGATGCGCACGGCCGACTCGGTTTTGTTAACATATTGGCCACCCGCGCCGCCGGACTTGAACGTTTCGAAGCGCAAATCTTCAGGATTGATCTCAACCTGCACGTTTTCTCCGGTTTCGATCTCCGGGATGATGTCAACCGCGGCAAACGATGTGTGCCTGCGGTGGGCGGCATCGAACGGCGAGATGCGCACTAGGCGGTGGACTCCGCGTTCGCTTTCCAGCGTTCCATACGCGTTGCGCCCCCGAACAAAGAACGTAATCGACTTCAGGCCGGCTTCTTCGGCAGGCGACTCGTCGACGACGTGCGTCAAAAAACCCTTGGTTTCGGCCCAGCGCGAATACATGCGCGCGAGCATCGCTGTCCAGTCGGCGGCGTCGACGCCGCCGGCCCCGGCGTAAACGCTGACGATGGCGTTGTGCGCGTCGAACTCCCCGTCGAAGTTCGCGGCCATTTCGGCTTCGTCCAGACTTTTCTCGGCCAGCGCGAGGTTCGCGTCGATCTCGCTGTCTGCCGAACCATCATCGGGGAAGAGCGTCAGCAGTTCGCGAGCGTCGCTCAGCGTTCGCGATACCGCGTCCATCGCATCAACGTCGGCGCGCAGCTCAGAGAGCTGCTTCATCACGCGTTGCGCGGATTGCGGATCGTTCCAAAACTCTTCGTTGCGGGTGCGGGCGTCGAGCTCGCTGATCAGCCGCGTCTTGCCGGAATAGTCAAAGACGCTCCTTGAGCGTCACGAGTCGCTCGGAGAGCCGGCCTATTGCGGTGAGCTGAGAGTCGCTCATGCCCGCGCCTTCTGCGATTTGCACGGCGGCCCTTTCCAAAACGGTTGCGCGGCGTGAATGAGAGACGAAAACGGAGGACCGCATGCAGATTCAGCAGAGCCTGGCTTCGCTCTTCGGCGCCATTCAAAACCCGGCGGACGGCGGAGGCATTATCGGATTGGACGCACCACCGCCGCCGGATCAGAGCCGCCCCAAGCACGGCGATCGAATTCGGCATTCGCCTTTTCCGAATTGGCCGTCTGCCGCGGGCGCGGGCGGTGCGGTGAACGGGCTTCTTTGGCAGATCATGAACCTGCTGCAGCAGCTGCTCTCGGCGATCGGCGGCCAAGGCAACAACGCGCAGCCGCTCTTCAGCAAGGCGCAAGCCTCGTCGACCGGCGATCCGCACCTCGCCTTCGACGGCACTACCGCCGAAGGTACGCAGCAGTCGCGCTTCGACAGCATGGACGATCACCCGGACCTGCTCGACTCCAATTCTTTTCGCGGCGGCTTTCAAATCGGCACCTCGGTGACGCCCGCCGGCGCCAACGGCGTAACGTGGAACCGGCGCGTAGCCGTCAGCACGAACTTCGGTGCCACGCAAGTCTCGCTCGACAACCAAGGGCACGCGCTGGTGCTTCGCAACGGGAAGTCACTGAGCTTGGCCGCCGGCCAGTCCATGCAGCTGGGTCGCGGCGAAACCGTCACGCGAAACACCGACGGTTCGCTGGTCATCTCCGATGACAACGGATCCGGCGGAAACGTCACCACGACGCTGCGCGACAGCGGCCCAGGAGTCGACGTCAGCGTCGACGCGCACGCGGTGACGTTGGGCGGGGATTTGGTGCGCCGCACTTAACCATGACGCATGGGGGCACTGCTCGCAGCAGCCGTTCTCCTCATGGTCCAGTACTTGCCCGCGAATCTGAGCGCACCGGAGATCGTGGCGAGAAGCAGAACGGCGCGCGGAACGCTCGCAACGGGGCGTTATGTTATCATCGATCGCATTCGCGGCGGCGGAATGGATCGCGTCCGCACGACCCGCATCGACGGCGCAAACTCCATCGCAGTCGTACAGAATGGCGAATACACGACCGCGTCAGGGTTTTACAACGGCCAAGGATGGAACCAAGACGAAAACGGCCTCGTTTTACTTCGCAGCGACTTCCGCCGCTTCGTAGACCCGAATAACCGGGCGCTGCTGCATCCCGAGGATCCGGCCAACCGCGTCACGGTTCTCGGCCTGACGCAGACGCAGCCTCAAGAGTACGTCATCGAAGCCAATCCGCCGGACGGAAGCGATCAACTGCGCTATTACGACGCCAGGACGTTTCTGGTCAACCGGTTCATAACGTTCGATGCCGACATGCATCAACACGTCACGGAGTTCAGCGATTACCGTCCCGTCTTCGGGAGCGTAAGGCCGTTTCGCATCCACAACTACGACGGGCGCCCGCAAAACGACACGGTAACCGAGACGGTTTCGATCGAGCGCGCGCCCGCGGGCAGCACGCCCGTGACGATGCCGGTCTCGCGCGCCCTCTACACAATCGATAAGCCGGTCGTCATTCCCGCCGCCTTCTCGAAAAGCGGCATCGTCGTGCGCGTGACGATGAACGGACGAGGATTAGATTTTCTCCTTGACTCCGGCGCATCCGGGCTGGCGATCGATGCCGGCGTCGCGCACCAGCTCGGGCTGTCAGCATACGGCTTAACCAATCAGACGATCGGCGGCGACGTGAACATATCGCGAACGCGCGTTCCCGATATGCTCGTCGGGCCGCTGCATCTGCATGACGTCGCATTTTCGGTCGTCCCGATTTCGCATTATGCCGAAGGCTCGCGAATCGTCGGCATCTTGGGCTGCGATTTCATCGCTTCGGCGGTTATCGGAATCGATTTTCAAAAGTCGACGCTTACGCTCTATCCGTCCGGTTTCGATCCGCATGCCCTCGGAACGTTTGCGCTGCCGCTGCAGTTGGACGACGGCGTGCCGCGCGTCCAGGCTTCGTTCGAAGGAGTCCCGGGATTCTTTTTAGTGGATACGGGTGCGATGGGAACTATCGCCTACCAAACCTATGTGCGGAAGCTAAGGTCGTCGGTGCCACTCCTCGAGCAGGGGATGAGTCTAAGCGCGGTCGGCGGCGAGGTTCCGGCGCAGCTCAGGCGCTTGACCGATCTGCAGTTCGGCGGAATTCATTTCGGCGACGCCGCGGTTTTCGTTCCCAGTTCGTCGACGTTTAACCTGAGTGACTACGACGGAATTTTAGGGCGCGACGTCCTATCGCAGTATCAGCTGTTTTTCGACTACGCCAAGCGGCAGCTGTATATCAAGCCCGCCTAGCCCGGCTACGGCGCTTTCGGCGAGCCGAAATACACACCTAAATCGTAGGGCCACAAAACGAGCGCCAAGACTCCGCTCCATAACGTCAAGTGGAGAAACCCGATCGTAAAGAGCCACCCGGCGAACCACAACAATCCAATCCCACTCTGCTGCACGACCCTGATTTTTTCCATTTTGGGCTTCTCCATCGAGGCCTAAGCCGCCGCTCGGGCATAGAGGAACGCGTCCGAAACGGGCCACCCCTCCGCGAGGACGAACGCGCCCGAGCCGCTACGCCCCCGTACTTCCGTTGCGCTGGAGCACGTACGAAGCCGTGCCGACCCGATGTGCGACCAACGCGAGTGCCTCTATTTCTTCATTCAGGTAATGCGTGCGCTCGCGTTTGGGCCCGCACACGAGTACACCCAGGAGCGAGCCGCCGACCGTCATGGGCAGCATCAGCGCCTCGCTGAGCGCATGTGCTCCCACGCTCATTTCAAACGGCTCGTTCCAGCGGCGCAGGCGAACGATCGTCGCGTCATCTTGGTCCAGCGCGGGCGGGGGCGACTCGTCGGAGCTGCGCACCCTGCTGTAACCGCCATTTTCCGACATATAGATCGCTGCGTACCGCGCTTCGGTGTTGTCGCGCAAAGAATCGCATGCAAGCGTCAGTAGCGAACCCGAGTTCGTTACGACGTCCGCCTCCAGCGCAAACCTTCGCAATTCTGTTAACGCTTGCGCTCTCTTTCCGAAAAATACGGAATTAAGCCACCGCTCCACGAGCTTGAGAATCGGCACGGCCGACAAGCCGACGCCCACTGCAACAGCTAACCGCAATGCTTGTCCGACGACTCCGTTGGCCGCCTCCACCCCGATGCCGCGCTCTAAAACTTGCCCGGCGATCCACTCCAACGCCACAACCAGCACGAGCACGACGGCGGACATAATGGCAAACGTCGCCGCGCGACTGAAAACGAAACTCACGTCGGCAATACGGTGGCGCAAAATCGCGTATGCGATCGCGAGCATCGGCAATTCGCCAAAGATGCCAAACCACGCGACGAGGGGCGCCGCGGTCGGACCCGTCATCGCATAGCCGGCTCCGTAGAGTGGAGCAATCGCCGCAACGATCAGCGCGATGCCGATCCAGCGCATCTGAACGCGATGGTTCTCATCGACATGCATGAGGCCATCGATTGAAGCAACGATCACGAGCACCGGGACGACCACGCTGTTCAGTAGTCTGCTTAACCAAGCGGACCCACCGATCCCGGCAATTTGGAAGACCGTCCAGTCAGCGCGCCAGATTTGAGCGGCGTTCCACAGGCTAAAGAGCACTAAGAGCGCGGCTATAGGCAACGCGATGCGAGCGACCGCGGAGCGCAGACGCGATGGTCCTGGCGGGAAGTGACCGACAAAGACTAGCAAAAAATACGCGAGCGCCGCCTGCGCGACGCCACCGGCGAGAGTTGCGCCATTTCCAGGAGATGCGCCACTTCCAATGGCCCCGACGAAAGCCAGCGCGGGCGACGGAGCGACAAAGAAAAGCCACCTTAGCGCCGATGCCCATGCCACCGCAACAAACAATGAAGCCAGCGCTCTGACCTCAATGCGTGACGCGCCCCGCACGGCGACGAGCACGCCCGTCGCCGCGAAGACAAAAATGAAGAGTAGGTCTAATAGCCCGAGCTCAACCGGCTTGTTCTTGGCCTTTTCCGCTGCCAGATGAAACGTTAACCGTTTGGCTCCTCGTTGCACCGGGAGCTGCAGCGACTGGCCGGCGCGCCGCATATTCATCTCGAACTGCTCGCGCGGCGAAAGTGCGCTCATCAAGAGAACATCGCCCATTCGGATCCCGGCTCTTTCCGCTGCTGCTCCAGGATAGAGCGCTACAAATGTGAGGTCACCGTTATTGAGAGAAGTTCCATCGAACCCGATCTGGCCCGGACGGTACGGATTGGCGAGGTCGTAGCAGCCCAGCGCAAACGCGCCGAGTGCCAGCAAAATGATCGTAATACGAAATCTCTCGCTCATGTAATCATCATTCAACCTTGGGGAGGCACATCATGCCGCGTTCCGAGTGCTTGCCCACGCAGGCAGCGTACACCCAGGCGATGAGTACGGCTTGCAGCGGCAGCCGTAGGTAGAGCGCGACCGGCGGAGCGATGTCGTACGCGTGAGAATGCGTCGCCATGTGCACGTTGGCCGGGAACACCGCGACGAGCAACGCGATCAATCCGATGCCCGCAGCTTTGCGCGTTATCGGTACGAGGACGCCCGTGCCTCCGAGTATTTCGAATGCGCCGCTCACTGCGACGAGCGCGGCGGTGGCGGGTAACCACGGAGGGACGATCCGCTCGTAGACCCTATCAATATGCCAGGAATACACGGACGATGGAAGGACTCCTCGAACATGGAGGCAGTGATCGAGCGCGCCGTTCCGCCACTCGCACTTGCGCTGGCGGCCTCCACGAGTTCGCAACTACGACTTGAGGATCTAGAGCCGGAGTTGCGCAAGCGATTCATTCCGGCAGTCGCCGCGCTGGACGACGCTGACCGCGCGTATCGGCGCACGATCGAGGAAATATTGCCGCGCGACTCAGCTGCCGCAATTCTGTCGGCGATGGCGGCGTTTCGCGAAAAAGTCCACGAGGCACGCGAGCGTGCGCTGCACGAGCTCGCCGAGCTCTATCGGCGCTATGATCGCGCCTACGGGTGGTTCGACCCGCTCGATCCTTCCACACCACCGGCGCACGGACTCAGTCATGCCGATGGAACACGCGCCGCGGCCATCGCCGATCGCGCACGCTCGGGCGTCGACGCGTTGCGCGCTCAGGTCAACGAAACCGTTACCAAACAACTCGAACCCGCCCAAATCGACGCGTTGATCAACGCCAAGCGCCGTCGACGTGCCATCTTCGAGTCCGCGCTCAAACAAACGCTTGAAGGCGCGCTTGCCTCGCACGTTTCAGTAACGAGCTCGGAAGTATTTAAGACGCTTGCCCAGTTAACGCAGGTCGCCGACGCGTGGTATTGACGCTACAAAAAACTTAAGTCGTCGCTCAGCGGCAATACTTCGTGTTCTCGCAGCCAGTCTCAATATTAAAGCGCGCATCTCTATCGGATGCCGGAGAAGCCCTATCCGGGCACGAACGGATCTGGCAATGCGCCGTGGTTTTTGGCTTACTTCTAACGGTTTGTTGCGCGGCTCTCGTTAATGGGGCGGCCTTGGCTGCATCCTCGGAAAGCCCGAAGCCGACTGTGATACGGGCCGGCATGGAGCATTGGAAGCCACTCCTTTTCACCTTACATCCGCATTTTTTATTAATTTGCGTGCACGCGCATTCGCGTTCTAAGCGACCGCTCCGAATTCAATAGGATGGTATGCATGACAGTGCCAGCGATAACCAGTGTCTCACCGTTCTTCATCGTCCAACACGTACCAGCAGCACTCTCATTCTATCACGAGATGCTCGGTTTCGACATCGCCTTTCAGGAGCCCGATAACGAGCCCCTTTTTGCAATTGTGCAGCGTGACGGGGCGATGATCTTCGTCAAGGATGTCGGCGAAGAACCGCTACCCAACTGCAGGCGCAACCCGTCGGCGCGATGGGATGCCTACGTCTATGTGCCCGATCCTGATGCGCTGGGGGCCGAATTTGCATCGCGCGGTGTTTCCTTTTCTGTGCCTCTTCAAGATACCCATGACGGTCTGCGTGGCTTCGAGCTTGAAGACGCTGACGGCTACGTGTTGTTTTTCGGCCGTCCTCGGTAACTTAGCCTCGAAACGCTTCACGCACGACATCGACACCGGGCTTCGTTCGCATCCTTCGCCCCGCCGAACGTCAACGTGCCGGCCCTAGGCTAATGTAGCGCGTGCGCGGCTTAAAGTGCACCAGCGTAATACCGATGAATACGACCGCGATGCCGGCGAAAGAAAGCGGCGCGAGCCTCTCTTGGGCGAAGACGAAGCCCAGGAGAACCGCGATCACCGGAGTGATGTACGTGAGCAGCGAGAGTTTCGTCACTGTCATCACCCGGATGAGCGTGAAGTACGTAAGGAACGCGATCGTGCTGCCGAAAAACGTGAGGTAGAGGAGCGCCACCAGGGCAGTTGTCGTGAAATGCACCGGCTGCCCCCGTTCCATGAACAGCGCGAGCGCTCCGAGCACCAGCGCTCCAACGATCTGACCCGGCCCGACCGTTGCAATCGGTGGGATTCCCTGGGCGTAGCGCTTTGCAAATACGGTCGCAATTGCCGCAAGGGATGAGGCTCCCAAAACCGCGAGCGCTCCGGCGGCGGAGGCGTGCGCGGCGGCGAAGACTTCGGTGGAAAAGATGAGCCCTAAGCCGCAAAAGCTGGTGATCAGGCCGACAACGTTCACAAGCGCCAATGTTTCGATGCGAAATACGAACGCCGCCAGGAACGCTGTCAGCAACGGATTGACTGCGAACAAAACCGCGACGAGACCGCTTGGCACCGTCAGTTCGGACCAATAGACGAGCGCGTATTGGAATCCGAAGACAAGCACGCCCTGCGTGAGCACGTGAACGACGTAGATTCGACCTCGCGGCCAAGGCGCACGCATCAGCGTCGCGACAGCGACGAGGAGGACGCCCGAAATGGCCATTCGAATCGCGGCGCCCACGAATGGCGGCACGCCGACAAGTCCGAATTTGATCGCGAGCCACGTGCTGCCCCAAATCCAGCAGACGAGTGCGAAGAGTAAAGTGGTGCGAATTCCGGGATTTGCTAAGTACTTCACGCGCGTTCATCCACTCCAACGACTTCAATCGTACAATATTGGATGCCTCTGGCAAAGCCGACATGCTCGCACTGTGCGCATGATGCACTCGCGTAACATGAGCATGATGCGGGTCGGGCTCTTGCGCGCGGCGCACCCAACGGCATACGTTTTGTTGCAGCAGGAAGCGCTCATTTTCGGTGCACAGGTTATGACACCGGGTGCAAGGTAGGCACGCTAATAAGAGCGGAGTAAGCGCATGAAAAAATGGGACACATGCGCCACGATAAGTGTCAGCGCGAGGTGGGGGGTGGCCGGTTTCGCTCGCGTTCCTCTATGCCCGTCACGCAGCCGCCCCATGGCACTTCTTGTATTTCTTGCCGCTGCCGCACGGGCAGAGTTCGTTGCGCCCCACTTTGCGCTGGTCGCGCTGCACGGGCTTGGCCGGCTCCTCATCGTCGCGGTTCGTCTTGACTTCGCGCGGACGTGACGGCTGCGGAATCATCTCGCCCGACGGAATCGGTTCGAACGACTGACCCGCAAGCCCGTTGCCTTGCGCGTCTGGCGGACCTTGCTCGATCACAACGCGGAACACGCCTTTGATCGCCTCGTCCGCGATGTTGCTCTTGAGATCTTCGAATATCTCGTAGGCTTCTTTTTCGTATTCGACACGCGGGTCGATCTGTCCGAAGCCGCGCAAACCGATGCCGCTCTTGAGATGGTCCATCACGTAGAGATGGTCCACCCACATGCGATCGATAATCGGTAGCAGCAAATAGCGCTGCTCGACCATGCGCAGAATCTCGGGCGTTACCTCGGCCTCTTTGGCTTCGTATGCCTCTAAGGCTTTCTCTTGCAGAATCCGTCGGATCTCTTCGCGGTCTTTCTTCTCGATATCCGTTACGGAAACGGATTGTTTTACGGGAAAGATCAGCTCGAGTTCGTTGAGCATCTCGTCGAGGTCCCAATCGCCGGGATGCGCGTTCTCGGGCGCGTTGCCTTGCACGACGCCGTCAATTTTTCCCGTGAGCGTCTGCAGCATGAACTCGCGCGAGTCGAACGTGCCGCGCAGAATCGCGCGCCGGTCGCCGTAAATCACTTCGCGCTGCTTGTTCATCACGTCGTCGTACTCGAGGACGTGTTTGCGGATTTCGTAGTTGTGCGCCTCAACTTTGCTCTGCGCGCGCTCTAAAGATTTCGTGACCATCCCCGACTCTATGGGCGCCTCATCGGTGAACCCGACCTTCTCCATGATATTCGTCATCCGCTCGCCGCCGAACAGTCGCATGACTTCGTCTTCGAGCGAAACGTAAAAACGCGTAGAACCCGGATCGCCCTGCCGTCCCGAACGTCCGCGCAACTGATTGTCGATGCGCCGCGACTCGTGCCGTTCAGTACCGATGATGTGCAGGCCGCCCTTGTGCGCGATGCCGTCGCCTAATTTGATGTCGGTGCCGCGGCCTGCCATATTGGTAGCAATAGTCACCTGGCCGCCTTGCCCGGCGTCTTTGATGATCTCGGCTTCCTGTTCGTGGTATTTCGCGTTAAGCACATTGCACTCGACACCGCGCCGCCGCAGCATCGCGGCCAGCATTTCCGATTTTTCGATCGAGCGCGTACCGACGAGAACCGGCCGGCCACGTCCGTGCTCGGCGATGATTTCGTCGACAACAGTTTTGAACTTCGCGTTCTCCGTTTTGAAGACGATGTCCGAGTTGTCTTTGCGGACCATCGGCTGGTTCGTCGGCACCACAACGACGTCCAGACCGTAGATGTCACGGAACTCGCGCTCTTCGGTTTTGGCCGTGCCCGTCATGCCGGCGAGCCGCTCGTACAAGCGGAAGTAGTTTTGGAACGTAATCGTCGCCAGGGTCTGGTCCTCGCTGCGAACCTTGATGCCTTCTTTGGCTTCGATTGCTTGATGAATGCCGTCCGAGTAGCGCCGGCCGTACATCAGACGCCCGGTGAACTCGTCGACGATAACGACTTCGCCCTCTTTGACGATGTACTGCTGATCGCGGTGGAAGAGATTCCACGCTTTGAGCGCGGCGTTGAGTTGATGCGTGAGTTCGATATTGCGCTGCTCGTAAAGATTCGACACGCCCAGCATTTTCTCGACTTTTGCAACGCCGGCTTCGGTAATTGGGACGGCGTGCGCTTTCTCGTCGACTGTGAAGTCTTCGCCTTTTTTCAGGCGCGGAATGATCTGCGCGAATTTCTCGTAGAGCTCGGTCGGCTCGGTGCCTTGGCCGCTGATGATGAGCGGCGTGCGCGCTTCGTCGATGAGAATGGAGTCGACTTCGTCGACCAACGCAAAGTACAAGTCGCGCTGCACCATGTCCTCGACTTGCCACGCCATGTTGTCGCGCAGGTAGTCAAAGCCAACTTCATTGTTGGTGACATACGTGACGTCGCAGTTGTAGGCAGCGCGCCGCTGCGCGCTGTCGAGGTCGTGCTGAATGATGCCAACGGTCAGCCCGAGCGCTTCATAGATTGGGCCCATCCACTCGGCGTCGCGCCGCGCGAGGTAGTCGTTAACGGTAACGACATGCACGCCGAGCCCTTCGAGCGCGCGCGCATAGACGGGCAGCGTCGCGACCAGCGTCTTGCCTTCGCCGGTTTTCATCTCGGCGATGCGCCCTTCGTAGAGCACTTGTCCGCCGATAATCTGTACGTCGAAATGCCGCATGCCGGCGGCGCGTTTTCCGGCCTCGCGCGCGACGGCGAAGACTTCGGCCAGCATATCGTCGAGTGTCTCGCCCGCAGCCAGGCGCTCGCGGAAATACGGGGTCTTCGCCCGCAGTTCGTCGTCGCTTAGCGCAGAGATCGCAGGTTCGAATGCGTTGACGCGTTCGACCGTGCGGCGCATCCGCCCAATCTCCCGTTCGTTTCCATCGAAAATAGCCTTGAGAATCGACATACCGTTCCTAGTACCGTCCGGCGAGTAAGAGGGTTGCTTTAGAGCGAGTCGGAGAGCGGGAGCGAGATGGTAAACGTGCTTCCGCGGCCCTCGGCGGAAGCAACCGAGATGCTGCCCCCATGGACCTCGACGATCTTGCGGCTGACGTACAGCCCCACCCCCGAACCCGATACCCCTTTCCGGCGAGCGTTGCTGGCCCTGCCGAAGCGCGTGAAGACCTGCGCGAGCTCTTCGCTGGGAATGCCGATTCCGCGATCCGTGACCGCGATCGACGCGTTTTCTTCACCGCGGCTCACGCGCACGAGAACTTCCCCGTCCGAATATTTCAGCGCGTTCATGAGCAGATTATCGAGCACGTGATTGAAGCGGCCCGGATCGAGCGAGACGGAAACCGGCTGCGAGGGCGCCTCGAAACGGATGCGGTCGGCGCCACGGTTGCGCGCTTTGACGCTTTCGCCGACGACTTCGCGCAAGTCCAGAACCGAGCGGTCCAACGAGAATCCGGCGGCCTGCGTTTGCGCCAGTGCGACGGCGTCATCGGAGAGTCGCACCAAGCGCTGCGTCTGCGAATAGATCGTTTCGAGTTCCTCGTGCAGCGCCGGCGGTGAACTCTCGAGTAGCAGTTCGCAGTATCCGGCAATCACGGTGAGCGGACCCTTGAAGTCGTGCGCGAGCATCGCGAGCAGATCGTCTTTGAATTCGTTGCTCTCCGAAAGCGCGCGCGCCAGTTGTTGGATGCGCTCGAATCCGATGGCGGCGGAGAGCGCGAGCTCCAGATGCGAAGTCAGCGTACGCAGATAGACTCGGCGCTCGACGTCTTCCCAGTCAAAAGCTCCGGGCGAGCCCATGTAGAGCACGAAACCCCACACGTTGCCATCGCTGCGCAGCGGAACGATCGCGCCGCTGTTCGTGCCGAAAAGCCGCTTGCGTTCGGTCTCGGGGAGTTTCGAAGAAAGCGTGAGTTCGCCGCGCTCGAGCTTCGGCAGCAGATGCGTCGCTTCTATGCGGGCCGGCATTCCGCGGCGCGCCGGTTCCAACGTGCGCACGGCCCGCCGCGCAGCCGCGGTGCGATCGATTTCATAGACGGCGCAAGCAACTTTGACTTCGTGCGAAACCGTAACCGCAAACACGAGTACGACTTCTTCGGTCGTCCGCGTGTCGCGCAGCATGCGGACAACGCGCTCCAGCGATTCGGCACGCGTGCGTCGCAAGCGCTCGAGATCGTAAACTTGCACGTTTGCCAGCGCCAGCGCCACGTGGGACGCGACCGAACGCAGCAGCAGCGCGTCGATCTCATCGAAGGCGTTGGGCCGGTTGAAATGCAGGGTGATGGCGTGCTCCACCCGCCCCTCGATGACCAGTGGGGCGACGATCGCCGAACCCGCGCCGAGCGAACGTAGCAATCCATCGCGCGGATCGACGGTCGTGCGCGGCCGCGTGATGACCGCGCCGCTAAAAGCTTCGTCCAGCCAGGTTTGCGCGATCTTCGCCGTGGGAGGCAGCGCCGTCCAAGCGCGCTCGGTCTGCGCCGACGCAAGCAAACTCGCGTCTTCGGCAGTTTCGCCGCGCCCGTAAATGACGGCGCGGTCCGCGCCGAAAGCGGCGCGGATGTCTTCGCTCAGTGATTCGAGAATGCGCCGCCGGTCGAGAATGTGTCCGGCACGTTCGTTGATGAGCGCAAGCAGTGCGTTGAGCTTGGCTTCACGGTCGGCGGCCGGCGCACGATGCTCTAGGGCGATAGTGAGAGCCCTGTTACGCTGCCTACCGGCAGTGTGATCGCGACCGTGGGCGCGACGTTCCCGCTCGCACCGGGGCCGTAGATCAAGAGTTTGTTCGCTCCCGCGTCGGTGACGTAGATATTTCCGGCGGCGTCAACTTTAACGTCGAGCGGATTCGAAAGTTGCGTCAGCGCGCCGCTGATGACGCGGACGGGCGCCACGTTGCCGTTCGCGCCGGCCGCGAACACGCGCACGCTCGGAACCCCGTTGTCGGGGTCGACGACATAGATCACATTGTTCGCGTCGAGCGTGATTCCGGTTGGCGCGATCAACCCCGTCAGCGCTCCGCCGATCACGATGTTCGGCGCAACGTTGTTGTTGAACGGAGCGGGCGTCGGCGAGGGCGAGGACGACGGACTGGTGGTCGGGGTCGGCGTCGGTGAGGGCGTGGTCGACGGAATCGGAGTCGGCGTTGGCACGACGTAGGCCGTGATTGTGCCGGAGCCGCGATTGGCGACGAAAATTTTCTTGGTCGAATCCGATGATACGCCGGTCGGCGCACTGAGCTGCGTCAGGCTTCCCGCGATGACCACGGATAGAATCGGAACCGAGGACGAATTCAGCGGCGTGAACACGAGCACCGCATTGGGGAACGAACCGTTCGGCGACGTGTTGGCGATAACGACCGTGCCGTCGCTCAGGATGGTGATGCCGTGCGGCTGATCGATGAGCGTGCCCGCGCCGCCAAGCGTCGCAAGCGGCAGCACGTTCCCGGTCGCAAACGTCTGATAGATGATGAGCGAGCCGATTTGGGTTCCGGGATTGTAGTTGGTGACGTACAGCCGGCGAGTGCTGTCGAAGGCATCGTACTGCGGGCCGTTCAGCTGCGTATTCGATCCGCCGATAGCGTACTGGGGCGTCGCTGCCGCCGCCGGGCTGGGCGTGTAGAGTTCCACCACATTTTGCGTGGTGTTGGTCACGTACAGCGTGTTCGTCACGAAGTTCGGACCCAGACCCTGCACTCCGCCGCTCGACGGGATGCTGGTTCCTGTGGCACTGCAGGCGGCAAACGCAGCGGCGCATGCCAGGGCAAGGATCAGTCCGGGGAAGGAACGGCGCAGCATAGTTCTCCTAGATGGGTGGCTTCCCAGGATACCCGCAGCGCGGATCACTTTCCTGGAAAATGCAGGGCGAAGGCGATGGCCAGCAGGGCAACGACGAGGAAGACGGTCACGATCGTCCAGGCCACCCGCCGGACGTACCGGGGCCGGCTCGATTCCGTATCGATGATTTGCCGAGGCATTCAGGCTCTAAACGGGATGCTTGGCCGGATGGTTCACGTCGTCGTAGGGAACGGCCCTCATAAGGCTTCCCAACGTGACGAACCGGTACCCTGCCGAGCGGAAGGCGGCCGCCAGGCTGGGCAGCATCTCGATGGTCGCCAGCTTTCCACTATGCAGGAGCACGATGTCCGGCGCAGTCGCATACCGGCGGATGTGGGCGTCGAGTTCCCGCGGAGTCGTTCGGCTGCTCCGCCAGTCCCCTGGGTCGTCGTTCCACAGGACGGTTGTGTAACCGAGCGACTGGGCCGTCTTCACCACAGCGACCGTGTAGCGGCCGTGCGGCGGCCGGAAAAATCGATCGATCGCGGGATCGTGCACGAGCGCATCTAGCGATGTGCGCCCGTCGACGATTTCGCGACGGACCTGCGCGCCGGTCAAGAGATCGAGGTCGGGATGCGTCTGCGTATGATTCGCGACTTCGTCGCCGTTTTGTTCGATGCGCGTGGTGAGTTCGGGCCATTGCTGGGCGTCGTGGCCGATCAGAAAAAATGTCGCCGGAATCTTTAACTTGTCGAGCGCGTCCAGGAGCAGCGGCGTAAACACCGGATATGGTCCGTCGTCGAACGTCAGCGCGATAAGCTTCGGCCGGCCCGCCCGGTTGCCGTACAGTTGCTGTTCGCGCAACAACCGCTTTACGTGCCCGGCGAGCGAAGGCGAGAGCGCTTGCTGCGCGTCCATGTTCGGCGTCACCAGCGCCGGCTGTAGATGCGCGGTGTGCTCGAAAAGACGGAACGCACCAACGGCTAGCGCCGCGCAGACCAGCGCGATCGCGATCGCGCGCCAATGCTTCATTGCGAAGCCGGCAGAGAGCTCATCACGGTGACGAGATCGTCACCGATAATCACCGTAACGTCGCTTGGAGAAGGCGTCTGAGAAGAGATCGCCTCAGAAATGACCGGCACGCGGCTCGCGCGCGAGCCTAAACCGTTGCGTACTTTCAGTCCGGCGTTGGCGACGTGCGAGTGTTCGTGCACTTCGGTCGTCGCGACGTTTCCGGAAGAGGCATTGCCAACTTGCGCGATTTTGAAGCCTTCCGAACGCAGCAGCGCGGCGACACGCTTTGCCAGGCCGGGCACGCCGGTTCCGTTTTCGATGTCAACGCGTACGGAGCCGGGTGCTACGGCAGCGAGCGCTCCGGGATCGGGTGGCGTCGTTGGCCGCGGCGGCGCGATCAGCATCGTGCGGACGAGCTGGGCGCGCTTTGTTTCATCGGGAACGATCGCCGCGCCGCCGTCAGGCAGCGTGACATCGGCGACATAGGGGACTTGCTTCGTCGTCAGCGCTTGCGGCGTCATGTCAGCGAAAGCCGTTGCTATGCTGATCTCTTCTTGGCGCGAAAGGTTGGTCTGCACGTCGCGGTTGATGGCGCCCAATAAGTCGTTCATGTGGAGCAGCGTGTTGACTTTGTCGGCGGTCAGCCGGTGCAGGAGCGCATGCAAAACAACCTGCTGGCGCATGATCCGGCACGGATCGCCGCACCAGTCATGCCGGAAACGCATGTATCCAACGGCTTGTACGCCATTGAGATGCTGCAAGCCGGGCTTGAGATGAATGTGAAGATGTCCCCAGCTGTCGTCGTAATCCAGTGGACCGTTGATGCAATTGTGCGGATGTATCAGACAATCCGAGTTCACAACCTTGACATCGATGCCGCCAAGTGAATTGACGAAATCTTGCGTTGAATCGGGCCGGAAAACCATGTAGCGATCGAAACCGGGGATTCCGAGAAATTGCGAGATAACCGATTGCGCTTCCCGGACGCCGCCTTCGGACTGAGCCTGGTTAATTTTCTGCCGGCCTCCGCCTGGAAACGTTGCGACCATGTCGCGCGGAATTGCCAGCTGATAAATGCGGTGCGTTATGAAATCGAGATTGACGGCCCAAATGACGTCGCTGCGCGCTTGGGTCGAATACTCTTCATCTTTGGCGGTGTAATCGTAATCCAGCCCTTCCACCAAAACTAAAATGCTATTCCTGCCGAAGACCTGCTGCGGCGAAGGCGTCAACACTGTTGCTACAATTTGCCAAACCGGTTTGCGCTGTGCGACCGACATTCCGGCGAGCACCGCGATGATGCCCGCGACAACGATACCCGCGGCGATCGCAACGCGTTTGAAGACAGGCGCGCGCGTTCGCGCCTGCGGTTCCAAATAATCGTCGGGACGAATATGTTTACCCATGCGCTATCCGGCCATGGAAATCGAACGCGGTAGTGCGCTCGAGCGTGACATCCACAAATTCACCCGGTGACGCGTCGCCGGTAAAATGAATCGCGCCGTCCACCCCCGGTGCCTCGCCCATCGAACGGCCGGCCCACCCGCGCCGCGTGCGGCTTTCAACCAGGACTCGAACCGTACTGCCGAGCCGGCGCGATCGCGCCGCCAGCGACGCAACTCGCTGACCCTCGCGCAAGCGAACCAGACGCCGCCGCTGTTCGCGCGCAGGCACGTGATCCGGAAGCGTCGCGCCGGGAGTACCTTGCTCGCTGCTGTACTGAAAAAACCCTACGCGGTCGAGCTGCGCGCGGCCGATCCACTCTTCCATGTACGCCACGTGCTCTTCGCGCTCGCCCGGAAATCCGACGATGAACGTCGAGCGCATGGTGATGCCGGGGATGCGGCTGCGAAAATCTTCGAGAATCTCTAAGTAACGCTCGCCGTTTCCGGGGCGCAGCATCGCGCGCAAGATCTCCGGATGCGCGTGCTGTAGCGGCATGTCGATGTACTTGCAAACCTTCGGTAGCTCGGCGATGGCCGCGATCAGCTCGCTATCGATCGTGGCCGGATAGAGATAGAGAAGACGAATCCACTCCAGGCCTTCGATCTCGTGTAAGCCGCGCAGCAAATGCGCCAACCCTCCGCGGCGAAAACCGCGGTCGCGTCCCCACATCGACGAGTCTTGCGCGATGAGGACTAATTCGCGCGTCCCGGCTTGGGCCAGCGCGCGCGCTTCCTTTAGTAGAGATTCCTCGCTGCGGCTGCGGAAACGACCGCGCAGCTGCGGGATGATGCAAAACGTGCACGGATGATCGCAGCCCTCGGCGATCTTGAGATAGGCTGTCGCCCGGGGCGTCGTGACCAGACGCGGCAAGAAATCGTGTTCGGGCTCCGGCTCGAAGCCCAGGCGCGCCGGCCGCGCGCCGGCTGCGGCTTCCGTGAGCACCTCGACGATGCTCGCGTAGGCCCCCGTACCCACGACGCCGTCGATCTCGGGGACGAGCGCCTGAAGCTGCTCGCCATAACGCTGCGCCAGACATCCGGCGACGATCAACTGCTGCTCCGGCTTCTTGCGCTGCGCCTGCTCCATGATGGCGTCGGTCGACTCGGCTTTGGCCGGATCGATGAACGCGCACGTGTTCACGACGACCGTATCGGCCTGCGCGGAATCCGCGCAGAGCTCCCAGCCGGCCGCACCGAGCTTCGCGATCATAACTTCGGTGTCGACGAGGTTCTTCGCGCAGCCCAAACTCACGAAAGAGACGCGTTTAGACACTAACGGTAATTGACGAATTGCAGCGGCAGCTCATAGCTGAGCGTGCGCAGCCGCGCGATGACTTTCTGCAAGTCGTCCCTATTTTTTCCGGAAACGCGAATTTGGTCATCCTGATATTGCGCGTTCACTTTGAGCTTCATATCTTTGATGGCGTCCATCAGCGGCTTGATTTTATCTTTGGGTATGCCGGTTTTGAGCGTCACCGTCCGCCGGACCGTGTCGCCGGCGGCGGGTTCCACCGTTCCCAGTTCCAAGCTCTTCAGATCGATGCCGCGTTTGACCGCCTTCGACTGGAGCATGTCGACGACGTTCTTCATCTTCAATTCGTCGTCGGAGACGATCGTGATGACTTTTTTCCCGTCGTATTCGATAGTGGTCTTGCTGTGCTTGAAATCGAAACGGCCCGCAATCTCTTTGCGCGTCTGGTTTAACGCGTTATCGAGTTCCTGTTGATCGACCCGCGAGACGATATCGAATGATGCATCTGTAGGCATAAATTATAACGTAAAACTCTTTTCAACTACGTCGCCCGCGCCGCCAAGTCTTCCAATAGGTTTCCCGTCCACGGTTAGCGCGATGCCCGCCGCATTACCGGCGCGTACCACCGCGATCTTGCCATGAAATATCTTGCTCGTACCGCGCGGAAATATACCCTCCATACTAACATTCCCGTCAATGGTTACCCTGAGCCAAGATGCGGACGTTACATTCAGTGCAAGCGTTCGCGCCGGCAGCGGCTTCGGCTGCGCCGGCGGAGGCTGCGTGGCCGCAGCAGATGTTGGAGATGCAGCCGGAGCCGCGCTCTGCGCAGTGGTCACGGCGCGAGGCGGCGAGACATAAACGAAAATCACGAAACCGATCAGTGCTATCGCGACGATCCCGGCAATCCACAGCAGCGGCTTCATGCTCCGCTGCCCTGAGGCGCGGCTCTGGACCGCGGGCGCCGATGATGCCGCGACGCCGCTGGCGGTGTTGAATTCGCCGACGGCCTCTTCGGGGTCGAGTCCCAAGAAGCGAGCGTAGGTGCGCAGGAAGCCCCGGATGTAGACCGGCGCGCCGATCGCCTTCCAGTTTTCTTCCTCGATTGCCGAAAGATAGACCGAACGGATGCGCAGCTGCTCGCCTACCTCAGAGAGAGTGAGGCCACGTTCTTCGCGCGTTGCCCGAAAGCGTTCGCCCAGCCCCATGTGAGCTTCTGTTAGCGGCCCTATCCTGTTATCCTGTGTTTTTAGATGATGGAGAAAACGCGCGTAATCGCCGCAATGAGCGGCGGAGTCGATTCGGCCGTGGCAGCCGGCTTGCTGGTGGAAGCGGGCTACGACGTTATTGGCGTCACGATGAAGATGTATTCGCAGACGCGCGCGCCGCATGCCCGCAGCTGCTGCGGCGTGGACGACTTTGACGACGCCCGCCGGAGCGCGGCTACGCTCGGAATTCCGCACTACGTGCTCGATTTTGAGGAAACGTTCCGCCGCAGCGTGATCGACCGGTTCGCACAGGAATACGCGGCGGGCCGCACGCCCAACCCGTGCGTCTCGTGCAACAACTTCGTCAAACTCGGCACGCTGCGCAAGTATGCCGATTCGCTGGGCGCACCGTACGTCGCAACCGGACATTACGCCCGCGTCGATCTCCGCGCCGACGGGCCGCACTTGCGCCGCGGCACGCATGCAAAAGATCAAGCATATGCACTCGCCCAACTCACGCCCGCGCAACTTTCAGGATTGATGCTTCCGCTTGGCGAGCTCGACAAGCAGGCGACGCGCGCGCACGCGAAGCGGCTCGGCATGCCGGTGCACGACAAGATCGAGTCGCAGGACATTTGCTTCGTGGAAGGCGCCGACTACCGCGACATCGTGGCGGAGCTTCGTCCCGAATCGGCGCGCGCAGGCGATGTCGTAACGATCGCGGGCGAGATCGTCGGCCGCCACGCGGGCATTTCAGGTTATACGATCGGACAACGACAAGGTTTGCCCGCAAGCGGCGACGGCGCGCGTTACGTGACGCGCATCGATGCAGCGACCAACACTATCGTCATCGGACGCGAGGACGAACTCGCCATAGCCGGGCTGACGGCAAACGAATTGAACCTGATTAGGCCGGAACGATTCAACGGATCCGCGGTTCGCGTGCTCGCGATGACGCGCTACCGTGCGAGTTTAGAGCCAGCCGTGGCTATGGTTGAAGGCGACTCGGTGCGCTTAGATTTCGAAACGCCGCAAAAGTCGGTCTCACCGGGGCAGTTGGTTGCGCTCTTCGATCTGGACGGCGACGAAGTGCTCGGCGCCGCCACCATCGACACGACCCACTAATCAGGCCGTGGCCAGTGCCATGTCCGCCCGCAAATTCCAATACGTGTCGCGGATGACCGGTTTGAATCCGGCCTTGATGATGATTTCTTCGACGTCCTTGCGCGTCGCCGCATTGGTCGAGCCGGCGTCGTGCACGACCTGCTCCTCGAGAATCGTGCCTCCCATGTCGTCGCAGCCGTAGTATAAGGCGACCTGCCCGATCTTCAAGCCCGGCGTGAGCCACGATGCTTGCAGATGCGGAACATTATCGAGGTACAACCGCGATACCGCAAGCACGCGCAGATACTCTAACCCGGTCGCTTCTTTTCCGCGCAGCGGCGTCTTCCACGGAACGTAGTACCAGGGGATGAATGCGGTGAAGCCGCCCATTTCGTCTTGAAGATTGCGAATGACGTTCATATGCTCGACGCGCTCTTCGTCGGTTTCGATGGAACCGAACATCATCGTCGCCGTGGTAGGCATCCCGAGTTTTTGCGCCTCGCGCATAACGCCGATCCATTCCTCCGGCTTGACCTTGCGCGCGCTGATGCGTTTGCGAACCCGCTCGACGAGAATCTCTGCGCCGGCTCCCGGCAGCGACTTCATGCCCGCTTCTTTTAAGCGGCCCAGGATTTGCGGAACCGGCAACTGCTCGACGGTGGAAAGCCCGACAACCTCAGAGACCGAGAGCGAATGCAGGTCGACCGCCGGATACTCGGCGCGCACGCGCGCGAAAAGTTCCTCAAACCAGGAAAGTCGCAGCTCGGGGTTCACGCCGCCTTGAATCATGATCTGCGTAGCGCCTTGATCAGCCGCATACTTCACGCGCGCGAGCACGTCGTCGTGCGACATCGTGTAGCCTTCGCCGTGTTTTTCCGGGCGAAAGAACGCGCAGAACGTGCAGTGCACGTTGCAGACGTTTGTATAATTGATCGTCGTGTCAATCACATAGGTGACGACATCTTCGGGATAGAGTTGCATGCGGCGCGCGTGAGCGGCGGCACCCAGATCGTGAATGTCGGCCTCGCGGTAAATACGGACGCCCTCTTCAAAGGTCAGTCGGCCGCCCGATGCGGCGCGGTCCAGCAGGCTAGCTACCGACACCGATAGCCTCCGGAAGTATGCGGGGCATCGTTTCTATCGCGCCGATCGCTTGCAACTCGCGGCAATATGCCGCTAAGCCCCGCTGCGCGGCCGAATGAAACGTAAAGTTCAGCTTCGCGTAGTAGTTTTCGTAGAATCCCGGCGGACGCGCGATGATGCTTTGAGCGCGCGCGATGACGGTTTCCATGTTGCCCCGCGCCCACGTATACGAGTCCGTGAGAGCGTGCATACAAGCGCGCACGTCCTGGGCGTTCTGCTCGTAGACTTCGCGCCGCGCTACCCAAACGGCGAAAACCGTTTGCTCGCCGGTCCAATCGTGCCAGAGGGTTCCGAGATCGTACACGCGTTCGACCGGCAACGCTAACTGCGCGTCGATCGCGGCATCGCCGATCAGCAGGGCCGCGCGGCCTTCTTTGGCAGCGGCCGCAGCGTCGGCGCTTTCGACAAAATGAGCGTGTACGCCGTAACGGCGCTCGAGCAGAACGCGCAGCAGATTTCGTCCGGTCGCCGACTCGGAGCTAACGGCAATCTCCGCGCCATCAAGGAGTGCCGGCGGAACGCTCGATACCAGCACAACCGAAATAACTTCATCGCGCGCGCCGATGCAAAGGTCAGGCAGCAGAACGAACCGCTCGAAGTCTGCCGCGTAAGCAAACGCACTGATCGGGCCGACGTCGAGTTTGCTATCGAGCATCAATCGGTTCAGCGCCGACGGAACGTCCGCGTGCAGCGATCCGGGGTACTCGAGCACGCCTTCGTCAAACGCCGCGTAGATCGGCAGGTCGTTCGTATATTTGATGCGGCCGCAGTTAAGCATAAACTTCTTCGCGGGTGGCCGGCGGAGGCGTCCAATCGTGCGGGAATTCATCGTAGGTGCTGTTGCGGCGGACCGGCACGTAGCCGGCTTCTTCTATTAAACGCCGGAACTCGCGATCGTCGACATACTGCCCTGACTGCGTACCCGCGCTGTGATAGATCATCTCTTCGTCGGTGCTGCCGTGCGTGCCGTCCATATCGTCGGCCCCGAAGTGTAAGGCGACTTGGCAGATCTTCAGACCTTGTATCATCCAGTACGCTTTGATGTGATCGAAATTATCGAGCATCAAGCGCGAAACCGCAAATATGCGCAAGTCATCCAAGCCCGTCGTCCAGCCGCAGTCGTTGAGCTCGTTTCCATCCGGATGAAACGCCAGCGGAATAAATGCATTGTACCCGGGCGAGCGGCGCTGCGATTCGCGCAGTCTGATGAGGTGATCGACGCGATCCTCGAGCGACTCGATGTGTCCGTAGAGCATCGTCGCATTCGAAGCAACGCCCTGGCGGTGCAGTTCTTCGTGGATCTCGAGCCAGTTGTCGGTGCCGACCTTGTTCGGACAAATTTTGGCGCGCGTTTCAGGCGCAAAAATTTCCGCGCCGCCGCCGTTGACATTGTCGAGCCCAGCCGACTTTAGCGCCGCAATCAGTTCGGGATATTTCATCCGGTGGCGCTTGGCCATGTAATCGAGTTCGGCCGCAGTGAACAGCGAGAGCTGTACGTGCGGCACTTGCTCTTTAAAGCGGCGCATCAGAGGCAGCCAGTAATCCAGCGAAAGTTGGCGCGGATCGTGTCCGCCGACGATGTGGATTTGGTTGAAGTTCGTGCCGGTCTCGAGCGCCTTTGACATGACTTGGTCGGCGGCCATCCGCACGACGCGATCGGTTTCCTTGAATTCATCGACCGCAAACGAACAAAACTTGCAGCCCGCATAGCAGACATTGGTGGAATTCACGTAGCGGTTGAGGATATAGTAAACGTTTTTTCCGCTCTTGCGCTCTTTTTGCGCGCGCGCCATGCGTCCAAGCGAATGCAGGTCACGCGTCCCAAACAGCCTCAGCCCGTCTTCCGGTGAAAGCGGGATGCCTTCTTCGACCTTGCGTTCGATGGGTTTGAGAGCCGGATCGGTCACGTGCGCCGCCATGTGCCGATGCTTCGGAGTCGGCGGCATCCCCCCTGGTTAGCTTACAACCGGCCTTCCCGTAAATTCGGCGACGGCCGCACCAAGCGCGATGATCACCAAAGCAAGCATCACGCCGCCGATGACGTCGGTGATGTTGTGCGCAGCAAGTTCGATACGTGACCAGATGATCGCCAATGTGACAAAAGTCAGTACAGCAAACAGCGTGTAGCGCAGCCACGCTGCCAGGTTCGAACGCAATGCCAACAAGCCGCAAAGGAAATAAAATCCGGTCGAAACGGCGGCATGGCTGCTCGGATATGATCCCGCCGTTTCATGGCGTATGAGCCAATCCAACCGTCGCGGCCGGGCGAAGAAATGCTGGAAACCCGTTGCCGCGCCCCAGCATATAAGCGCTATCGCGATGGCAAAGAGTGCGCGCATACGCCATTCGGGCCGGAAGATCGCCAGCGCGATAAGCGCGATATAGAGAGGGCCGAGCACGTAGCCCCATCCCATCTCTGTAAACCTCCATGCAATTGCCGTACCGTGGCCGCGCAGTTGCAACGCAAAAGCATTTAACGCATGCGGTTCGCCATGTTTTGTAACGAAAAAGCCGAGCCAAAAAAACGCCGCGAGCAGAATGCACGCAAAGACGACGTGGCCGACGGCGTGTCTACGCTGCGTCATCGGATTCAAGACCCGGCAGCAAAGAGATCTTGCTGCCCCCGCTCGCGCCCGAAACGATCTGAGACGCGCTCGAGATCGTCGAGCCCGAAGAGAATGCGGCGCGGTTTCGTGCCTTCATGTGGACCCACGACTTTCAGTTCCTCGAGCTGTTTCATGACGCGCACGGCGCGCGGATGCCCGATTGAAAATTGCGACTGCAGCGCGGCGGTCGAGGCGTAGTTGCTTTCGATAATGAATTTGGCCGCTTCGAAGCATAGCGGGTCGACTTCTTTCTTCTCTTCGTCGGCAATCGGCTGGATATCGACGTCGAGCAGATTTTCCGGGCGCGACTGCTTCGTCCAGAAATGAATCAGCCGCTGTAACTCACCGCCGGAAATGAAAGCGCCTTGCGCGCGGATGGGCTTGGGCGAGTCGATCGGTAGATAGAGCATGTCGCCGCGTCCTAAGAGCCGCTCCGCGCCCACCATATCGAGAATCGTGCGCGAATCGACTTGTGACGTCACCGCGAAGGCGATGCGCGACGGAATATTGGCTTTGATGAGGCCGGTGATGACGTCAACCGACGGGCGCTGCGTTGCCACGATCAAGTGTATACCCGTCGCGCGCGCCAGCTGTGCGAGCCGCATGATGGTGGTCTCGACGCGAGCCGGCGCAATCAGCATCAGATCGGCAAGTTCGTCGATCACGATCACCACGTAGGGCAAGTTTTCGTCGGGGTACTTGGCGTTGTACTCCTCGATCTTGCGCACGCCGGCCTTGGCAAAGCGCTCGTACCGCGCGTCCATTTCCTTGGTCATCTCAAAAAGCGCGCCCGCCGCCATGCGCGGGTCGGTGATGACGTCTTTGATGAGATGCGGAATGCCGTTGTACATCACGAGTTCAACGCGCTTCGGATCGATCATCAAAATCTGCACTTGATCCGGCGTCGCGCTCACGAGCAGCGAAGCGATCACGGAATTTAGACAGACCGACTTGCCGGAGCCGGTGGCGCCCGCGATCAGCATGTGCGGCATCCGCGACAGATCGCCGAAGACCGCGCGGCCCGGAACGTCCTTCCCGAGCGCCATCCAGAGGGGCGGAACTTGTCCGCGCTGCGGAAGCGCCTCCAGGATCTCGCGAATCGAAACGATCGAAACGGTCTTGTTTGGAACCTCGATGCCGACCGCCGACTTGCCGGGAATCGGCGCTTCGATACGGACGCTCGTCGCAGCCAGCGCCAGCGCGAGATCGTCGGCAAGGTTGGCGATCTTCGAAATTTTTACGCCCCGGTCGGGCTTGAGTTCGTAGCGCGTAACCGAAGGGCCGCGCTCGATGTGGACGACTTTGGCGCCGACGCCGAACGAAGCGAGCGTATCTTCGAGCACAGCGGACCGCGTCGAGTCATCCACCACTTGCGCCTGTGGCGGATCGAAGAGCGAGAGATCGGGAAGTTTGTAGTTGCGCGGTCCGCCGGCTACCGTGGGAGCTTCGTACTCGCCCTCAACCTCTTCCTCATCATCGAGCTCCTCATCGCCGTCGTACTCATCACCGTCGTCAGCCTGCCCTGAGCCTGTCGAAGGGTCGCCTTCCTCTTCGTCGATGTCGGGATCGCCGTCGGCCTCTTCCTCTTCCTCATCCTCTTCCTCGGCGGCGTCATCTTCGAGAGCTTCTTCGTCTTCGTAATCGACCGGCAGCGGCGGAGCGACCGTAGGCATGAGCGGCTCGACTGCGACCAGCGCGGTAGCCGCGCCGATATCGACTACGCGTTCCTTTTTGCGATTCGGATCGGCCGCCGGCAGAGCGAACGCGTCACGCAGCGTTTCGTGGCCTTCGGGCAAAGCCAGACGGACTTTCGGCATGCGAACTTTTGAAAATACCAGCACGAGCCAGCCGATGATCTTCTTGACGGAGACGTCGCTGATCCACACGGCCAGCAACAAAGCGAGCAAGCCGATGACGACGCGGGATCCGGTAAGGCCGAGCAGCGCGTAAAGCCCGCGCCACAACTCGGTGCCGACGAACCCGCCGCGCTTCGCAAGCGACGTATCGATCAGGATGAAATAGCCCAGCGCCGCGACGCCGAACGTCGCCATTATTCGAGGGAGGTTGATCTCCAGGAAGACGATCGCGCCGAAGAGCGCGATCAAAACGGGGAAAAGTCCGGCAGCTGATCCAAAGGTCCAATGGAGCGCTCGCGCGGTTACGGCGCCGGCGGCCCCCGCATGCGCAGGCGCCAAAGTCAGCGCGACCGCCAGCAGAACGGCGATGCCAATCGCTGCCATGCCCGCGATCTCGTAATTCAATCGCGATTTCGCCGCCCGGCGGCGCACGCGTGCCATGGACCGCTTACTTCTTCATTCTAATAGGAGTTCATTTGAGCCCGACGACCATCGTGATTCTGGAAGGCGACCAGACCGGTCAAGAGCTGCTGGCGGAAGCGCTGCGCGTTCTCGACCGTTCGGTCATCGACGTCGACCTTACCATGGAACGGTTCGATCTTTCGCTGGAAAACCGGCGCGCAACCAACAACGCTGTGGTGCAAGACGCCGCCGACGCGATGAAGCGGGCACATTTTGGTCTGAAAGCGGCCACAATTACGCCCGAAGAAAAGGACGACGTCGGATCGCCCAACGCGATTCTGCGCAAAGCGATCGGCGGGAAAGTCATCGTTCGCACAGGGCGGCGCTTGCCGCGGATTCGTCCCGTCGCGGGCGTCCACGCGCCGATTTCGGTCGTACGCATGGCCGTGGGCGACGCCTACGGCGCAAAGGAATGGCGCGAGGGCGCGGGCTCAAGCGAAATCGCGTACCGCACCGAATCGATCGACCGCGGCGTCTGCCAAGTGGTCGCCGAGTACGCGTTCGTTCACGCGGCGCGCATGCACGCGAAGGTTTTCGGCGGTCCGAAGTTTACCGTCAGCCCCGTTTACGAGGGAATGTTCAAAGAAGAACTCGACGCTGCCGCAGCGCGACATCCCGATGTTCCGTACGATCCGCAACTAATCGATGCCACGTACGCCCTTCTGCTTAGCACGGACGGCGAAATTCCGCTAGTCATTCCTTCGCTCAATCGCGACGGCGATTGCCTCTCCGATTTGGTCATGCAACTCTTCGGATCGATCGCCGGCGCGGAGTCTGTGCTGCTTGCGTTTGACGAAGGACTAAAGCCGACCGTCGTTATGACCGAAGCGCCGCACGGCACGGCGCCGCGCCTGTTCGGCAAGAACGTCGCCAACCCGATGGCCATGATCCTGGCCGGCGGCGCGCTGCTCTCTTATATGGAAGACAAGCGCGCGCAGAACGCCTCGCGAGCGATCTATGAGTCAACGCTTGAGGCCGTGCACGAAGGCATCGCGACCAGCGACCTCGGCGGCCACGCTTCAACCACGGACTTTACCGACGCGGTGATCGATCGCGTCAAGCGCAAGCTCGACGTGTGGTCGAGCCTTTAGCTGGCAATCAGCGCCACGCCGGCGAGCGCGAAAACGACGCCGGTTTTCTGCAGCGCGCCAAGACGTTCGCCCAACACAATGCGCGCAAGAAACACCGTGCTCGCGGGATAAAGCGATGTGAGGACGGCCGCGATCGAAAGATAGCCTGCGTACGCCGCGAGCACGTAGAACGCGTTGGCCATCATATCGAGCGCACCGGCTAATGCGATAATGCCAAGCGCTGCCGGCGCCGCGACGACTATGCTCCTCCGCATGACGATAGCGATAACGAGCAGCAGCGCGATCGAGCCGATGCGCGCAGCGACGATCGGATAGAGCCCGCTCTGTTGTCCGCCCAGCGCGAGAAACGTATAGAAACCGCCCAGCACGACGCCCGATGCCAGCGCCTCTTTCACGCCTGCAGTAGAAAACTCGAACCTGCCGTCCGCTTCGGTGGATAGCGAAATAAGGATAACCGCAAGCAGCGCTACGCCGATGCCGGCCAATTTGAAATTCCCCAAGTGCTCGCCGCGAACGGCGCCGACGATGACGGGCGTAAGCGCGGCAAGCACTGCGGTAATGGGCGAAACGACGCCCATCTTCCCGATCGAAAGCGCGTGATAGAGCAGCAGTAAACCCAGGCCGCCGCACATGCCGGCAATGAAGCCTGCCTCCAGAGCCCACCATGTTGGATGCGAAGGAAAGAACGGCAGCGCGATCAGGATCAGCCCGAGGCCGACGGCCTGCGAAATGACCGTTACCGCGAACATCGGGCTGCGGCGCGTCGCGAAGCCGCCGCAAAAGTCCGCGGAGCCGTAAAAAATAGCTGCGAGCAGTCCTAAGACGATCGCCATGGATTACCGCTGCGTAGGATCGAGCGCGTCGCGGAGCCCGTCTCCCAAAAGATTGAAGCCGAGCACCATCAGCGTTATTGCGACACCCGGAAAAATCAGCGCCCACGGCGCGGAGAGCCAGTAGTCGCGCGCATCGTTGAGCATCGCGCCCCACTCGGGCGTCGGCGGACGCGCCCCCAAGCCGAGATAGGAAAGCCCGGCCGCTTCCAATTCGGCCGTGCCGATGCCCAGCATCGCCTGCACGATCAGCGGCGCGAGAATATTCGGCAGGACGTGGCGCCAGAGGATGCGCGGCACGCGAGCTCCCAGCGCTTTGGCCGCTTCGACGTATTCGAGTTCCTTAACGCCCAGAACCGACGACCGCGCGAGCCGCGCATACTGCGGTATGTAAACGATGCCGACCGCTATCATCAAATGGTTGATGCTCGGCCCAAGGATGGTGGTAATGCCGATCGCGAGAATAATCGATGGGAACGCGAGCATCAGATCCATTACGGCCATGATCGCGCTGTCGGTGGCCTTCCCCAGATAGCCGCCGGCGACACCGAAAAACGTGCCGATCGTGATCGCGATGCCGACCGCGAGAAACCCAATGCGTATCGAAATCCGCGAACCATACACGATGCGCGAAAACAAATCGCGCCCGAGTTTGTCCGTGCCGAAAGGATGCGTCCAGCTCGGATGCAGCGACTGTTGCGCGAGGTTCTGCGCTAACGGATCGGTATGCGCGATCAGCGGTGCAAATGCGGCTGTAAAAACGAGGACAGCAATCAAGCCGAGGCCGATCAGTGCCCCCGGCGATTTGAGCAGCCGCCGCCAAACGTCGTCGAAATATCCGCGCCCCGGCGCGATCTGTTCCGTAGCTGCCGCTAAACTTACGTCCATCGCAGCACGGGGCGCAAGTTAGACGACGACGAGCTTCGGATGCATCGTGTGGAATTTCGTGCGAGATTGGTACGCCTTAGCGATCTGGGTGATCTGCATCTCGCCCCACGCCCGACCCATCATCGCGAGTCCCGTCGGCAAATTATGATCGCCGAAGCCGTTGGGAACGCTAATCTCCGGCAGGCCCGCTAAGTTTCCGGGACTTCCCAACCCCGTCACGCCATTGTATTTCGATGGGTAAGCCTTATCGAATTTAATGCCGACCGGATAGGAAACCGTCGACCTCGTCGGGTGCACGATCGCGTCGTACCCGGCGAAGGCTTTCGCTAGCGCTTCGTTGAGCATCGTGCGCCTGCGCATGCCGTCAACGTAATCCACAGCGAGCGCATTGTAGACTTGATAGCCGCCCAGGCGATCGTCGGTAGATTGCAGCTCGCGAGCCTTTCCGCTTTCGATCAAATCGCGAAACGCCGAAGCGCACTCGCCGTTGAAAATCGCCTCAAACGTCGACCCGTAATTACCACGCGGCAACGCAACATTGGTGACCACGTCCGCGAACTCACGCAACACATCCAGCGACGCCATAAAGTTGCTCGCAACCGCCGGCATGATGCGTTCGGTCGAACGCGCCAATACACCGATTTTTGGTTTGCGGCCGCGGACTTTCGGAAACGGCGCGTTGAGCGACGTGCGATCCGCGGGATCGTGTCCTGCGATGGCCCACAGCACGAGTTCGGCGTCGCGTGCCGAGCGGCACATCGGGCCGAGCTTGTCGGAGGTCCACATCAACGCCATCGCGCCGTGACGACTCACACGACCGTAGGTCGGACGCAATCCGGTGACGCCGCAATACGCGGCCGGTGCCATAATCGAACCGTTCGTTTCCGATCCGATCGCAAAACCGACCAAACCTGCGGCGACGGACGCACCCGGTCCGCTTGACGATCCGCCGCTCCAGTAGTCACGGTTCCACGGCGTTCTGCCCGGACCGGTGAACGATGCATCGGCATCGTCGTAACCGAAACCACCGGCCAGTTCCACCATCGCAAGTTTCGCGAGCAGCACGCCGCCAGCCGCGCGCAATTTTTGCACTACCGTGCCGTCGTAGTTGAAAACTTGATTGCGGTAAGGCGCGGCACCCCACGTCGTCGGCGCACCGACGGCGGCGAGCAAATCCTTGACGCCGTACGGAACTCCGTGCAACGGGCCGCGAGATTTTCCGGCTGCGAGCTCGGCGTCGGCGCCGCGCGCCTCGCGCAGCGCGCGTTCATTCATGATCGTCACGACGGCGCCGTACGTGCTCCCGTATTTTTCCAAACGTGCGAGATACATTTTGGTCAATTCGACCGACGAGACTTTCTTGGCGGCGATAAGCGAGCCCAGTGTCGTTGCGTCGGAAAACGCCAGCTGCTCTTCGGTCATGACGGGACCACCTTAAAGGACGTCGCCGGTTCGATTGAATTCGGAATCGCGGTTCCCTTGGGATTGAGTCCGCGTCCGATTTGGAGATTGCCGTCGATACCTTCGGCGATCGTGGCGAGTTCTTCGTCGGTCAGTTTCGGATCGAACGTGCGCATGCGCGCCGCCAGCGCGGTCGCGGCGTCGGACGCCTTCTTAGGCGCGGGCGCGGGCGTGGCCGTAGGGGCAGGCATCGGCGTCGTCTGCGCGCCCGCGGGCGCTGCCAGCAGCGCGCCGGCACCGGCGGCCGCCACGGCGATAAATTGTTTGCGCGTCTTCAAAGCGAGTCATACCTCCATGACGACCGGGACGATAACCGGACGCCGTTTGTAACGCGTCATGATGGCCTTTGCCAACCCCTCGCGTATGTGCTCTTTGACCGTGTTCACGTCGCGAATTCCTTCGAGTGAAACTTTCTGAATGAGATCCGTCAGCTCGACACGGAGCTCTTCCATCACGCCGCCTGCGTCGGGCATGTAAAAAACGCCTCGCGAGATGATGTCGGGGCCGGTGATGACCCGCCCTTCTTCGCTGTCGATCGCGACGACGACCATCATGAAGCCGTCGGCCGCCAGCAAACGGCGATCGCGCAAGACCGCTTCGCCGACGTCGCCAACACCCGAGCCATCAACGAAGACGTGTCCGCCGTACGTCTTGCCGATTTTGTCGCCGTAGTCTTTGGTAAACTCGAGCACGTCGCCGTTCTCCACAACGAAGACGCTGCGCGCATCTACGCCGGTGCGCTGTGCGAGCTTGCCATGCTGCACGAGCATCCGGTACTCACCGTGCACCGGAACGAAAAATTCCGGACGGACCAGGTTGAGCATCAGCAGCAACTCTTCTTGCGACCCATGCCCCGAAACGTGCGAGCGCCCATCGGTGCCGTGTACGACGGTCGCACCGAGACGGTACAAATTGTCAATGGTTTTATAGACGCCTTTTTCGTTGCCCGGGATGGGCGTGGCACTGATGACGACCGTATCGCCCGGCACGATCTTCAGCCGCGGGTTATCGCGCACTGACATCCGCGTGAGCCCGCTCATCGGTTCGCCTTGCGAACCGGTCGTCATCACGACGACCTTCTCGGGCGGAAGCTCCTCGATCTCTTCAACGCGCATCGTGCGGTCGGCCGGCACTTTGAGATACCCGAGCTCGGATGCAAAGTGTACGACGTTGGTAAGCGACCGTCCCAGAAAAGCAATCTTGCGGTCGAACGTAATCGCGTGATCGATCACTTGCTGGATGCGCGGTACGTTGGACGCAAACGACGCGACGATGATTCGTCCCTTGGCGTGTGAGAAGACGTTGGTAAACGCTTCACCGACGATTCGTTCCGAAAGCGTGTGCCCCGGACGCTCGGCGTTGGTGCTGTCGGAAAGCATGCAGAGCACGCCTTCGTCGCCGATGCGCGCGATCGACGCGAAATCCGCCGGCCTTCCGTCGATCGGCGTTTGATCGAACTTGAAGTCGCCCGTGTGAAACACTGTGCCCGTTTCCGTGCGCAGCGCCAGCGCGCATGCGCCCGAAACCGAGTGATTGATGTGCACGAACTCGGTCTCGATGGATCCGTAACGCACGCGGTCGCCCGGCTTCACCGTAACGAGGTTTGCTTCGCCGATCATTTTATGATCGCGCGATTTGGCTTTGATCAGCGCGATGGTTAGCGCCGTGCCGACCACCGGCACGTTGAACTCGCGTAAGAGATAGGGAATGCCCCCGATGTGATCTTCGTGTCCGTGCGTCACGAGCAGCGCCCGGAACTTGTCGCGGTGCTCGCGCAGATACGTGAAATCGTTGATCACGATGTCCACGCCGTACATCTCTTCGTCGGGAAACATCAAGCCGCAATCGACCACAACCAGATCCTCGTTCGTCTCAATCACGGTCATGTTACGGCCGATCTCGCCGCAGCCGCCTAGCGGAATCACTCGGAGGTAGGGGCCGGCCGGAGGCGCCGGGACCGTTAGCGCGTTTAGGTTCACCGCATCTTTACATTAAAGCCGCAGAGCGTGATTAGAGTGACGGAGGACATCATGCTCGACCGATACCGCGCCGTGCTGGCGCTGACCTCGCTCTGCCTGCTTGCGGCCGCACCGGCGACCCATCACCGACACGCGCGCCACTCCCGGCATCCGAACTTCGCGCCGCCGGCCGCCGGAATCGAAATCTACTCCCGCCGCGCCTTGCGCCGCGCGCGCATCATACTGCAGTTGAAGTTGCTGGAACTGCATGAAGCACAGCTCGAGCGCGTAAAACGAGCCGTGGAGCGAGGGATTCCGATAGATCGCTTTTTGAACGCGACCGCGTCCCCGCACCCCTAAAAGGCGGCGCTCGCCGCCCCGTGAAACAATCCCGAAGCCGACGGCGTATTGCCGGACGGTGACGTTCGGTTTCGAACGGGAGGGGAAATTCATGGAAAGCTCAGCTCCGGCTGCTAAAGCAAGCGGTTTATCTACCGTTATGAATACGATTGCGGCGCCATCCGACGCCTTTGAAACGCTGCGGGTCGCCCCGACCTGGGGTTGGGCTTGCCTCATTGCGATCGTACTGCTCTTGATCGGAACGTATCTGCAAGGACCTGCGGCGCGCCACGCCGGCGTCATCCAAACTCAGCAGATGATGGCCACAAGTTCTTTCTTCGCGAATTTAACGCCCGCGAAAAAGGCGGAGATCGTCGCGCGCGCGGGACAGGCGTCGGTTATCCCCTATTTTTTCATCGCGGTTATACTGTTCGTCATCGTCCTGTTCAACACGCTCTTCACGCTGATCGGGAACGCGGTCGGAAAAGGGCAAGCCGACTTTAAACGTTTGTGGGCAGGCTCGATGAACATCGCGATTCCGACGTTTGCCCTCGGTTCGGTCATCGTCGGCGTCATCGCGATGGTGCGCGGCCCCGACGCTTTCAGCAGTTCCATGGATATCGCCAGGTCGATGCCGAGCTTGGCCTATCTCGCACCGCACGGCGCCTCAGCAGCAACGGTCATGTTCCTGACGGGAATCAGCATCTTCTCGCTCTGGGGTCTTTTCCTGAACGCGACGATGCTGCGCGTCACGGGACGCACGAGTCCGGGCGTTGCCTGGGGTTTTGCAGTGTTAATCACCCTGTTGGGCGCCTTGGTGGCAGCCGCGGCATTCGGTGCGGCGCACAACGCGGGATTCGCGTAAGGCATCGATGGGTTTCCGCGGCGCCGCGGTAGCGGCAGCGTCGGTCATTCTCTCTCTTGCGGCGCCGGCATCAGCCGGCGCCGCAGGTTTGAATTTAGCAGCGGCGGTGCGCTACGCAATGGAGCACAGCCCGCAGATCATCAAACAGCAGGCCGCCGTCGCGCAACTGCATCAGCAATACGTCAAACTGCATTCGCTCTCGCTGCCGAACCTGACGGGGCAGCTGCAAAACTACGCGCAGAAATCCAATAACCTCCAAGGAAACTTCGCGATCGCGGGATTGTCGCAGCAGCGCACGTTCAGCCAGAACACCGCGCAGATCGGCACGAACTATACTTTCGATACGGGCTTCCTCTCGACGCTCCAAGCGTTCGCTGCCAAAGCTCAGGAAGCGGGTGCGCAAGCGGACTTGCGGCAGACTCGCGATCAACTGGCCAACAGCGTAGCGGCCGACTTCTACGCGGTTGCCACCAAAGACGAAACAGCGCGCCTCGCCGCTTCGGACGTGCAGTATCAACACGTGCTGCTGACGGACGCGCAAGCCAAGGAACGCGCGGGCGTCGTTGCGGGCGTTGACGTACTACGAGCCCAAGCTTCGGAAGAGAAAAGCCGCTCCACGCTGGTCGCCGATCGCTCTCAAGCCGCCGACGCGCGCGAAACCCTGGCGCAATTGATCGGCGCTCCGCTGGACACCGCCTTTGATATACCGGCGCAGATCGCGCAGCCGCCGCTTCCGGCCGAGCCGCTCGACCGCCTGATCGCGATCGCGCAGGCCAACCGGCCCGACGTCGTTAGCGCTCAATCGAGTTTGTCGGCAGCGCAGCTCGCGCGCAAAGGCTTCGATCGCGAACTCTTTCCGCAAGTGCAGATGTCGGCGTTCTTCGGCAACCAGTTCTCGCCCACGAATGCCGTGCTGCTGCAGGAGCAGATCGACTCGCAGTTTCCGCCCGGTCAGGCGCCCAAAGTTCCGCGCGGATCGCCCGGCTTCTGGCAATTGCAAGCCGTCAGCACGTTCACGCTGCCGCTCTGGGATTATGGCGCGCGCCATGCGGAACGTCAGAACGATGACGCCCAGGTAGCAGCCGCGCAGAACGCGCTCGACACGACGAACGGTCAGGTGGCGTTGGAAGTGCGTCAAGCGTTCCGCGCCGCTCAGACCGCTAAAGCGCAGTTACAATACGCGGGCGGGGAAGTGCGCGCCGCGGTGGAATCCGCGCGTGTTGCGCAGGTGCAGTACCAAAACGGATTAATTGCAATTAGCGACGTGCTTCTGGCGCAAGAAGCGGCGTTCTCTTCACAGATCGATCTTTACAACGCGCGCGTCGCCTACGTTGAAGCCGTCATTAAGCTGCGCGTAGCGCTCGGCATCTACGATGCGCCCAGCGCGGTCGCCGGACTCTAACCTTACGGAGAATCATCGATGAGCAAACGAACACGCAATCTCGTCATCATCGTCGCAGCCCTCGCTTTGCTTGTCGTAGTGGCGGTCTTGGCGGGGCGCGGTCAACGCACGACGACCGCAGTAACGGTAACCGCCGTTAAACGGACCACGTTTAGCACGAATCTTCCTGAGACCGGAACGGTTCAGCGTCCGCGCATGGCCACAATCCCCGCCCTTATCTCCGGCAACCTCGAGCAGATCTATGTCAGAGCCGGAGACAACGTTTCCGCCGGGCAACTGCTCGCAACTGTGGTAAACCCGACGCTTGCGGCAACTGCCGCGGGTTCGCAGGCCGATTATAATTCGGCTACTGCGAACATCAGCACGGCGCAGGTAAACGAGCAGAACGCTAAGGTTTCCTACGAAGCCGCAGTGCAAACCGCCAAGACCAACCTCGACGAAGCTCAACGCATCTACAAAGCCGACGTCAGCCTCTTCAACAATAAGGCGATTCCGCGGAACCAGCTAGACGTTGACAAAGCCAAGCTCGACCAAGCGCAAGTGCAATACGGTCAAGCGACGCGCCAGATGCAGCTTGGCGCCGTGACCGGCTACGGTCAAAACAGCGTGCAATACGCGCAAGCGGCCGCGCAAAAAGCGGCGATCGTCAACCAATCGAATCAGCAGCAGCTCGGTTTCACGCGCATCACCGCGCCGGTGGACGGCACCATTCAAACGGTTGCGTCGCAGCCGGCCGACCCGCTCACGTCGCTGCGGCCGGGCGATCCGGTCGTCGCGGGACAAGCGCTCTTCACGATCGCCGCGGGCGGCGGATTCATCGTAAAGGCACAAGTCGACGAACAGGATATCATCAACGTCAGAACCGGCCAGCGCGTGAAGATCACCGGCGAAGATTTTCCGGGACGCACGCTCACGGGTTACGTCGCCGCGATCGCTCCGGTCGCGACCAAATCCACCGATCCCTCAAGCACGGCCAAGCAAGTGGTGACCACGATCCGCCTCGACGGCTCGCCGGTGTTTTTACGGGACGGCATGAGCGTCGACGTCGACATTCTCACGACCGACGTGCGCAACGCTGTCGTCGTACTCAGCGCGGCGGTCAACAAAGACGGCAGAGGTGCTTACGTTTACGTCGTGCGCAAAGGCAAACTGGTGAAAACCTACGTCGGTACCGGTCCCAAGAACGACACGCAAACGGTGGTGAAGTCCGGACTGCTTCCCGGCGACTCAATCGTCGCTGCGCGTAACCCGCTCCTGCACGACGGACAATCTGTGACGACGACGCCGGCCGGTAAAGCGACACCCGCGAGCTAATGCCGCGCTTTCTGGCGTACATCCCGGAAGCGTTCGAAAGCATCTGGCGCCACCGCTCGCGTTCGGCGCTCTCGGCGCTCGGGATGATCATCGGGATCGCCTCGGTGATCGCGGTTCTCGGTTTGAGCCAAGCTGCCTCGGGCGGCATGAAACAGGCGATCGCCAGCGGCGGCGATCCTGGTTTCATCATCATCCCCGACCAATCGCAGAATAATCCGGCCGCCGCAACGATGTATTATCGCGACGCCGCGCTGATGCAGTCGTACGCTTCGGGCTCGGTCTCGCGAGCCGTTCCGATCTATCAGCAGCGCCCATACCGCGTCACGGTCAGTGGAAAAAGCGAGTTCATCAGCGTCACTTCTTCGCGCGAACTCACCCAAGAGACGGGCTTTGTCGTCGACTCCGGCCGCCTGACCGATACGGCCGACATCGCGGCCGGCGCCAACGTCGCTATCCTCTCCCGCGACGCCGCTCAAGCGTTCTTCCCCAGCGGTGACGCCGTCGGCCATACCATCAACATCGGCACGCAGCGGCTTACCGTTATCGGCGTGGTCTCCATCAAGGCGAACCTCTTCCGCAGTTTGATCGGAGAGGCTATCTACGTCCCGTACACGACCATGCGCCGGATCGCGCCCGGCCCGATCGACTACATCGAGTTTTGGCCCGTAAGCCGGTCGCAAAACCCGGTCCAAGTGATCCTCGACGTAAAAGCGGCGATGGCGCGCATACACTCGCATGCCGAATACACGGTGCAGGATCAACTTGCGTTCAACGGCGTCTTCGAAAACGTCCTCAATTTCATCGGGGTCGGGCTGACGTTTATCGGCGGAGTCGCGCTTTTCGTTGCCGGCGTCGGCATCATGAACATCATGCTCGTATCGGTGAGTGAGCGCACGCGCGAAATCGGGATACGCAAGTCGATCGGCGCCAACGCCCGCGAGATATCCATGCAGTTTCTGATCGAAGCCATTTTGCTTTCGCTCGGCGGAGGATTTGTCGGATCGATCATCGGCGTGACCCTCGTGCTGCTGATGCTCCCGGCTATCAAGCACAGCGTCGGCGCGGCGCCGGTGCCGTGGGCGCTCGTCATCGGAATCGCCGCCGGGTTCTCGCTGGCTGTGGGAATCGGTTTTGGTTCCTACCCGGCCGCGCGCGCCGGAAGACTCGACCCGGTGGAAGCGCTGCGCGGCTGATGCTGGCTTATTTCATTGAGGCCGCGCGGGTCTTGTTGGCGAACCGAACGCGATCGATTCTGACGATTATCGGGTTGGTCGTCGGCGTCGCCACGATCGTCTCCGTGCAAGTGGCCGCGCAAGGCATGGCCGGCGCGGTCAGCGGTATCTTCAAAGGAACCAACGCTAACACGTTCTTCGTCTTTCCAAAAATGACGCAAGGCAACGTGGTTCGCGCCGCGCTCAAGTTGAGCGATCTGGCGCTCGTGCGGCAAAACATACCGGGCGTATCGAGCGTCATTCCGTTTTCGCGGCGGCAAGTAATCGTGGATGCCGGGCACCAACGAGTGCGCTTGCGTTTCGGGGGCGAATCCGACAAGCGGTTCAGTACCTCGCCCCTCGCCGCGGGACGAACGCTCGACTCGGACGACGTAGTACGTGCAGCGCCGGTTTGCGTCATCTCCGACAACGCTATCACCCGCCTGTTCCCCAACGTGGTCTCGCCCGACAGCGTCCTCGGCACGTCGATCTATGTCGGGAGCAAGCGATACGTCATTGTCGGCGTTTTGGGCAAGACCAAGATCGACACGGCGGCGCTGGGCTTCGATATCAGCAACGACGTTGCCATCCCGTGGACGACGTTTTTTAACAATTACCAGCGCGGCAGCAGCTTCTTCGGTATCTCCGTCTTGGCCGATCAGGGAGCCAATCTCAAAGCGATGGAGAAGCAGACGCAAGCCCTGCTCACGCAAACTCACGGTTCGCAATACCAATACTTCGATTTCGGTTTCTTCGCGCAGACGATCAACGGTTTCTTCGCCATCGTCGGTCTGATCGTCGGCGCCGTCGGCGCGATTTCGCTCGTCGTCGCCGGCATCGGCATCATGAACATCATGCTCGTTTCCGTGACGGAAAGAACGCGCGAAATCGGAATCCGCAAAGCGATCGGTGCGCGCCGTTCGCAAGTGCTGCTGCAGTTCTTCATTGAGTCGCTGCTGCTCTCGGCATTTGGATGCATTACCGGCATGCTCCTGGGCGTGGCCCTCGGCGCGATCGTGGATCGTGCCTTCATCGCACGCATCTCGGGGGTGACGGGCAGCATCCCGTGGTTCGAAGTCATTATCATTGCCGTGGGTTTTGCAACGATCGTCACGGTTGTTTTCGGAACCTATCCCGCGTATCGCGCGGCCAAGCTCGATCCGATTCAGGCGCTGCGCTATGAATGATCGCCCCAACGTCGTCATCGACATCGCCGGGGTGACCAAAACGTACGCCAGCGGAGAACTGCAAGTGCAGGCGCTGCGTGGCTTGACGTTTTCCATCAACCGCGGCGAGTACGTGGCGATCATGGGTCCGTCGGGTTCGGGCAAATCGACGCTGATGAACGTGCTGGGCTGTCTGGATCGCGCGACGACCGGGACGTACAAACTCGACGGTATCGACGTCTCGCAGCTCGACGACAACCAGCTCGCGGAGATTCGCCTGAAGAAGCTCGGCTTCGTGTTTCAAGGCTTCAACCTACTGGCGCGTACCGATGCACTGCGCAACGTGACGCTGCCGCTCTTCTATGCGGGCATGCCCGCTAAAGAACGCGAGCGGCGGGCCCTGGAGCGGCTCACCGAGGTCGGAATCGGCGAGCGGGCGCGCCACAAGCCGACCGAGCTCTCCGGCGGAGAGCAGCAGCGCGTCGCTATCGCGCGGGCCCTGGTCAACGATCCGGCCGTGCTGCTGGCCGACGAACCGACCGGCAACCTCGACTCAAAGACGAGCTCGGAAATCCTCGCCCTCTTCGACCGCTTGAGCGCGGGCGGGCGCACGATCATCGTGGTGACCCATGACGAAGGCGTCGCCAAGCGCTCGAGGCGCATCCTGCGCATGCTCGACGGCGTTATAATGAGTGATGCCCCCGCGGGCGCCCCGGCCTAGTCTTTAATCTCGCTCAGCAACCTTTAGGCGGCTGCGAGGTAGGTTAGGCAAAGACTCTCTCCCTCGCGTAACGTTGAAGGATATATGTTGAGACAACGCATTTTGCCGGCTGCGATTATCGCGCTGACCGGCGCCGTCATCGGTTCTTTCCTGATGATGCTGTACGCCAGCACGCATTTCGTCGCGGTCTCAGGTCCGCCGCACGATCCGCCGGCCGCGGCCGCCGCGCCCCTTTCGAATAGTGGCAGCGACCAAGAGCGCATCATCAGCGCCGTCAAGCGCGTCAAACCTTCGGTGGTGGCCATCGACGTTTCGGTCAACGGCCGACAGTATATTCCGGTCGACCCTATCATGCAGCAGTTCTTCGGACAGCAAGGGCCGGGCGTGCTTCAGCCCTACAGCGCGAAAGATTCGGGCTCGGGCTTCGTCTACGGATCGCAGGGCTACATCGTAACAAACGCGCACGTGGTGCGCCCAATACCCGGCGCGCAGACCACGTCGATCACAATCGTCTTTCCGAACGGTGAAAAAGCGCCCGCCCGGCTGGTCGCCGCCAACGTCGGCGCCGATCTCGCGCTTCTCAAAGTAACCGACGGACATCATCTACCCGCTGCGCTCGTACTCGCCGACTCCGACAAACTCGAGCAGGGTCAATGGGCCATCGCCATCGGCGAACCCTACGAGCTGCAGCAAAGCGTAACGGTCGGCGTGGTTTCCGCCTTCGACCGCAGCGAACCGATTCAAACCGAAAGCGGACAGTCGATGACGTTTAAGGGTTTGCTTCAGACGTCGGCGCCGATCAACTTCGGCAACTCCGGCGGCCCGCTGATCGACATGAGCGGTAACGTCATCGGCGTCAACCAGTCGACGCTGGGCGGACGCGCGCAAGGCATCGGCTTCGCGATTCCGTCCAACACGGTCAAGCGCGTCGTCGATCAGATGATCGCACATCCCGGCATCACCCAGCCGCCGGCCGAAGCCTTTATGGGCGTTCAGCTGCAGTCGGTCAGTTCGGGATTCCGCAACCAAACGAACTATAAGGGACAGGGCGGCGTCGCTGTTATCCAGGTCGTCAGTGGTTCCCCGGCCGATTCGGCGGGCATCCAGCCCGGCGACGTCGTGCTTAAGCTAAACGGTAAGGACTACAATGACCCCGGCGCGCTTTCAACCGCCATCGCGAAGCTGCGTCCGGGCGACCACGTGAGCATAGAGATCTGGTCGCAAGGTTCCAAGCGCCTGGCCCAGGTTACGCTCGGCGCAAAGCCCGACCTCGGACAACAGGGCGACCAGCAGCCGCCCGATCAGCAACAACCCTAGAGGAAAGCCCTGCAACCCGGGTCGCCATCAAATTGTTTAACGTAGTGGAACAGGACGGGACCGGTGGCGTACTATAATCGGTACCCCTGTCGTCCTTGTAGCCCATAAGTGGCAAGGCTCAGCGAGCGTTCTTTTACGCCTGCGAAAGCTGGTCCAGGGCTCGGAAAGGTAATTTTAGTATGGCAAAAGTGGTCGGTATCGACCTCGGCACGACCAACTCGGTCGTCGCCGTTATGGAGGGCTCGCAGCCCACAGTTATCCCGAACGCCGAAGGATCGCGCACTACGCCTTCCGTCGTCGCATTCACAAAAACCGGCGAGCGTCTCGTGGGGCAACTCGCGAAACGGCAAGCGATTACGAACCCGGACCGCACGATCTCTTCGATCAAGCGGCACATGGGCACCGATTTCGCCGTAAAAATCGACGGTAAAGATTACACGCCGCAAGAGATTTCGGCGATGATTCTGCAGAAGCTCGTCAACGACGCGAGCAATTATCTCGGCGAACGCGTGACCAAAGCGGTCATCACCGTTCCGGCATACTTCAACGACGCGCAGCGCCAAGCGACCAAGGACGCCGGCAAGATCGCCGGCCTCGAAGTGCTGCGCATCATCAACGAGCCGACGGCCGCCGCACTCGCCTACGGCCTGGAGAAAAAAGGCAACGAAACGATCCTCGTGTGGGATCTCGGCGGCGGAACGTTCGACGTTTCCGTCCTCGACGTTGGCGAAGGCGTCTTCGAAGTCAAAGCCACCAACGGCGACACACATTTGGGCGGCGACGATTACGATCAACGCATGGTCGACTGGCTGGTCGGCGAGTTCCGCAAAGAACAAGGCCTCGATCTGTCCGGCGACAAGCAAGCGATGCAGCGCCTGACCGAAGCGGCCGAAAAAGCCAAGGTCGAGTTGAGTTCCGTCGTGCAGACGACCATCAATCTGCCGTTCATCACGGCCGATCAAAATGGTCCCAAACACTTGGACTTCACGCTGACGCGCGCCAAATTCGAAGAGCTCACGACCGACCTCACCGACCGCTGCGTGCAGCCCTTCAAGAATGCGATCGCCGATGCGAAGCTCGACGTCTCGCAAATCAACGAGGTCATCATGGTTGGCGGTGCCACGCGCATGCCGGTCATTCAGGAACTCGTGCGCAAGCTTACCGGCAAGGATCCGAACCTCACCGTCAACCCCGACGAAGTCGTCGCGGTCGGCGCGGCGATTCAAGCCGGCGTACTTGCCGGTGAAGTCAGCAACGTCGTGTTGCTCGACGTGACGCCCCTTTCGCTGGGATTAGAAACCCTCGGCGGCGTGATGACGAAGCTCATTGAACGCAACACCACGATCCCGACGAAGAAATCGCAAATCTTCACGACGGCCGACGACGGTCAAACCTCTGTGGACATTCACGTCCTGCAGGGCGAACGTCCGATGGCCACCGACAACCGCACGATGGGACGCTTCCGTTTGGAAGGCATTCCACCGGCTCCGCGCGGCGTTCCGCAGATTGAAGTGACGTTCAACATCGACGCCAACGGCATCGTGAACGTGAGCGCAAAAGATCTGGGAACCGGCAAGGAACAGCAGATCACGATCACTTCTTCAAGCAATCTCAGCAAAGAGGAAGTCGACCAGATGGTTCGCGATGCGGAAGCTTCTGCGGCAAGCGATCAGGCAAAACGCGAGGAGGCGGAGATCCGCAACCAAGCATCGAGCCTGATCTACTCAACCGAGAAATCGCTTAAAGAAGTCGGCGAGAAGCTCGAAGAGGGCGCGCGCGGCGAAGTTGAAACGGCGCTCGCCGAGCTCAAGAAGGTCAGCGAGAACGGCACGGCCGCCGAGATCAAGCCTGCGGTCGACAAGCTCCAAGCAGCCAGCTATAAGATGGCAGAGCTGCTTTACCAGAAGGCCGCGCCGGAAGGCGCGCCCTCCGGTAACGGCGCGTCGAACGGACAAGCCGAGGGCGAAGCCGAGGCTCCCAAGCCTTCCGAAGACGTCATCGACGCGGAGTTTAAGGAATCCAAGTAAGTCTAGCGGGCTGTGCTCCCTCCGGGCGACTAAACATACGCTGTCGCCCGGGCGGAGTACAGGCGCGCTAAAGACTTACAAGATTGCTTGAATTGCAGATATGAACGACGATGTAGTAACAACGCAAGCCGACGTGCCTGCGTCGGACGAGATCGAAGCTTCCGCGGCCGAGACGCCGGATTTGGAGACTCAGCTCGCGGCCGCCGTTACGCGCGCCGACGAAAACTATAATAAACTGCTGCTGGCGATGGCGGACTTCGAAAACTACAAGAAACGCAGCGAGCGGCACAACCGCGATATCGCCGAGCACAAGCGTCGCGATCTTCTCAAGAGCTTACTACCGGTGATCGACAATTTGGAGCGTGCGCTTTCGTATGAAGGCGCCGAGAGCGGCCCGCTGCGCGAAGGCGTTTCGCAAACACTTAAGGGTTTTGAAGCGCTGCTCGCATCGCAAGGCGTGAAGGCGCTTAGCGTCAAGGGCACGCAGTTCGATCCCGCGTTCGCCGAAGCGATCGCGACCCAGCCTTCGGCCGACGGCGACGGCGTCGTGCTCGAGGAAGCGCAAAAAGGATACACCATAGGCGAGGAGCTCTTGCGCCCCGCTAAAGTCGTCGTTTCCAAAGCTGAATGAACTACAAGGATTATTACCAGATCCTTGGCGTTCCCAAAAACGCGGCCGAAAAAGACATCAAATCGGCGTACCGTAAGCTCGCAAAAAAGTGGCATCCCGACGCCAACCCCAACAATCAAAAAGAAGCCGAAGAAAAATTCAAAGACCTCCAAGAAGCCTATGAGGTTTTAGGCGACTCCGACAAGCGCCGCAAGTACGACGTGCTCGGCAGCAACTGGAAAGAGGCTGCCGGCCAAGCCGAACAGCAGCGCCGCTACCGCAATGCGCAAAGCGAGACGTTTCAATACGATTTCGGCGACTTCGGCGGAGCTTCGCCGGGCGCGGGGCCTAGCGGCTTTTCAGACTTCTTCGATATGTTTTTCTCGGGCGTCGGCCGGCGCACCACCGCGCAAAGCACGGGCTTCGCGCAGCGCGGCCAAGATCTCGAAACGACGATCGAACTTTCGCTGCGCGACATTTACGACGGCGGAAAGAAATCGATCTCACTGCAGCTCGAAGACGTCTGTCCACGCTGTCGCGGAACGGGCACGGAGCGCGGCACACTCTGTCCGCAATGCCACGGCACGGGCCGGCTGCTCACGACGAAAAAATTCGAAGTGACGGTACCGCGCGGCATCCGCGCAGGACAACGCATACGTTTGGCCGGTCAGGGCGGCGGCGGAATCGGTGGAGGTCCTAACGGCGAGCTGTACCTGATCGTCACATTGGCCGATGATCCGACATATAAGCGCAAAGGCGACGACCTCTACGTCGACATGCCGGTCAGCGTTTACGATCTCGCACTGGGCGGCGAAGTGAAGGTCCCCACGATGGCAGGGCAGGTCGCGATGACGATTCCCCCCGGCACGCAAAGCCACCGGCTCTTACGCTTGAGCGGAAAAGGGATGCCGAAAGTGCGCGACGGCGGCGCTGGCGATCAATACGTCCGGCTTATCGGACAGTTGCCGGCCAATCTTTCCGACAAAGAGAAAAAACTCTTCAAGGAACTCGCTTCAATCCGCAACGGCAAGAAATAAGATGTTCGGCGGACATCTCATGTGGGGCAACATGTATGGCGAAAAGCCGAAGATGCACCTGCGCGTCAATTGGCGCCGTATCGGCGCATTTTTCTTGCCCTATTGGCGCGCGGAAGCCACGGTTCTCTTTTGCATTGTCATCGCAGCGCTTCTCGGGCTCATCCCCGCGGTCATGGTCGCGCGAATTATCGACAACGCAATTCCACGCCGCAGCTTGCGTGAACTTGGCATCGACGTCGCCGTCATCATCGGCTCCGCACTCGTGACGATCGCATTCGGCGTGGTTCAAGGTTACTTAAATTCGATCGTCGGTGAAGGCATCATGCGAGACATGCGCACCAGCCTCGTCTCGCATCTGCACAAGATGCCGTTGTCATTTTTCACGGGAACCAAAACGGGCGAAATAATGAACCGCGTCTCCAACGATGTCGACAACATCGACAACGTGGTGACCGGCACGCTCACATCGATCGTGACCAACGTCGTGACCATCGCGACAACCGTCGTCTGGATGTTTCTGTGGAACTGGCGCTTGGCACTGCTCTCCATTATCATCGTGCCGCTGATGGTATTGCCGCTCGCGCCCGTCGGGCGAAGAATGTACAACGTCCGGCGTCTGACGCGCGAGAAACGTGATGAGATCGAATCCATCACGCAAGAAACACTCTCGATCTCGGGCATCACGCTCATCAAGTCGTTTGCACGCGAAGCGTTCGAGCGCGACCGTTTCTATCGCGTCGGTTCAGATTTGATGAATCTAGAGATCCGGTTAGCGATGGTGGGACGGTGGTTCATCGCGAGCATCGGCGCCATGGTGACGGTCGGGCCGGCCATCGTGTGGTTCGGCGGAGGATGGCTCGCGCTCAGAGGCGCGATTGACGTCGGCGTTGTCGTCGCATTCGTCCAGTATATTCAATTCAGGCTTTACGGACCGGGCGCGACGCTGGCCGGCATTCAAGTGCAGATCGTGAGCGCGCTCGCGGTCTTCGAGCGCATTTTTGGATACCTCGATATGACGCCTGAGCAGTACGATCCTGACGGCGCCTCTACGTTGGAAACCGCGCGCGGCGAGATTTGCTTCGACGACGTGACGTTCTCATACGGCAACGACCGCACGGCGTTAAACGGCGTGAGCTTTACGGTGGAACCTGGTCAAGTCGCCGCTTTCGTCGGGCCTTCGGGAGCCGGCAAAACGACAATTACCCAGCTCGTTCCTCGCTTCTACGATCCGCAAGGCGGCCGAGTCTTAATCGACGGGCACGACGTGCGAACGCTGACGCTGGAATCGCTGCGCCGCGACATCGGCATTGTAACGCAGGAAACCTATCTTTTCCACGACACGATTGCGAACAATCTTCGCTACGCCAAGCCCGATGCGACCGAAGACGAGTTGCGCGCGGCTGCGCGCGCTGCCAATATCGACGATTTCGTCACGTCGCTGCCCGAAGGCGATCGGACCGTCGTGGGCGAGCGCGGACACAAACTCTCCGGCGGCGAGCGTCAGCGCCTGGCGATCGCGCGCGTCTTGTTGAAAAATCCGCGGATCCTCATCCTGGATGAAGCGACCAGTTCGCTCGACTCACACAGCGAGGCAGCGATCCAAGATGCGCTCGTCCCGCTGATGCGCGGGCGCACGAGCTTAGTCATCGCTCACCGCCTCTCGACGATCATCAGCGCCGACGTGATATTTGTCGTCGAAAACGGGCGTGTCGTTGAAAGCGGAACGCACGCCGTGCTGCTCGCCCGCAACGGTCCGTATTCACGTCTGTACAATAAACAATTCCGTGACGAAACGAGGATCGCGACCTGATGCCGCAGCTGGCGATCGCAGGCCTGCGCAAGACCTACGGCCGCACGGTCGCGGTCGATGACGTTTCGTTCAACGTCAGCGGCGGCGAGATCGTCGGATTGCTCGGGCCAAATGGCGCCGGAAAAAGCACCACGTTCTTGTGCGCGGCGGGACTGCTCCGCCCCGACGCCGGGACCTTCTCTTGGGATGGACGCGAGCTGGGATCCAAGCGCGGCCAAAACATCGCGCTGATTTCGGAAACGCCCGATGTCTACCCGATGCTCACTGTTTGGGAGCATCTGGTCTTCGTCGCGAAGAGCTGCCGCCTTCCCGCGGGTTGGGAAACGCGCGCGAACGATCTGCTCGAACGGTTCGGAATGAGTCCGCAGCGCGACACGCTGGGAACCGCGCTCTCGAAAGGCATGCGGCAAAAAACCCTAGTCGCGGCAACGGTGCTCGCAGCCTCGCCGGTCATCCTGTTCGACGAACCGATGGTCGGACTCGACCCGCTTGGCCAGCGCGAACTGCGAGCGATCATAAAAGATCTGCGCGCAAGCGGCACCGCGATCGTCATGAGCACCCACATGCTCGAGCAGGCGCAGACGATTTGCGATCGCGTCGTTATTTTGAAGAACGGCCGCATCGTCGCCTCCGGGACGTTCGAAGATCTGCAAGCGCGCTCGGCGACCCACGGCACGGCCGAAGATCTGTTCTTGGAATTGACGCAGTGAGCGATTTTCTGACGCTCGCTTACCTCGACTCCCATCAGTTTCTGCACCGCTTGCAGACCGTGTTCCGCCAGCCCGGGCGAGCGATCATGTATCTCGTCATCGCGGGCTGGTTTGTGACGATGGGTTTTTTCCGCGCGCATACGCGCGCCCCGATGCTTGCAATGACGGTGCCCGAACCATTCGCATCGGCGATCATGTTTGCGTTCGTCGCGCTGCTGGGCATTATCATGTATGGCGCGGCGTCGGGATTTGTCGGCGTCTTCTCCTCGGCCGCGGATGCCCGTTTCTTGTGCGGCTCGCACCTGTCGGAAACCGCGGTCGTAACGTGGCTACAACTGCGCCGCTGCGCGTCGGTTGTCTTGCGCACCGCGCTCGCAGTGCTTTTTTACGCACTCGTGCTTCCCGCGGGCAGGCATGTGAGCCTCACCGGAGTGGTAGGCGTGAGCATTATCGCCGCGACGCTCTTTACCGCGGCCACCGCGGTACCGGTATTAAAGTTGCGCGCGATCGCCGGCGCGAGGGTTGCGCAAACTCTCGCTGCAGCGGTTGTTGCAGCCGGGTTGTTGCCGCTTGCCGTTCTGCTGGGAAGTCTGCTCGACTCCGGCTTGACCGGTTGGGCCGCCGGCGTTCAAAGGTCGGGCGCCGGATTTGCGGTCAACGCGCTCTTTCACGGCAACGGTGCAGCGATTGGTTCTTTTTACGCCGCCGCCGCGGGGATGCTTGCACTGTCATTCGTCACCGGGCGCGATCTCTATCCGGAGCTCTACTCGTCGTCACTGCGTGTTCTGGCTTACCGCCAGCGCCGCCGCCGGGTCCCGGGCGTTCTCACGGAGGAGCGCGCGTACCGCTTGGGCGGGCCGGTGAGATTGAGATTTTTCGAAAGTGCGTCCGGGGCGTGGACGATCGCATGGAAGGAATGGATCGCGTTCGCTCGCGCGCCGGGCGCGAAGCGGATGTTTTTTATCGGACTCGCCGGCTGTATCGCCGTGGGCGCGATTCTCGGCAGCGCTGCAAAACAATCGCGCAATCCGCTGGAAACAGCGCTTGTCATGGCCGCGAGCATCTCCAACATGGTGATCATCTTCATCACGATCGCTTCATCTTTCGGCCTCGCTGCGGATCTCCGCAAACCGCTTTGGTGGATGGGGCCGGACCCGATTTGGCTGCGCCTGTTGGCATGGGTGCTGGCGACGTCGTGGCGTTTGTCGGTTTGTATCGCGGCAGGTACGATCGCGTTCGCGGCAACGCTCGGATTGTATCCGGTCGCCCTCGCCGGGATACCGGTTGCCATTGCGATCGCGGTGTATTTGCGCAGCATCGGGCTGGCGCTCTATGCGCTCCTACCGTCGGGGCTCGATCAGCGCGGACCGCTGGCGATGCTGCGAGCCCTTCTAACCTATGTTTTCGCCGTTCCGGCGATCGCGGCGGCAGTAACCACCGGCGTGATTACGCGCTCGTTCGTTCCTGCCGCAGTAGCGGGCATTGCATGCGCGCTATGCGAGGCGCTTGCGTTGATCGTCTTCGCAGCGTCAAGGATACAAGGGCGGGGCGCGACCTTTGCCCAAGCCGAAGCAGCCTAGCTGTCGACACGATTACGACCAATTCAACGACGAATTCAGCGACGAAGTACACCAGAAGTTCGAAAAACTAATTTACGCCTACGGGGATATTCATCACGGTGGGCTCCGCGTGCACTTGCAGTTCGGGGCCCGTCGCATTTCTTACGTCATCGATCGTGACGCCGGGCGCGAGTTCCCGAAGTATCAGTCCCTTCGATTCGACGTCGATGACCGCCATATCGGTGATAATCCGGTCGACGACGCCCTTACCGGTGAGCGGCAGCGAACATTCCTTGACGATCTTGTGCGCGCCGCCTTTGGCGACGTGCTCCATCATGACGATCAGATACTTGGCGCCGTGTACAAGATCCATCGCGCCGCCCATCCCCTTAACCAACTTTCCGGGAATCATCCAATTCGCAAGGTCGCCTTTTTCGGAGACTTGCATAGCGCCGAGCACCGCCAAATCGATGTGTCCCCCGCGGATCATACCAAACGAAAGTGCCGAATCGAAAAATGCGGCGCCCGGGAGCACGGTTACCGTTTCTTTGCTCGCGTTGATGAGATCGGGGTCTTCCTCACCTTCGAACGGATAGGGACCCATTCCGAGTATCCCGTTCTCGCTCTGCAGCACGACGGTTACGCCGGGCGGGAGGTAGTTGGGGATCAGTGTCGGCAGGCCGATGCCGAGATTAATATACTCGCCGTCGCGCAATTCTTGCGCGACACGGGCCGCGAGTTGCGTACGGGTTAAAGGCATTATTGCGTCTTCTTTCGCGTTGTAATGCGCTCGATGCGCTTGCCTTCTGCGCCCACGCGGACCACGCGCTGCACGAAGATGCCTTGCAGATGAACGTCCTGCGGGTCGATCTCTCCGGGCTCGACCAATTCTTCGACTTCAGCAATCGTGATTTTGCCGGCCATCGCGCAGAGCGGGTTGAAGTTTCGCGTCGATTCGGAAAAGATGAGATTCCCCATCCGGTCTCCGATGCTCGCGCGAACGAGCGCGAAATCACAAACGATGCCGCGTTCGAGAACGTAATCCACGCCGTCGAATGTGCGCGTCTCTTTTTTCGGCGACTCCTTAGCGATGCTTCCGTCGGCGTTGTGCCGCCACGGCAGTCCACCCTCGGCGACTTGCGTCCCGACGCCGGCCGGCGTGTAAAACCCCGGAATTCCGCAGCCGCCGGCGCGCAGCCGTTCGGCGAGCGTTCCTTGCGGAACGAGTTCCACTTCCAATTCGCCTTGAAGATACTGACGCTCGAACTCGCGATTCTCACCGACATAGGAACCCGTCGTCCGCTTGATGCGCTTTGCGTCGAGCAGCACACCGAGCCCCCAACCGTCCACGCCGCAATTATTGGAAACCGTTACGAGATCGGTGGCGCCCTGCTCGAGAAGCGCCTGGATCAGGTTAAACGGAATGCCGTTGAGGCCAAACCCGCCGACCGCGATCGAAGCGCCGCTGGGAATATCTTTGAGCGCCTCGGCGCACGTGGCGATTACTTTATCCATCCGTTTGGCGTCATAGGCTTTTTGCGTGGGGAAACCCTGGCGGCCGCCGAACAAGCGGCGCATGCCCGACGAAGATGCACAAATAATCGCGGCGGTTCGCGAGCTCGTTGCCGAAAAAGTCGCACCGCGCGCGGCGGAGATCGACAGCCGGGGCGAGTTTCCGCAAGATATCCGCAAACTGTTCGCGGAAAACGACATGCTCGGCATTCCGATACCGGTCGAATACGGCGGCCTGGGCGGCAGCTTCCTCACCTACGTAAGAGTCGTCGAAGAAGTTGCAAAAGCGTGCGCATCGAGCTCGCTCATCGTCGCGGTCCAAGAACTAGCCATGCTGCCGGTGCTGATCGCCGGCACGCCCGAACAGAAAGAGAAATATCTTCCCAAACTTGCGTCGGGCGAATGGATCGCCGCCTACGCGCTGACCGAAGCCGGGAGCGGTTCCGACGCGGCCGGCTCTATGCGGACGCGCGCCGAAAAACGCGGCGACAAGTACATCCTGAACGGCCAGAAAATCTGGATCACCAACGGCAGTGTGGCCGACGCCGTCTGCGTATTCGCGGTCACCGATCCGAAAAAAGGCGCCAACGGCATCAGCGCATTTCTTGTGGAAAAAACATTTCCAGGTTTCCAGGTTGGCAAAATCGAGAAAAAAATGGGCATCCGCGGCTCACCGACGGTCGAACTCGTTTTCGACAACTGCGAAGTTCCCGCCGCCAATCTGATCGGTCCCGAAGGCGACGGTTTCAAGATCGCGATGAAAGTGCTCGACAAATCGCGCCCCGGAATTGCCGCGCAAGCGCTGGGCATCGCCCAAGGCGCGCTCGAGTACGCTACCAAGTACGCGCAAGAGCGAATGGCGTTCGGCAAACCCATCGGGCAGCAGCAAGGCGTCGGATTTATGCTCGCGGACATGAAGACCGAAGTTGAAGCGTCGCGGCTTCTGCTTTACGAAGCGGCACGCAAGTGCGACCAAGAGTCCGACGACGTGACGCTATGGGCGGCGATGTGCAAGCTGAAATGCGGCGATGTCGCAATGCGGGTGACGACCGACGCCGTGCAAGTATTGGGCGGTTACGGATACTCAGTGGACTATCCGGTCGAACGCATGATGCGCGACGCTAAGATCACGCAGATTTATGAAGGCACCCAACAGATCCAGCGCCTGGTGATTTCGCGGGCGCTCGTGGGGCGCTGGAAGGGCTAGTTTCTCCGCAGAGGGGCACTTTCCGGAGGGCGAAACGTTACCGCTCCGCCCGGCTTCCTTTATGGAAGTCCGGTGCTACTTTTAGGGAAAGGAGGAACGCATTTTGAAGAAGCTACTCGCATCAATGACCGCGGCGGCTTTCCTTTTGACCGGCACGGCTCTGGCCGCCCCGCAGTCAAAAGCCATGAAGACCACGACGAAAGCCACCAAGTCCATGGACAAGTCGACCGCGAAGTCGACGGCCAAATCGACCGCCAAAGCGGCACCCAAGAAAGCGCCTAAGCGCACCAAGACGAGCCGCAAGGGCATGAAACCCGGCAAGCCGACCCCGAAACCCACCAAGAAACCGATGCCCAAACCGAAACCCACCAAGAAACCGTAAAACAACCCGTCTTTATTTGATACCTAAAGCGCAGCGCAAGCTGCGCTTTTTTTTAGAAGCCGGCCGCTTTCTGGTGAAACAGCGGCGGGACGAAATGTCCGGCCACAAACGACAGCGCGAAAACGATCGAGCCGTAAAATGCGATCTCGAGGCCGCGCAGCCATTTGTTTCGCGCGCTCATACTGCCGGCATACACGCCGATGCCGAACAAACCCACTAACGCGAACGCGAAGCTGATAAAGACCGCTTGCGAAGGGGCCAGCCCGGCCGCGAAATAGGGCAGAATCGGAATCAGCGATCCGGCCGCATATGACGAGCCCATAGCCAGCGCGGGTACAACGTCGGATGATTCGGCGATGCGCGGATCGATTCCGAACTCGTCGCGCATCATTTCGTACAAGTAGATTTCAGGGTTCTTAGCCAGGCGCGAGACGATCAGATGCGCCTCGTCGGCGCTGAAGCCTTTGAGCTTGTAGTATGCAACGAGTTCGGCGAACTCGTCTTTGGGGTTCTCCGCCATCTCGCGCTTCTCCATCTCGATGGATTTGCGCACGACTTCCCGCTCCGATTTACTTCCCTGATATTCACCGACGGCCATCGAGAGCGCGCCCGCAATCAGCGCCACGAGTCCGCTCACCAGCACCGAAACTCGCCCACCCGAAGCAACGCCAACACCGGTGACCACACCCATCGTCGTCAGGATGCCGTCTTTGGCGCCGAAGACAAACTCGCGAACGCGGCGCTGCTGCTCCAAGTGCCGGCGCTGTGGCGTGTCGGGAATGCGGGGCTTGATCTTGTGCCAGCCCGGCGTATCGACGACGACTTTGAACTCCGGAACGTCGCTCATAGATGTTTGCGCCACCATTGGAGCATGTGACCGTAGAGATGGCGTCGCTGCGCGATTCCCGCGATGCTATGCGTACGGCGCGGTGTTCCCGCACCTTTGCCGTATGCACGCGGATCGATCACTATGCGATCGGCGCGCGCGCGCAGGTCATACAGGTGTATCGGCTCGGGTTGAAACGGATCCTGAGTTGCCATTACGTACAAAAATGCGCTGCTGTCAGGCGCCCACGTGATGCGTGAGGGCTGCATTCCCCAGGGCGGATGAACGCCGAAAACCTGGTCGAGCGACAATTGCGCGGCGGCCGGCGCGCCGCAGAGCAGCGCGAGCAGCGGCAGTGCAGCGAGAAACCGGCGAAGCATGGAAGCGGAGTTCACCGAAAGGCGCCGCGAATACTTGAGGTACCTCCAATGCCCAACCCCTTTGAAGAGAAGTTCACGCAGCAGAATCCGATAGTGGAAGCGGCGACGCGCATTCGCGCCCGCCGGGAGATCGCACGTGCCGCCGACGGTATCGACGAGGGGCCGGTGCCATTTGAGGACGCGGAACAGGCTCTCGACGCCTTCGGAGAGCGGCTCGCCGCCGGCGCGAAACGCCTCAACGCGATTCTCGGACGCAGCGGCATGAAATTCGTGAAGATTCTGCATCCGCTGCGTTTGCGTTTGCGCTTTGCCGACAAACGCGTCAGTTTGGATCTCGACGAAGTCCATCAACTCGTGCGCGTCTCCGGCCTAGGTTTGGACGGAGAATGGCAATTCGATCCGGGCGCGCAGACGCCGTCGCTCATCAATCTTTCGAAGATTTCAACCGAGGCCGGCTACGGCGAGGCCCTTACCGCCTCTTCTTTGCTGCAGCTGATCGCCGCGGACGAGGTTTTGGAGCCCCCGCCGCACTTGCAAGGGCCCGGGCCGTTAAGCTTCTAGCGAGAATTCTCGGCGTCGGGCAGATCTCGTTCACGGGACATTCTCCGCACCGCGGAACCGGAGCTTTGCAAATCGCGCGCCCGTGCATGATCAGCCAATGATGCGCGTGGCGCCATTGCTCGCGCGGGACGATCTTTTGCAGATCTTGCTCCACGTCGCGCGGGGTTTTTCCGAGTGTTAGCCCCAGGCGGTGGGCGACGCGAAAGACGTGCGTGTCCACCGCGATGGCGGCTTGCTCGAACGCAACCGACATAACCACGCTCGCCGTCTTTCTTCCGACGCCCGCCAGCGCTTCGAGCTCTTCGCGCTGCGAAGGAACCGCGCCGGCGTGCTGCTCGGCTAAGGCGCGCGCAGCGTTGATGATATTCTTGGATTTCATTCGGAAAAAACCGCATGACCGGGTCAGCCGCTCAACGTCGCTCTGTTTGGCTTTTGCGAGCTTCTCCGCCGTCGGATATTTGGCAAACAGCGCCGGAGTCGCCAGATTCACGCGAACGTCGGTGCACTGCGCCGAAAGAATCACCGCGATGAGAAGTTCGAATGGGTTCGAATAGTGCAGCGCCGTGACGGCGTGCGGATACGTTCTTTCCAGGATCGCCAGCTCGCGTTCGGCCGTCGCCCTGCTCACCTTGCTTTTCGGAAATGGAACCTTCGGCATCCGTGGGCGGATTTGCCGCGCCTGCCGACGTATCCTCACGGCATGCCTGATATATCACGGCGCGATCTTCTCATTGGCGGGGCTGCCGCCGCGGCTACTGCCGGCGTGCTGACCATCGAAGGATGCAACGTAGTTACGGGGGCGGGTTCCCTTGCGCCGCCGCTTTCGGCCGCAGTCACGCTGACGACGCAATATGCAGATCACGTTTTCGCCGGCAAGACGCTGCGCACGCGCACGTTTAACGGGACCATTCCGGGACCAACCCTTTCGGTCGTTCCGGGGCAGCAGCTTTCGGTCAACGTCACCAACGCATTCCCACCAAATCCGGCAGCTGCGACGCCGGGGCCGGGCATCGACCCGATGAACAACCCGCACCTGTTCAACACGGCTAACCTGCACGTCCATGGCGTTCAAGTGGTGCCGCATATCTTCGATCCGGTCGGCACCACCGATCCGGCAGCGATGATGGTCGCGATTCAGCCGGGCAGCACGTACACCTATAATTTCACAATTCCCGCAGATCAGCCGCCCGGACTCTACTGGTATCATCCGCATCACCACGGATCTACCGACGTTGAAGTTTCCGGTGGAATGGCGGGCCTCATACTGGTCAAAGGCGCTATCGACAACGTTCCGGAGATTGCCGCGGCGCGCGACTTACAACTCGCGTTTCAGACGATCAACGTGAATAAGCCAAGCGCAGCGACGCCCACCATCTACGATCTCGAGTATGCGGCTTACAAGCCGCCTGCGAGCGGCGGCTTCAAACCGCGGTCCGATTATCTCTTTGCGGTCGTCAACGGGCAACTGGTGAATCTGCTTGATTTCACTGCCCCCACAGCATCATGTCCCCCCGGCGGCGGCGCATCCAACTGCCCAGTCGCAACCGCCTCCCCGCCGCCGCAAATTTCGATGCAACCCGGCGAAGTCGTTCGTCTGCGCATTCTCAACGGCTCGAACACGCTGAATTTGCCTCTCTCGCTTCCCGGCTTCGAAGTTTATGTCATCGGATACGACGGAGTGAACGTGCTCGCTCCGCAGCTCTTACAAACTGCCACCGCCCCGCTCTTACTCACGATGGGCGGCCGGGTCGAGTTGCTGCTGCGTGCGCCTGCCGCAACCGGAAGCTACTTGCTCTCAGCCGTAGCCGACACAACCGATCCGCATCCGTGGCCGGCGTTCGGCCTCATGCAGATCACCGTTGCGGGAACTCCGGTGAGCATGGCGATTCCAACGTCCCTGCCGACACCAACTCGCGAGTATCCGCTCATCGCGGATAGTGCGATCACGGGGAACCGGACGGTTCTGTTCAGCGCCAGTCCGTCGACGTCGGTTCTCTTCGGCACGGCGCTCACCGTTAACGGCGCCGTCTACAACGAGACGAGCGTCCCCCCGGCATTCATCTTACCGGTTGGAGCCTCCGAGGTGTGGACGATCACGAACAACATGCCCGAAGGCCATCCGTTCCATCTGCACACCAACTCTTTCGAAGTGCATTCGGTAACCGGCGCGAGCGGCACCGTCAATTACAATCCGCCCATCATTAGCGACACCGTTTGGGTACCGCCCAACGGCAGCGTTGTTATGCGCGTGCGCTACAAACAATGGCGCGGCAAAGACGTCTTCCACTGCCACAAACTGGTCCACGAAGATCAGGGGATGATGGCGAACACGCTTCTGACTTAGGGTTTCAAATACTGGACGAGCCAGTCAACCCAGCGGCGGTTGACATCCATCGCGCGAACCGGATCGCCCGGCGAATGGCCCGAAACGGGAAATGCGAAGAAACGCGTCGTTACGCCGTGATCTTTAAGCGCGCGGAACATTTCATACGACTGAGTGATGGGAACGCGCATATCTCCCGTGTCGCTGAGAATAAGCGTGGGCGCAGTAATGTTCCAAGCGTACGTGATCGGTGACTGTGCGCGGTAGGCCTCCATGTTGCTTCCGACGTACGGCGAACCCGCTAACTGCGAGATGCCGACCGTGATATTGTTGTCCGAAAGCGCGTACTCGTCAACCCAGTTGTTGACCGCCGCGCCGGCAACCGCCGCCTTCCAGATATCGTAGTGGCTCTCGAGCCAGGACGTCATGAAACCACCGTAAGACCATCCGGAAACGCCGATGCGCGTGGGATCGACGTGCGCCGTCTGTTCGACGGCCGCGATGCCCGCCATCACGTCGCGGCCCGGTCCGGCTCCCGCGTCGTTGAAAATGGCGTGCCAGTATTTCTCGCCTTGGTTGTCGCTTCCGCGGTAATTCGGATTGAACACCAGGAAGCCGCGCGCGGCCAACAGCTGGTTGAGCGTGCTGAACGAAAGAATCGAAGCCGAATTCGGACCGCCGTGAACCACAAGAACGAGCGGATACGCCTTGCTCGCGTCATAGCCCGGCGGATATGTCAGCGTACCGTTCTCGGAAAAGCCCTCGAACGACCACGTAACCGGCTGAACTTTTCCAAGATCGAGTTTCGCGACCGCATCGTTATAAGACGTTAAACGCCTGGGTGTGGCCGTGGCCGAGCTCATGTAATAGAGCTCGTTCGGATGATTCGCTTCGCTTCCGGTAAATGCGATCGCGCCTGTGTTGCTGACGCTCGCGTCGAGCCAGAACGGCTGCACGGGCTGTACTGGCCCGAGCGCTAAGCGCTGCGCGGCGCCGTCGAGCGGCTTCATCCAAAGCGCGGCATCCGTTCCCTTGTGCCCCGCAACCATTAACGATTTCGAATCCGGCATCCAGATCGCTCGCAGAACGTTCGTGTCTAGGTCGTCGGCGGTAACATCATTGCCGTTGCCCCCCGCCGGCGAGGTCACCAGAACATCGTTTTGCGCTGAAGGATCGCCCTGAAACGGATACCAGTACGCGATTTTGGTTCCGTCCGGCGAAAAACTGCCGTACCCTTCGTACTTACCATGTGACGTCAGGGTGCGAATCGCGCCGCTTTGCACGTCTAGCACGTCGACCGTTGCCAAATAGCCGTCGCTATCGTAGGCATTCGGCATGCGCGTGAAGAGAATCGATTTCCCGTCCGGCGACCACGACAGCGGCGACGCGGGCGAGCCCGGCGGCGTAGCTGTGGGTAAGCTCCACGTACCTTGCGTCAAGCGCTTGTCGCCGCTGCCGCCGGCGTTGATGATCCACATGTGGTTAGGCGCCGGCGCGGCCTTCTCTTGGTAGGCTTGATCGCCCACCACGAACGCGTCGAGATGGTGCGCGATGTCTTTTTTGTTCGCCGGATCGTCGGGCGTAACGTACGCGATCGCGCCACCGTCGGGCCGCCACGTAAATTGTTCGACGCCGTTTGCTGCGTGCGTCAGCTGCGCAGCATCGCCGCCGCGCATATCCAAAACGAAGATCTGCTCCGCGGCTTTGTCGCCTTCGCCCGTTATCGAAAGAAATGCCAGGCGCCGTCCATCGGGCGACCACGCCGGAGAAGCTATGCCGCGTCGCGCCGAGGTCAGCGGCCGCGTACTGGAGTCACGCAAATCGTAGAGCATCAGCGTTCGCGTGCTGCGATCCGCCTTATAATCGGGCTGCGAAAGAATGAACGCGATCAAGCTGCCGTCGGGCGAAAGCGTCGGCTCCGAGAGGCCCGACAGCGTTTTCATGTCGTCCAAGACCATCGTACGCGCCGTCGCCGAACTTACCGTGGCAAGAACGAGCGCCAAAATCAAAACGAAGTATTTCATGATTACCTCAAGTACCGGTCGATCCAGGCCAGCCAGCGTCGCGTCACATCTTCGGAACGAACGGGGTCGCTCGGGAAATGCCCATGCACCGGATAGGCCACGAACTGTACCGGCACGCCGTTATCTCTCAGCGCGTGATACATCTTGAATGAATTGGTGATCGTCACGTTGTTGTCGCCGATGTCGCCCATGATCAGCGTTGGCGCTTTAATCGATTGGGCGTAGGTAATCGGCGACTGCTCGCGCCACATTGCCGCGTATTTTGGATTCCAGGGGGATCCGCCAAACCACGGTACGTCCGTGTAGACATAAAACGCGACGTTGTAATCGTCGAACCAGTCGTTGAGCGCCGCGCCGGCGACAGCCGCCTTCCAAATGTTGTAGTGGCCCGTCATCCACGACGTCATGTAGCCGCCATACGACCACCCCGTGACCGCCATGCGGCTCGTATCTACCTTATAAGCTTTCTCGACGGTCGCGATGCCCGCCATCACGTCGCGTCCCGGGCCGGCGCCGGCGTCGTGCCAGATCGCGTGCTCGTAGCGATCGCCCAGATTCGTGCTGCCGCGGTAATTGGGATTGAAGACCAGATAACCGTGCGCGGCAAAGAGCTGATTCTGACTGTTCCACGCCAGCGTCGACGCCGATTGCGGGCCGCCATGAATTACGAGAACCAGCGGATAGGTTTTCTGCGGGTTGTAACCGGGCGGCAGCGTAAGCACGCCGTCTTCAGCGAAACCATCGTTCTTCCAATTCATCTCGACGACGCGGCCCAGCTGCAGTGTACTTATGAAACCGTTGTAATTCGTCAGGCGCACCGGCTTCGAATCAGGCGATGCGAGATAGTAGAGTTCCGCCGGATGCCCCGTTGTCGTACCGACGAACGGCAGCGCGCCGGTTTGACGCGCGGCTTGTCCCGTTTGCGAGACCGCGACGTTGCCCAGATTGACGCGTTTGGTCGCGCCGGCGAGCGTAACGTACCATGCGGCCACGCTCGATCTATCCGGCCCGAAGAGCCACATCGCATTGCCGTTCGGAGCCCACGCCGTTCCATTGATCGTGCGATCGATCTGCTTGCGAATATCTTTGCCGGGACCGCCGCCCAAGCGCGTGACGTAAATGGCGTTTCCGTTGGTCGCGTCGCCGCCGGCGTTGCGGGAGTAGGCGATCGCCGTGCCGGAGGGCGCGAACGTTCCGCCACCTTCCAATCCTGTATTTCCCGTGAGCGGCGTACGCTTTCCGGTGCGCACGTCGATGACATCGACCACCGTCCCCAGCGCATCGCCGTTAATCGCGGTCGGAAAATGATCGAACGCGATCTTGGTTCCATCCGGCGACCACGAAAGACCCGAGGTCGCGCCGGGATCGACGATGCCCAAACTCCACGAACCGCTCGTGAGCCGCTTTGCCGTGCCACCGTTCGTCCCGATGATCCAAAGATGCGACGGAATCGCAGCTTCGGTGTGCAGATAATCGTTGGCGCCGACTTCGAAAGCGTCGAGATGCGCGTCGACCTGCTTCTTGTACGGATTCGGATCCTGAGTGATGAACGCAAATTGCGAACCGTTTGGACTCCAAGCGAATCCATCCACGCCTTGTTCGGCTTTGGTGACCGGCCGCGGATCGCCGCCATTGAGCGGCAGCACAAAAATCTCTTGCTGCGGGTCGGTGACACCCTCAACCGTCGTCGACATCAAGAACGCGATGCTCGAGCCGTCCGGCGACCAGCGCGCCGAATTCAGACCCCGGCGGTTATACGTGAGCTGCCGGATCTTCTTCGCCTTCACGTCGATGAGCATCAGATCGCTTTGCGAACGATCTTTCGTAAAGTCCGGGCGCGAACGAAAGAACAAGATTCGCTTCCCGTCCGGAGAGATTTGAGGACTGCTCAGCGAGACGACGCTGCGAAGATCGCTGAAGTCAACGGTGCGGGCGGAGGCCGCCGCCGGGAACAAAACCGCGATAGAAACCGCGGCGATTATTGCTAAGCGCATTAACGCGAGTGTACGCTAATCGCTAAGAGCGACCTGCCTGTTTGCAACGCTCACCAGACCGTCGCGCGCGAGCGCCTCAACGAGCGCCGAGAAGTCCTGCGCCGAGCGGCCCGGCAGCTCGAGTTCGCGGTGCAAGACGAGCAGCGACACGCGTTTTCCCGGAGGCAGCTCGCGCAATCGATCGATAATCCGGCCGCGCGCGAACCGGGTGGTCTTTTCGAACGGGATCGCTTTTGCCGTCGCGCGCTTGCGCTTCAGATCGGACGGATCGATTGGAAATGACGCGCAAACCGTTTTTAACGGGCAGACCGCGCACTTGGGCGCCCGCGCCGTGCAAACGGCCGCGCCAAAATCCATCAGCGCCGAATTCCAATCGTGTCCCCGCCCGTGCGGAACGAGCGCTTGCGGTTCTTCCGTACCGAGCGTTAGACGTTGTACCACTCGGCGCACGTTCGTGTCGACGGCCGCGTCGTCGTACTCAAAGGCAAACGCGCGCAACGCCGCGGCAGTGTAGGGACCGATGCCGTTCAGGCTTCGAAGCGATCGCAGATCGAGCGGCATCGCCCCGCCGAATTGCAAAACGACCGCTTCCGCGATGCGCTTCAATCGAACGGCGCGCGAATTGTATCCGAGCCCTTGCCATTCGCGAATGACATCGCCCAGCGAAGCGGCAGCCAAATTTCGCATGCTTGGAAAGCGCTTGAGAAATGCGCGGTACTTCGGCAGAACGCGATCGACTTGCGTTTGCTGCAGCATGAACTCGCTCACCAGAATGCGGTACGGGTCGCGTGTTTTTCGCCACGGCAAGCTCGCCCGGCCGTTTTTCGCATACCAAGAAAGCAACCGTCGCTGAATCGGCTTCACGCCCGGTGCTTCGGCGGAGGCGCGCACGAGCCCGTCGAAGCCGAATTTCATGGCAGAGCATCAAGTCGACGCCGTCGTTATCGGCGCAGGTCCGGGCGGCTATCACGCCGCGATCCGGTTAGGGCAACTGGGGAAGAAAGTCATTTGCGTAGACCGCGACGAGGTGGGCGGCGTTTGCTTGAATTGGGGATGCATCCCCACGAAGGCTCTGCTGCACGTCGGTGAAATCGTGCGGCAGATCGATCATGCCGACGCTCTCGGGCTCAAAGTCCCCAAAGCGCAAGTGGATCGCGAAGGCGTCGCAAAGTTCAAGACCGAGGTCGTCAACGCCAACGTGGGCGGCGTGAAGCAGCTCTTCAAATTCAACAACGTGCAATTTATGTACGGCGAAGCTTCCTTTAAGAGCGCCGGCGAAATCACGGTCAAGACCAAAGAGGGCGGCACCGATACGATAAAGGCGGAGTTCGCCGTCATCGCGACCGGGTCGGCGCCCCTCGACGTGAAAGCCTGGCCGCGCGATGGCGAGACGATCATTAACTCCGACGACGCCGTACAACTCAAATCGGTTCCCAAGACACTGCTCATCATCGGCGGCGGCGTTATCGGCTTAGAATTTGCGACAGTCTATACCCGGCTTGGTGCGAAAGTGCTGGTCGTCGAGATGATGCCGCAGATATTGAGCGGCACAGATCTGGAGATCGGTAAAGAGCTCGGCCGTATTCTGAGAAAACAGGGCGTCGAGATGATGGTGAACACGAAAGTGGGCGCCGTGAAGAAAGACGGCAAGACCGTCAAAGCCACATTCAATGGGGAAGGCACCAACGGCAAAGACGAAACGCGCGACTTCGACTGCGTCCTCGTTGCCGTCGGCCGGCGCCCCGTCAGCGACAATTTGAATTTACCAGCGGCGGGACTGCAGACGAACGAGCGCGGCTTCGTCGACGTCGACCAGCAGCGCCGCACGAAAGTCAAAAATATTTTCGCGATCGGCGACATCGCCGGAATGCCGCTGCTCGCGCACAAGGCCATGAAAGAAGGCGTTATCGCCGCCGAAGTGATCGCCGGCGATAAATCCGCCGCCTTCGATCCGGTTGCGATTCCCAATTGCGTCTACACCGATCCCGAAGTCGCCACTGTCGGTCTTTCCGAGGAAGAGGCCAAAGCCGCCGGTCATGAGTTGCGCATCGGAAAATTCCCGCTCAAAGCCAGCGGGCGAGCGCGCACCATGAATGAAACCGACGGCCTCATCAAACTCGTCGGCGACGCCAAGACCGACATGCTGCTCGGCATGCATATCGTGGCGCCACAGGCAGAGTCACTAATCGGCGAAGGCGTGATCGCACTCGAGATGGGGGCCACGCTCGAAGACATCGGCCTCTCCATCCACCCGCATCCGACGCTGACCGAAAGCATCATGGACGCCGCCGAAGCAGCCCACGGCAAAGCGATTCACATCGTGAACCCCAAACCCAAGGCGCCGCAACCGGCGGCTGCAAAATAAGATTCTAGAGGCTGAATGAACGCCAGGGTGCTCGACCTAGGGTTGCGGCCTTACCGCGAGATTTGGCAGATGCAGCGCGAGTTACACGAACGGGTCGGCAGCGGCCAAGACCCCCAGACGTGGATCTTCGTACAGCATCCGCCGGTTATTACGCTCGGGCGCAACGCCAAGACCGGCAATGTTCTTCTTTCAAAGGAAGCGCTGGCGGAGCGCCGCATCGATCTCGTCGAGATCGAACGCGGCGGCGACGTTACGTTTCATGGTCCCGGGCAACTCGTCGTCTACCCGATACGGCGCCTGGCGCGCTTTCGCGAAGTCGTTCCGCTCGTCCGCGCGCTTGAGAGCGCGGTCATCGAAGCCTGCGCACGGTTCGGCGTTCGCGGAGAACGGTTCGCCGATCATGCGGGCGTTTGGGTGGGCAACGATCAACTCTGCGCGATCGGGTTGGCGGTAAGAAAGATGACGTCGATGCACGGCATCGCGCTCAACGTCTCCAATGATCTCAACTACGACGCGCTCATACATCCGTGTGGCTTGAGCGATCGCGGACTCACGAGCCTCTCGAAAGAAACCGGCCGCGCCGTTTCGATCGCGGAAGCACGTGATGCATTGCTCGACGCGTTCGCTCGTGAATTTTCGTTAGAGTGGGTCCCGGATTGTCATCCTGAGCTCGTCGAAGGACCCCGAGCTGCGCACGTTAGTGCGCAAGTCGAGGGGCGTTCGGTCGCGTGATTCACGTCGACTTAACCCGCGAGCAGCGCGTGCCGAAGCCGGAGTGGCTGAAAGTGAAACTGCCGCACGGCGACGATTACGAGCGCGTGAAGCGCGAAGTAACGGGGCTGCGCTTGAACACGGTCTGCCAAGAAGCGATGTGCCCAAACCTCGCGGAGTGCTGGGGCGCCGGAACCGCGACGATTATGATTCTCGGCGACACGTGTACGCGCGGCTGCCGCTTCTGCAGCGTAAAGACCGGAAATCCGAAGGGCGTTGTTGACTGGATGGAGCCGGTGCGCGTCGCCGAAGCTGTCCGCGACCTGGGCTGGAAGTATTTGGTGCTGACGGCCGTCGACCGTGACGACCTGGCCGATGGTGGCGCGCTCATCTTCGCAAATACCGTGCGCGAGATTCACCAACGCGTACCGGGATCGCGCGTGGAGATTTTGAGCGGCGACTATCGCGGCGACCTCAACGCGCTCGACATCGTCCTTGACGCGAAACCCGACGTCTTCGCGCACAACCTGGAAACGGTACGCCGGCTTACGCCGCGCGTTCGCGACAAGCGCGCCAAGTACGACCAATCGCTAAGCATCTTGGAACACGCCAAGAAACGCGCGCCGGAACGTTACGCGAAAACCTCGATCATGATCGGACTAGGCGAGACCGACGAAGAGATCGAGCACGTCATGGACGACGCGCGCTCAGTGGGCGTAGACATCTTCACGATGGGCCAGTATTTGCAGCCTACGAAAAAACATCTGCCCGTCGAAACTTTCGTGCATCCGGAGAAATTCGCGCAACTTGGGGTTCTCGCGCGAACCAAAGGCTTCCATCAAGTCGTTTCGAGCCCGCTTTCGCGCAGCTCCTATCACGCCGAACAGGCTTTCCTATAATTCAGTGCTCGTAGCCTGTCCTGAGCCTGTCGAAGGATGACGCCGTTCTTTTTGCGGCGGCCGATACTCGCGGCCGTCTGTTCCCTGGTCATCGTTATTGCGGGACTTATCGTCATCCCGACTTTGCCGATCGCGCAATACCCGCAGATCGCGCCGCCGGTGGTAACGATCAACGCCAACTTCACCGGCGCGAACGCCCAAGCGGTGGAATCCGCCGTCACGACGCCGCTGGAGCAGGCCGTCAACGGCGTCGAGGGGCTGCGTTACGTCACCTCGACGAGTTCAGACAACGGCACGAGCTCGATTACCGCGACTTTTAATCTCGGCACGAATCTCGACACCGCGGCCAGCGACGTGCAGAACGCGGTGCAATCGGCGCTCGGACGCCTGCCGAACGAGGTCAAGCAGACCGGTGTTACCGTCTCGAAAAACTCCGGCACTTTCGCGATGGCGCTCGCCCTGCGCTCGACCAACAAACAATACAATCAGCTCTTCTTGAGCAACTACGCCGAGCTCAACGTTGTAAACTCACTCAAACGCGTCACCGGAGTGAGCAACGTTATCATTTTCGGCCAGCGGCGTTATGCAATGCGCGTGTGGGTCAACCCTGCGCAGCTGCAAGGGCGCGGCCTCGCCATCTCCGATGTGATCGGCGCGCTGCAGGAGCAGAACGTCGAAGTCGCCGCCGGCAGCATCGGCAGCGCGCCTGAGCGCTCGAACCAGCCGTTCACGATCAGCGTTCACGCCGAGGGGCGCTTGAGCACGCCCGCACAGTTCCGCAATATCATCGTCCGCGCCGACCCGAACGGCGGCTTCACGCGGCTCGGCGATGTCGCACAGATTGAAATCGGCGCCGAGGATTACTCGAGCGTCATCGCATTTGACGGGAACAAGAACGTCGTCGGCATGGGCGTGCTGCAACTGCCGACCGCAAATGCGCTGCAAGTATCCCAAGGCGTGCGCGCGCAACTCGCGCAGCTCCAAAAATCGTTCCCGCCCGGCGTGACCTGGGAGATGGCCTTCGATAGCTCGGAGTTCGTGAACGAATCGATCCGCGAAGTTATCTGGACACTATTGCTTTCGATTTTTCTGGTCATCGCGGTCATCTATCTCTTTTTACAAGATCCGCGCTCCACGATTATTCCGGCGGTCACGCTTCCGATCTCGCTGATCGGCACGTTTTTCGTGATGAAGCTCTTCGGCTTTACGATCAACACGATCACGCTTTTCGGCCTGACCCTTGCAACAGGGTTGGTGGTCGACGACGCGATCGTCGTGATCGAAAACATCGCGCGCTTCATTCAAGAGAAAGGCATGACCGGCAATGAAGGCGCCGCCGCAGCCATGCGCGAGGTTCAGGGTGCGGTCGTAGCGTCGTCGCTGGTCTTGCTGGCTGTTTTTGTGCCGGTCGCCTTCTTTCCGGGCACGACCGGACAACTCTATCGTCAGTTCGCGATGACGATCGCAGCGTCGATCACGATCTCGCTTTTTGCTTCGTTAACACTCACGCCCGTCATGTCGGCGCGTATGCTCCGTAAGGATTTCCACTCGAATTTTCCGCTGTTCGTGATCTTCAATCACGGCCTCGCCTCGTTCCGCGGCTGGTACCGCGACACGCTGCCGAAAATGATGCGCGCGCGCTACCTCGTTGCAGCGCTTTTCCTGGGAGCCCTGATCGCAACGTTCTTCCTATTCCGCACCGCGCCGACCGCGTTTATCCCCGACGAAGATCAGGGCTTCTTCGTCGTAACGATACAAGCGCCCGAAGGTTCGTCGCTGGCCCACGAGTTGAGCGTCGCGAAGCGCGTCGAGGCGATCCTCAGCCGGCAGCCGGAGATCGTGCACGTCTTCGACGTTTCCGGTTTCAGCTTCACCGGAAGCGGGCCCAACCGCGGCATTTTGTTTGCACGCCTCGCGCCGTGGTCGCAGCGACGGGGCGGTCAACACTCCCTCCCCGCGCTGCTGCAGCGCATACAAATGCAATTCTTCGGCATCGCCGACGCGCAAGTCTTCGCATTTAATTTACCCGCGATTCAAGGCGTCGGCAACTTCGGCGGCTTTCAATTCGAGCTGGAGGATCGCGGCAACGTCGGACTGCCGGCGCTGATGGGAACCGCGTTCGGCTATATGGGGCTTGGAAACAAAAACCCTGATTTGCTCAACGTCTTTACGACGTTCCGCATCAACTCGCCACAGATGCAGATCCACATCAACCGTGAAAAAGCCAAATCGATTGGTGTCTCGCTGACCGATGTATTCAACACGATGCAGACCGATCTCGGTTCGTTCTACGTGAACGACTTCGATTATCTCAACCGTTCGTATCGCGTGATGGTCCAGGCCCAAGAGCCGTACCGCAGCAGCATGCAGTCGCTCCAATATTTGTACGTGCGATCGAAAACAGGCGGCATGGTTCCGCTGGGCGGCATCGCGTCGACGAAACTCGGGCTCTCGTCGCCGATCATCAACCACTATAACCTGTACCGATCGATCGAAATCAACGGATCGGCAGCTGCGGGTAAGGGTTCGGGGCAAGCCATCGCCGCGATGGAGAAACTCGCCGCGCAAATCGATCCGCCGGGCGTGAGTTACGAGTGGTCGGGCATTTCACGCGAAGAGATCGAAGGTGGCGTGCTCTCGGCGTTAATTTTCGGCGTCGGCATCGTCTTCGTGTTTCTGGTTCTTGCCGCTCAGTACGAAAGCTTCGTCGACCCGTTCATCGTGTTGCTCGCCGTGCCGGTCGCCATTCTCGGCGCCCTCGTCTTTCTGGATGTCCGCCATATCGCGAGCGATGCCTATGCGCAAGTTGGCTTCGTCATGCTGATCGGACTCGCGAGTAAGAGCGCAATTCTTATCGTAGAGTTTGCAAATCAGCAGCTGGCGCAAGGCGCCGATCTCATAACCGCGGCGTCACGCGCGGCGCAGACACGGCTGCGCCCGATTCTTATGACGTCGCTGGCGTTTATCATCGCCGTTACGCCGCTCGTGTTCGCAAGCGGCGCCGGAAGCGCGGCGCGGCATTCGCTCGGGACGGCGGTCTTTGGGGGCATGGTCGTATCGACGATCTTAAACTTAGCAATCACGCCCGTGCTTTATGTCATCGTGAAATCATGGGTTTTGCGGCGCAAGCCGGAAGGCGAACCCCCGGTTACCGCCTAACCCCAAAAACCCACACCGCTGGAGCTGGAGATCGATTTGATGCTTCGTTCTTTTTTTCGTGCAGGCGCACTCTGTGTGATTTCGGTTATGTTTGCCGGCGCGCCGGCACTGGCCGACGTAACGGGTCCCTACGGCTCGGTCGTCCGCGGCGCAAACACCGCAATCAAGAACGCCATGAACGCAAGTGCCGCCAAAAAGAACGCGCAGAACGTGGCGCCGGGCACGGTCGCGCAAGTGCCGCCCGTAGGTCAGGCTCCGGTCGGAGGCAAAGCGGAAATCGGCCTGCCAACCGGCTTCACCTACACCGTCGATTTCTCGTTCGCGCATCCGTACGGCAACATCGGCAGCTTCGGCAACAAGTGGATGCAGGGCGGTACCGATGTCGTCGCCGGGTACGGCTTCAGCCCGAAGATGAGCGTCATCGCAAACTATTACGAACTGCAGCATTATCCGGTCGGCTTCAACAGCGGCCAAGTTCCGTTTTTCCTGCCCAACGGTTTCCCGCCGATTCCAGGCGTCAATCCGAGCTGCGTCGACCTCGGCGGAGTGACATCGAGCACATGCACGGGCATCAGCGCACCGGTTGACGTGACGACCAAAGACAAATTCTTCCTGGGCTTGTGGGAGAACCTGATCAACGTCGGAAAATTCCGCGGCCGGTCGATTCCGATTGTCGTTACGCCCACCTACGTCTCGCGCTGGTCGCAGGTCAACGCCTCGGGCGGTAACGGTGACGTAGTTCCGTTCGTCGATTTTAACGGCGTGCCGCACTTCGGCATCAGCACGCGCACGACGCAGGTCTACTCGCTGGCGGTGACCGTTCCGTTCCTAAAGACGCCGAAAATGTTCGGCACGTTCACCGTGGCACCGTCGTGGCTCGTCCATACGGCCGGCCTCAATCAAGTCAACCACGCGCAGCTCTATCAGATTCTCTATCTCGAGTACAACCCGACGCCCAGTACCAAAATTTTCTTAGAGCCGCAAAGTTCGCGCGATTATCTGCCGGCCGATCCGTACGCGCAGCATGTGGTCGCTTACTTTGCCGGGATTGCGCAGCGCTTGGGGCCAACGGCGTTCGTGCAGTTGGTGCTCAATAGCGGTGGGCCCACCAATTATGCGCCTTACGGTATCAAGCAACTCAACTGTCTGCAGCTGCCGTGTTCGGCCAATACCGTTCCGACGGTCGGAGGCCTGAAAGCAACCCAGCTCCAGATCCAAATCGGTATCGGTTCGCCCAGCGTCATTCAGTTCTAATCACGGGGATGAGCAACATGTATACGACTATCCAACGCGCTGCGGCGGCGCTCACACTCATCGCTTTGGCAGCGTGCAGCGGAGGCGTCGGAAGCAACGGCAGCGTGCCGATCGCTCCCGTCTTGCCCGCGGGCGGCGGATTGACGCAGCAGAATTTGGTCGGTGTCGGCGACAGTCTGACCTTCGGCGAACAGTCCAGCGGACAGTTGGGAGATCCGACCGCTACCGCGCCCGGAATTTCCGCGCTGCCCGGCGCTGCAGTTCCGCCGACGCAAGAGAACGGCTTCTGGTCGCTGCTCTATCAGCAATATACCGGAAAGAATCCGGCGACCACCGGCGTCCTGCCGCTCATCGTCAAGCCGGGCCTGGGCGGCCAGCTGGTCGTTTCGACTTTGAACGCCGGTTTCGCCGCGACGCACCTGGGCTGCGACGCATTCAACCAGCAAGCGTACTCGCAAGCCACGTGGCCGCTGACGCGCATGGCTCCGTCTTCACCGATTGCAAACCTCGGCATTCCGGGTGCAACGATGCACGAAGCCGTCGCAATGAATGCGCCGATTACCGGCGCGCCGCCTGGACCGGTCGGCACGAGCTGCCCTTCGTATGTTACGCTTCCGGGCGACGCGAGTTCGGGCGGCCTGCAATCGCTCATCCAAGACGAAAGCAAACTGTTCTATCCGGTGCTCGGCCAATTCGCCGCGACGCTGCCGAACCCGACGATGCTCAACGCAGCCCTTTCGCTCAAGCCGAAAGTCACGACGGTTTGGCTCGGCGCGAACGATCTGCTGAAGTTCATCTTCTCGCACGGAAATTCGCCCGCGACCGATTCGCCGGCGCAATTAGCCACCGACCTCACACAAATCATCACGACGCTCCAAGCGAGCGGCTCACAAGTCGTCGTCGGCGATCTGCCTGACATTCTCGGCAATCCCGCCACCGGCGAAATGCCCGTTCCGCAGTTTTTCCCCGCCGCGAAGATCTCGGCGGACTTGCAAAAACTCGGCGTGCCCGCGCCTTTCGCGGGTGCGGTCCAGGCGTACATTATCGGCAAATACACCGGCGCGACCGGCTTCCTGACGGAATCGGGCTTTTTCGGAGTATTGGCGGAGCTGGGTTCTTCATCTCCGACTGTTACGCCCAATCTCGACCCGAACGGAGCCGGCAGCGGCGACGGTGCGAATTATCTGGACTCAGCCTTTTCCGCGCAAGTCATCGGCCTGAATGCCGCCTACAACTCGGCGATCGACTCGACCGCAACCACGACGGGTGTCGCACTTGCACCGATTACAGCGAATTTCAGGACGTTCGCTGCGACGGGGGTCACCCTGGCACCCGGCGTGACATTGACGATGCAATTCGGCGGCGGGCTTCTGAGCTACGACGGCCTGCATCCCTCCAACACGGGCTATGCGGTGATTGCAAACGTCTTTATCGGCGCGCTCGATGCGAAATACAATCTGGGAATTGCACCACTATCGAATGCGCAGATCGGGGCGATCGCGCAAACGGATACGTACAACCCGTACGTCATCAAAGCGATCAACCCGCTGTGGCCGTATCCGCTGCCCTAGCCCGGTATCAAGGCAATGGCAAACATCGACGATATAAAAAACGCGCAGCCCGGTTCCCTGAAGCTCATCGACATTCGCAAGAAACCCGATGATCAGCAGATCCCGGGCTCGTTGCGTTATGACGGCGAAACGTTAGAGAGCGGCAACGTTCCATTTTCTAAAGACGAGCACGTCGTGCTCTACTGCGGCAGCGGCAACTCCTGTTCGCGCATCGCGGCGACGCTACACGCAAAAGGCTACACTAACGCGGAAGCGTTAGAGGGTGGCTACGCAGCGTGGCAATCCGCCGGCCTCCCAACGGAACCACGCTCGGATTAGCGTTGCCATCCTAACCCAGAGTGTCATCCTGAGCTTGTCGAAGGACCCTGAGTAGCGCTCGTAAGAGCGCGTATCGAAGGGACGCTTCGCTAGCTGTCATGGCGCATAGTCAAAAAGAAAACCCTGGACCGTTGCTCTGCGCGCTAGGCGTACACTCCGCGTAACTTCAGCGACTGCACGACGCGATCGATCGCAACCATGTAGGCTGCCGTCCGGTACGGAATCTTGTGGCGTTTGCTCATGCCGCGCAGCTCGTGGAAGTTCGTAATCAACGTATCTTCGAGCCGTTCGTTGACCTCGTTGAGCTTCCAGAAGTAGCCCATCTTGTCTTGGACCCACTCGAAGTATGAAACGGTAACGCCGCCGGCGTTGGCCATGATGTCTGGAATGACGGTGATTCCGCGCTCGTTCAAAATATGATCGGCGTCCGGCGTGGTCGGACCGTTAGCGCCTTCCACGACGAGCTTCGCCTTAATGGCCGGCGCATTCTCCGACGTTAGCACTCGCTCCAGAGCCGCCGGCACGAGTACGTCGCACTCGCTGACCAGCAGCTCGGCGTTGCTAATCTTATCCCCGCCTCGAAATGCGGCCAAATTGTGATCCTGCTCCGCGAGCTCGATCGCTTTGTCTAGATCGATCCCCTTCGGATTGTAGTACGCGCCGGTGACGTCGGAAATGCCGACGATCTTGCATCCGCGCTGCGCGAACAAACGCGCGGCCCACATGCCGACGTTCCCAAATCCTTGGATGATAACTTTGGCCTGCGACGGCTTGATCTTCATGTTTTCCATCTCGTCCATCGCAACGATCGTGACGCCGCGCCCGGTCGCTTCGACCCGCCCCTTCGATCCGCCGATTGCCAGCGGCTTACCCGTCACTACGCCCGGCACCGTTTGGCGCATGTGCATCGAGTACGTGTCCATGAACCACGCCATCGTCCGTGAGTTGGTGCCGACATCGGGCGCAGGCACATCTTTGTCGGGCCCCACGACTTCCACGAGCTCCGCTGCGTAGCGGCGCGTGATGCGTTCGAGTTCGCTGTCGGAAAGTTTTGACGGATCGCACGTGACGCCGCCCTTCGCTCCGCCGAACGGCAGATCGACGACCGCGCATTTCCAGGTCATCCAAAATGCGAGTGCGGTCACTTCATCGAGCGTCACGCCCGGATGGTAGCGGATGCCGCCCTTGACCGGGCCGCGCGCGAAATTGTACTGCACGCGATAGCCGGTGTAAACTTCGAACTCGCCCGAATCGCGCTGAAACGGGATCGAAAAAATGATTTGGCGGGAGGGGTGGGTGAGAATTGCGCGCATCGAGCGCTCGAGTTGCAGCAGCTCGGCCGCTTCGTTGAAATACGCAATGCCGTCGCCGAACACCGAAACATCGCGCGCGGTGGTCGTTACTGGAGGGTTCAAACGTTAAACCGAAAGTTCACGACATCGCCTTCTCGCATCACATAATCCTTACCCTCACTGCGCACCTTACCCGCGGCCCGCAGCGCATCCATCGTTTTATAGCGCACGTAGTCAGCGTAGTCTATGATTTCTGCCCGGATGAAACCGCGCTCGATGTCGGTGTGAATGGTGCCGGCAGCCTGCGGCGCCTTGGTTCCGCGCCCGATCGGCCAGGCACGGCTCTCCTTGGGGCCGGCGGTCAGAAATGTCATCAGCCCGAGCGCGTCGTAGGCGCTGGCTGCCAGGCGGTCCAGTCCGCTGCGCTCGATGCCGAGCTCGTGCCGGAACTCGACGGCCTCCGCGTCGGTCAGCCCGGCCAGTTCGGCCTCGACCTTCCCGCTCAAGACTACGACGCGGCTGCCCTCACCCTTGGCAATGGCCTCCACGGCGAGCACCAGCGGCCCAGGCTGCGCCAGTTGTTCCTCATCGACGTTGGCCACGTACAGCAGTGGCTTAGCGGTCAGCAGAAACGATTCGGCGGCCACTTCCGCCTCGTCCGAGCCCGGCGGAAACGAGCGCGCCGGCCGGCCTTGCTCCAAGGCCGCGATCAGTTTTTCGGTAGCCGTGACCTTGGGCCGCAGCTTCGGATTGGCGCGGGCCTCGCGCGCGAGTTTATCGACCCGCTTCTGCAGCGACGCCAGGTCCGCCAGCGCCAGCTCGAGTCCGACGATTTCGATATCGCGGGCCGGATCGGGCCCACCTTCGACGTGCACCACGTTCTCGTCGTGAAAGCACCGGACGACCATCGCGATCGCGTCGGTCTCGCGAATGTGGCTCAGGAATGCGTTGCCCAGCCCCTGGCCGGAGCTCGCGCCGCGCACTAAGCCGGCGATATCCACAAAGCGGACGGTCGCCGGAACGATGCGTTCGGACTTTTCGATCTCCGCGAGCGCATCGAGCCGCTCGTCGGGCACGGGCACCTCGCCGACATTGGGTTCGATCGTCGCAAACGGGTAGTTGGCAGCCAACGCCTGCGCGGACCGCGTGAGCGCGTTAAAGATTGTGGACTTGCCGACGTTGGGCAAGCCGACGATACCGCAGGATAGCGCCATGGAACCGCGCTCCGTTCGGCTGGGCTGCTGCCGCGACCTGGCAGGCAGAGCGCTTCCGAGCGCGTACGTTTGGATAAGCATGCGCCAGATGAAGGTCGATAAGCTCGGGATCGATCTGCTCACGCACGATCCGGTCGTCATCCTCAAAGACGTCGACGGACAACGTTTTCTTCCAATTCTCATCGGCCCGTTCGAAGCGACCGCGATTGCGCTGGCGCTCGAAGGCGCACAAGTCCCGCGCCCGCTCACGCACGATCTCATCCGCACGATCTTCGAAACGCTCGAAGCGCGACTCGAACAAGTCGTCATTCACGACATTCGCGAGTCCACGTTCTTCGCCAAACTCGTCGTGCGTAAGAACGGCGAACTGCAAGAAGTAGACACGCGCCCTTCCGACGGCATCGCACTGGCGCTACGCATGAGCGCGCCGATTTACGTCGCCGACAAAATCGTGCTCGAAGAATCGATCTCCAGCGAAAAAACGGGCGAAGCGGATATCGAGAAGTTCAAGAAGTTTATCGAGGATCTCAAACCCGGCGATTTTAACCGCTAGCGCGAGGGGCTCGCCCGTTTTCTAAAGAACAGCGCCCGCCATGCAAACAAAAGAACGTGCCGACATCGGTGTCTTCGGGGGCTCCGGGTTTTATTCGCTGATCGAAAACGCGCGCGAGGTCGAGGTCGAGACGCCGTACGGTTCACCGAGCGACGCTTTCGCTCTGGGGGAGATCGCCGGCAAGAAGGTCGCCTTTCTGCCGCGCCACGGCAAGGCCCATCGCATTCCGCCGCACATGATCAACTATCGCGCCAACATGTGGGCGATGAAGGCGCTCGGAGTCACACGCATCATCGGCCCAACGGCGTGCGGCTCGCTGGCCAAGAACGTCGCACCGGGTTCGATGGTCGTCGCCGACCAAGTGGTCGACCGGACCACCGGCCGCGTAGACACGTTCTACGACGGACCCATCACCACACACGTCAGCTTCGCCGACCCGTACTGTCCGCAGCTGCGCCCGATCGCGATCGAGGCGTTGAAGTCGCTCGACATCGACACCCACGAACGCGGCACGATCGTCGTCGTGCAAGGGCCACGCTTTTCGACGCGTTCGGAGTCCAAGTGGTTTGCGTCGGCGGGTTGGGAAGTCATCAACATGACCCAGTACCCGGAGTGCTATCTGGCGCGCGAACTCGAAATGTGCTACGTCAACATCTCGCTGATCACCGATTACGACGTCGGTCTGGAAGGCTTGGAGGGCCCGCCGGTCTCCCATCATGAGGTCATCGAAGTCTTCAACCGCAACAACGCCCGGGTAAAAGGCGCGATCTCCCGCATCGTCGAGAAAATCGACGTCAAAGGAACGTGCGGCTGCCAATCGGCATTGCAAGGTGCTCGCGCGTGACGCGCAAGGTCGACCTGGCGATGTACGTTCAAGCGTTGCCGCTTTATGCGCGCAACCTCGGCGTACTTTTTCCGCCGCTGGTCGCGGCGCTGATCGCCATCGGGTTGACGTACGCAAGCGTGTGGTTTTTCGCGGCGAGCGGTGGCGCAGGCGTCGGCATCATCGCACTGCTCATCAACATCATGTACGGCTTCGCATTCGGCATCTCGCTGATTTTCGCCGATGACGCATGGCGGCACGGTCGCGCGAACCTGCCGTCGGCTTGGAACGATAGCCGGCGCAAGGCGGGGAACATTTTGATCGCCGTCATCGGGTTTTTCTTCCTCACCTGGATCGCGCGGTACATCGGATCGATGAGTGGGAGCGCTTACGTTGCTTTGGCCCTCGGTGCGCTCGCCTTGTGGGCTTTCATTTACGCGATTCCCGCGGCAGCGATCGGCGGAACGCCGGGAGGGGCGTCGCTCTCCGCGTCGTTACAGGCCGCGCGCCGGCAGCCACTGGCGACAGCTATACTCGTCGTCATTTGTCTGATCGTGTGGATCGCGCTCAATACCTACGTCCCCCACTGGCTGCCGTTTAGCGACATCGGCAGCGAAATCGCAAGTGCGTTGCTCACCGCAATCGCGCTCGGCTATATCGCCCTGGTCGTCGCGAAGCAATATAGCGACTTAGCTTTCCGACCTTACTGGTAACGACATCCGGACAAACTCGCTCACCAGCGCGGGCGTAACGTTCGTGCGGGCCAGCTTTTGCGCTTCGCCGATTTTGGCGAGTGCGCCAATCGCTGAGACTGCGTCGATCTTCGGGAGCTTGTTGAGCTTCGGCTCATAGTCTACCGCAAGCGCCCCACCGGCCGCGACGCCTTCGGAGCGCAGCGCGATCCAGTCGCGCATCAACGTTTTGACAATCTCTAGCCCTTCGTCGAGCGTTTCGCGCGACGCCCAGCCTTCTTGCGGTGTCTCGCCCTTGACGACTTCGAAAAACCAGTCCGCAACTTGGTCGCGCAGCTGTTCCTCGTCGTCGGAGAGCGCCGCCAGCGCTCGCGTTGCCGAACCCTGCGAAAGCGCTGCACCAAGCTGCGCCCTTTTCTGATCGAAGCCTTTTGCCCGTAGAATTTCGATGACTTCGGATTGACGCAGCGACGGAAAGCGCACTTCGACCAGCCGCGAGCGAATCGTTCCAAGCAAGCGCGAAGGCGTCGGCGTCGTCAGCAGCAGCACGACGCGCGGCGGCGGCTCTTCAAAAAACTTGAGCAGCGCATTAGCTGCGGCCGGCGACGCAAAATCGATATCACCCAACACGAAGATGCGAAAACCGCCGGAATAAGACCGCAGCGAGAGCTGCCGGACCAGATCGCGCGACGTGATCGCATCGGCTTCGTGAAAAGCCATCGGCTCGTCGGCCTCGCCAATCTTCAGCGCGCCGATACTTTCCAGCAAGTCGGGATGGCGCGTCTCTTCCTTGCCGATAAGTTTGCATGCAGCGCACGTGCCGTCGTATCCGAGCACATGTTCTTTGGGCGCCTCGCAGAGCAGCGACTGCGCCAACCGGCGCGCAAACGTTTTCTTTCCCACTCCCGGCGGCCCGGTAAAAAGATAGGCATGCGCGATCGTCTCTTTCGTCAGGCGCCCGAAGAAACGTTTGGGGCCTTCCGACCCGACGACGTCAAAGTGCACGCCGAATCGCTTCCATGGCGCCTTTAAAGACCTGCGCTTCGTCGCGTTCACCATCGATAACGACGATGCGTGGATCGCTTTTGGCAAGTTCCAAAAACCCGGCGCGCGCGCGCCGGTGAAACGCTTCCTCCATTTTTTCCAGACGGTCATCAACGTTGCCGCGCGCGTGCAGCCGCTCGCGCGACGTCTCGTACGACACGTCGATCAGAAGCGTTAGATCGGGCATCAACCCGCCCGTGGCTGCGTTGCAAATGGCGCGCACGGCATCCAGACGCTGTTCGCGGCCGTAGCCTTGATAGGCAAGCGAAGAGTGGACATAGCGATCGCACAGAACGAGCGTCCCCGCGTCGAGCGCCCGCCGAATGACGTCGGTCACGAGCTGGGCGCGGGATGCATTCACGAGCAGCGTCTCGGCCATCGCGCTCAGCTCGAAATGCGGTTCGATGAAGACGCGACGGATGGCATCGCCGGCCGGCGTGCCGCCCGGCTCGCGCGTCACGAGCAGATCGCCGCCGTCCTTGCGAAGCTCCGCTTCAACGGCCGAAAGCAGCGTCGTTTTGCCGCTGCCTTCGATGCCCTCAAATGATATGAACAGCGGGCGCTACTTGGTGGGCTTAGGCAAGAAGTGCAAGATCGAGATCGTAAAATTGACAATGCCTTTGTCTTCGAAGGAGCCGATACTGACCGACGCCATCGTGTCGCTGTTGTCCCAGCGGTAATCGTCGAAGAGCAACGCAGACGCATCGGTCACCGCAGTAAACCCGCTCGGGATCGCATTGTACACGGCCGCGCGCACAGTCTCTTCGAGGGCCGCCTTCGTGCCTGCCATGGAAACCGTCCGGCAGTTGATGAGCCATTTGGGTTGGAAATCTTTGTAGCCGAAACCGTACGAGACATCTGAAAGATCGCAGCTGCGAAACATCGATCCGAAGGAAGTATTGAGCTGGTATGTGTTGCCGAGTATATCTTTTTTCTTGCCCGGGGCGCGCAGCGATGCGAAGTTGTTGCCGGCATCTGGCAGCGCGAGCCGGATGAGATTGGTCGCACCGTTTGCCAACGTCTGCAATTGCAGCTTGCTCGGCGGAGATAACGTGTGCACGGCCGTAACGAGGTCGCGCCCGATGCGCAACGTGAAACCGGTTTTATACGTATCGATATACACCCAAACGCCGGCCAAATTTCGCCACATAAAAGTGGGATACGAATACGAAACCGTCCGGTGCAGAGCAAACCCGGAAAGAACCGGCGCTAATTGCGACCTGATGTAGGTCTCGTTTGCTGCTGTGCTCCACGTTGAATTCCAGCGGTTTTCCAAATACCAATTCTCGAGATATCTTCCGCGGGCGTATTGGTCGTAAATTTTGCACGCCTTACAGAGACCGGCCTTCGGCAGGGCTTTGTACTCGACGTAGTACGTATCGGAATCGTATTTGGCGCCGCGCATGCCGGCAAAATTTTGCGCCGCATTGGGCAGTAGGGTGCGGACAAATGCTCCAAGGCTTACTTTCGGTGCGGGTTTGGCGGTGGGAGTGTGGCCCGTCGTCGCAGCCCGAGCTGCCGGTAGCGCAAACAAAGACAAGATAACCGCTAGAGAAAGAAATCCTCGCATGCGTTGCTACTTAGGCTTTAAATATTCGTACCCTGCGGTTGGGCTCGAGACCCGTGCTGCGCGACTGAAGGCGGTACTTTTCGGCCACTTGGTGCTGCATCCGGCGCAAGTACGACGTCTGCGGCGAAAGCTCGATGGCTTGGCTATCCAGAAGCACCTGGTAAACGGCTTCCTCGGCTTCGCGCAAGGCAATTTCTTCGTTATCGAGCGTGGGCAGATTGAAGACGTCTTTGAGGCAGCTCTGAATCTGCGTGGTGGTATTGGTCTTAATCGCGTAGATCGGAATATTCTCCGACGCGATCTGCTTGAGCCGCGGCTGCTCTTTTCGCTCTAAGGCTTTCAGCGTCAGGACGACGTCGGCATCGTCCCACTTGCGGGCGATCGACGCGTTGACGCGCAGATTGTGGACGGCCCGCTCGATCTTGTTGCGCGAGACGCCGTAGGGGAAGATCATCAGCGGCTTGTCGCGATCTTCTTCGGGCACGTCGTAGCTGGGCGCCATCGCGATGTGCGGCATGGACTCGGTGTCCGCTTCCTGCACGATGGAAACGCCCGCGGAGGTACGCTGGCGGATCTCGGGCTGCGGCTGATACCCGCGCAGCAGCGCGTCAACGACCTCCCCGACATTTTTGTGGATCGCCAGGCGGTCGCGGTCGTGAATCTCCACCACCACGTCGAAGGTTGGCGGCGCCTTGCGCTCGAGCACGGTCTTACGGGTCCCGCGCCGGCGCGCTTCTTCGTCTGAAAGCGTGACTGCGCCGATCCCGCCCATCAGGTCGGCCAGCGTCGGGTTCATCAGCAGATTTTCCAGCGTCTGCCCGTGCGCCGTTCCGATCAGCACGACGCCGCGCTCGGCGATCGTGCGGGCTGCTTCGGCTTCTGCTGCCGTCCCGATTTCGTCGATGACGATGACCTGCGGCATGTGGTTTTCGACCGCTTCGATCATCACGCCGTGCTGCAGTGCCGGATCGGTCACTTGCATGCGCCGCGCCGTGCCGATTCCGGGATGCGGAATATCGCTGTCGCCGGCGATTTCATTGGACGTATCGACGATCACGACGCGCTTGCGGTCTTCCGAGAGCATGCGCGCGCACTCGCGGAGCATCGTCGTTTTGCCCACGCCCGGGCGACCGAGCAAACAAATCGACTTACCGCTGCGCAAAATATCCAGAATGATGTCGATCGTCCCGTAGACCGCGCGTCCGACGCGGCACGTCAGGCCGACGATTTTTCCCGTCCGGTTGCGGATCGCGCTGATGCGATGCAGCGTCTGTTCGATGCCCGCGCGATTGTCGGCTCCGAATGCCGAGAGGCGCGAACTAACCTGCGCGATGTCTTCGGCCGAGACCGGCGTCTCCGAAAGGTAGACGAAATCGTTTTCGAAGCGCGCTTCGGGCGGACGCCCGAGGTCGAGTACAACCTCGATCATATCCTCGAGGTTGGGCAGGCGAACAAGCGATTGCCGGATGGGGAGCGGGAAGATGTCGAGGAGTTGCGTCAGCTCCCAGTTAGGAGCTATGGATTCGGCTTTAATGGCCAACACCAATCCTCACTAAGAATTCCGTTTGGTGTATTTTTTACGACTGCCCGAGTTATTCCTTGACGACGCGGACGCGCTTAAGTTCGCGATCGAAGGGACCTTGCATGCGGACTCCGGCTTTAATCTCCAGCGACAAGTAATCGATGATTTCGTCGGTCAGTTCCTCGCCCGGGGCGATTACCGGAATCCCCGGCGGATAGGGTGAGATCGTTTCCGCGCAGATCCGGCCTTTGCTCTGTTTGAAACGCACCGCTTCGGTCGGCGCTAGAAATGCATCGCGCGGCAGCATGCACATCGGCGGAATCGCGGGCAACTTGTAGCTGCCGGTCTTCAGCCGCCTCTCTAATATGCCCGACGGCGAGAAAATATCAACCGGACGATCCTCTCGCGCCAACTCCGCAACGCCTTGGACGAGCCGGTCAGCCGCCTGTTGCGACGTACCTATCGTAAAGAGCGCGACGACGTTGAAGAGATCGGCGAGCTCGACTTGCACGTTATACCGGCGGCGCAAAATCGCCGAGGCCTCGTATCCCGTGTAGCCGAGGTCTTTGACCGTAATCGTGACCTTCGTCGGGTCGAGGTCGAAGACGCCCGGGCGCCCTTTGAGCTCCTCGCCAAAGCAGTAAACGCCCGGGATGGCGTTGAGCCGCCTCCGCGTCTCCTGCGCGAGCTCGATGGTACGTGAGAGCAATTCCAAGCCGTCTACCGCCATTTGCTTGCGCGCCACGTCCAGCGAAGCGACCATCGGCAGATTGGGAGAAGTCGAAAGAAACATCTTCAGCACGCCCTCAAGCCGGTCGATGCGAATGCGCGGCCCGATCTCATGCAGCATCGCGCACTGCGAGAACGCCGAAAGCATTTTGTGCGTCGAATTGATAACGAGGTCGGCTTTTGCCGCCGTGGCCGACACCGGCAGCTGCGGGTGAAAGTGAAAGTGCGGGCCCCAGGCTTCGTCTACGAGCACGAGTTTGCCGGCGGCTCGGGCGACTTTCACGATGCCCTTGATGTCGGCGGCAACGCCGTAGTACGTTGGCGTGACAACGTAAACGGCTTTGACGCCGGGGTGTTTTTCGAGTGTCTTGGAGACGATTTCCGGCGTGACGCAGTGGTCCATATGCAGACCTTCATCAATCACCGGCTGCATGTAGATCGGCTCGACTCCGCTCATGACAAGGCCGCCCAGCATCGACTTGTGCGCGTTGCGCGGCACCGCGAGCTTGTCGCCCGGATTGAGCGCCGCCATCATCATGCATTGGTTGCCGCTGGTCGAGCCGTTGATCAAAAAATACGTGTGGTCGGCGCCGTACGCCTCCGCCGCCAGCTGTTGCGCCTCGAGCAGCGACTCCGTCGGCTGCAGCAGGTCGTCGATGCCCGGCATCGGCGTGAGATCGATCGCGCAAAAATTGTCGCCGATGAATTCGCGGAAGGCCAAATCCATGCCGATGCCTTGTTTGTGGCCCGGCGTATGGAACGGAATGACGCCCGCGTCGACATAATCGAGCAAAGCTTGAAAGTACGGAGTCTTAGATTGGTCCACGGCTATACTCCCTCATAGGAGAGCGCAAAGAAACGAAAAGGCAGAGCTAAGTCTGCGATTATCCCTTTGCCGTGGCGCTATGATGCGAAATGAGCCAGGCGGCCATGCGTAACGCTACACTTGAAAGCATCATTTCACTGCGTATGATGCAAAGAATCTTGCCTTTTCCCTTCCAGAGCGATGCGTAAGACGGGATGAATCTCGACGGCGTTCGGCGCGACGGCCGCTTGACCGCCGATTTGTCCGTCGATGAGATCGAAGAAAACCGGCCCGGTGAGAATGACTGGAAGATTCACGGTGCGCCAGACGCCGAACTTCGGCTTGCCGAAAGACCTTATAAAAATGGCTCGAGTTTGTGCTACCTCGGTTACATATCGCGGCAGAGCACCCGTCATGCGCGCCGGATCGGGTATCTCGGCGACCATCGTGGCTTTGGGATCGCCCGGCTGCGCGATCGCCAAGTGGATATCGCCGTCGGTCGCCAGCGAAAAACGCAGGAGCTGTGCGTGGACCGTATAGACTTGCCGCTCCGACTCAACCCGAGATGCATTAAAACCATCAACGCCGGACGGGCGCGGCATCACGCGCAGCCGCTTAATTGTTCCGTCCATGGGTTTGGAAGGGATCGGCACCCCGTCTGCCAGTGTTTTTGCGGGCCACCGCGCGTGCACGCAGCCCGGCGCGCTCAGCACGACCGCTGCAAACAGCGCGGCGGGCAACATCCGGCGCACGGAGCTAGGCTTCGACTCGCTCGTCGATCGAAACGTTATAGAGAAACAGAAATTTGCCCCACTCGTCGGGCAGCGTGTTCCGTTTTATCTGGATCCACGGAATGTACTTGGGCTGCCGCGGTTTTCGCTTGAGTGACATATTGGCATCGTGGGGCGAGCGGTTGTTCTTACGGTTGTTGCACCGCATGCAGGCGCAGACCAGATTTTCCCAGGTCGAAGGGCCACCTTTACTTTTTGGAACGACATGATCGACCGTCATGAGGCGATCGCCGCGCAACCCGCAGTACTGGCATGAGTGGTCGTCGCGGATAAGGATGTTCTTCTTGGTCAGCGCCACTTTTTGCATGGGGCGACGGATGTAATACAGCATGCGGATGACCGAAGGCATCCGCATTTCGAACGACGTCGATGCAATGATGCGCTCGCGGCCATGCAGCAGCTCGGCCTTCCCTGCGAACAAAAGCTTCACCGCGCGCTGAAAGCTGGTAATGTTCAGCGCTTCGTAGGTGAAGTTCAGCACCAGTACGTCGGTCAAGACATCCTCCCTGAAGGGAGACTTAAGCGATTTTGCGGCGCTTCCCTACAAGCGCGTCGCGCACCATTTTCATGAAATACTCGTGCACGCGACGGTCCCCGCTAAGTTCGGGATGGAACGACGTGGCCAGCATGTTTTCTTGGCGAACCATAACGGCGCGGCCGTCGCGTTCGGCGAGCACTTCAACGGCGTGCCCGGCGCGCTCGACCCACGGCGCACGAATGAAGACTGCCGGAAAATCCTTGCCGCCCAGGATTGGAATCGGAAGCGAGACTTCGGCGGATTCGTTTTGCCGGCCGAAAGCGTTGCGGCGCACGGAGATGTCCATCAAACCAAGCGTCGGCTGCTGCGTGCCGGTAACATCGCGCGCGACGACGATCATGCCCATGCACGTGCCCCAAAGCGGCATGCCATCGCGGGTTCGCGCGATCACCCCTGCGGCAAGTTTGAAACGATCGAGGAGCTTCATCACCGTGGTCGACTCGCCGCCTGGAATGATCAAGCCGTCAACGCGGCCCAGATCTTCTTTGGATTTTACCGCCAGCGTTTTGACGCCGGACTCCTCTAGCGCGCGCAGATGTTCGACGACATCGCCTTGCAGGGCAAGGACGCCTACCGCTCCGGCGTTAGTTCCCACGGGGAGCGAGCAGCTCCGACTCGGGGATTTTGCGCAAGTCGAGCCCTTCCATCGCGCGGCTGTCTTTTCCTAACGACAAACTCGTCGCGACGATCACTTTCGGATCGGCGAAATGCGTCGTCGCATCGACGATGGCTTTGGCGAACGCGCGCGGATTGTTCGATTTGAAGATACCGCTGCCGACGAAGTTGCCTTCGGCGCCGAGCTGCATCATGAGCGATGCATCAGCGGGCGTGGAAATGCCGCCCGCGCAGAACAGCACGACGGGAAGTTTCCCGGCCTGCGCCACTTCCTTCACCAGCTTCAGCGGCACGCGCATCTCGCGTGCGTAAGCTTTTAGATCTTTTGCACGCGTGAGCTCTTCGATCGACGCGGTAATCGCGCGCATGTGACGCACGGCCTCGACGATGTTCCCGCTGCCCGCTTCGCCCTTGCTGCGGATCATCGCGGCGCCTTCGTTAATCCGGCGCAGCGCTTCACCTAAATTGCGGGCGCCGCAAACGAAGGGCGTAGTGAAGGGAGTCTTGTCGACGTGGAATTGTTCGTCGGCGGGAGTGAGCACTTCGGACTCGTCGATGAAATCGATGCCGAGCTGCTGCAGCGCTTGCGCTTCGGCGAAGTGGCCGATACGGCACTTGGCCATGACCGGAATCGTCACGGCATCCATGATCGACCGCACCAGTTCCAGATTGCTCATGCGCGCGACACCGCCGGCGGCGCGAATATCCGCCGGAATGCGCTCGAGCGCCATCACTGCGACCGCTCCGGCTTCTTGCGCGATAACGGCATGTTCGGGCGTGACGACGTCCATGATGACGCCGCCCTTGAGCATTTGGGCTAGTCCGCGTTTAACAGTGATAGTGCCGGTTTCGGCCATAAAAAAACTCCCTGGTATATCTTCTAAGGCGTAGTGGTTTGCTCCGGTTGCGGCGAACCGGCCGGCGTCGCGGGCGCTGAAGTGGCCGCGGGCGCTGTCGTCGGCAGAGGCTGGCTCCGCCGCCAGATCGGTACGCTGAGGTTCGGCGTTGCCTTTGGCGCCGGAACGTTCGTCGGGGCCACGAAAGGCGGCGGCGTGAAGCGCGGAATCGGCGTGGGCGGAGGAGGTAGCGCGGGCGGCACGCGCGGGTCGGGGAAGCCGGGATCGGGCGCGGCGGCCATGACGTCGGTGCGCTTCCAGTCAGGGCCGTAAGGCGCCACAGTTGCATCGGGCGCGGCCGGAGCGACCGTAATCGGCGCGATGCTTTCCAAGCGCTTTTCAGTGACTTGGCCGATCGCTCGATCGCCCGCTCGTTCGCCGATGGCGATCGCGCAAACCAGCACGACGATTCCCAGCGCCATAACGATGGTCGCGAACCGCTTGGACGAGTCCATCGGACGATTATACATGCTGCAGCGTCTGCGGCGCGACATCGCGTGCGGCCGCGCGTGCTTTCCGGTCGGCAGGCTTGCCGAGCAGGTGAAGTTCGTGCAGTTCGCCGGCTTCGAGCGCCACGCGTTCGGTGAATCCGCGGAATTCGACCGAGACGTGACGCGCCTGATCGAGCAAGTTGCAGAGAAAGACGCGCACCGCACCTTCATCGTCTTCAAACGCGATCGCGGCCACTTCCACCGGCGAAGTCGTTACTTCAAGGCTCACGTCGCGACCGGCATACAGGCAGACAAACGGTTCTTCCGCGGAGAGTTCGTGCATGTCGGCATAGATATGATTGCGGTTGAAATCGATCACATAGGTGCAACTCTTTCCGCCCAACTGCACGCGCGCCGCAGCCGACCATTGCCAGTTTTGGACGCGCTGAGGCACCAAGTGCGGCCGTCCGCTCGTGCGGTATCCGTTGAGCCCACCAATCGTTTCCGCGATCGCCCAGATATATTTCGCGCTGGTCCAAGGTGAGAGGTACATGCCGCGGTTGGTCAGCGAACCGCCATCGAACCATTCGCAGAACTCGCCCGGGACAGTGTTGCGCACGGCGCCCGCTTCCATGGTGTCGTAAATCGCTTCCAGCCACCGGACCGCCGCATCGGGCGAACCGTTGTGCGCGAGCGCAACCGCGAACCATAGCGTCAGGTCGGGCCACACTCCGCCGAGCAATCCAAAACCGTGCGACGGGAAATACCACGCGTCGGCCGTCGAGATCGTGCGGATGCCGACGGGTGTTTCAAAATCCGCTTCGCTCAAACGATCCAAAATTTTGCGGCGCTGACCCGCATCGGCCACGTTAAAGAGCACCGGGAAGATTTCGTCGGCGGTGAAGTTGTCTTGATAGTTCTGCTGCTGATCGTAGTTCAATACGAATGCAGCCGTGTCGTCGTTGTAGAGATACTGCATCACGGCTTGGCGCAGCGCTTGCGACTCCTGTGAATATTTGCTCCAGCGATCGTTGTCGCCGACGACTGCCGAGAGCATCGCTGCAGCGTCGAGCGCGAACACGGCCTCGGCGTTGATTTCCGTGACGGCTCCGTCGAGCGTGTAATACGGGATGATGTTGCGCCACGAACTGATGCCGAACATGTCGACGCCGCCGGCGCGGCAAAAAATCAAGCCGTTTTTGTCGCGCTGAGTCAGCATGTAGTCGGCGATCTTGCAGATCAGCGGAAACCACTCCCGAACCCACTGGTCGTCCAGCGTTGCGTTGTAATGGTGCAGCATCGCGATCAAGTGAAGGGGCGTGTCGTCATTGATGTTGAGGTCGTACGATGTCTTGAAACCACTGACGCCGCGCACGTACTCGATCATCTCGCCGCTGTCGTCGGCGAACTTGTTGAAGACTTCGATCGCGTCGCGGCTGAACTGCGGTAAGAAATAATCGAAGCCGTGCACGAACCACGACGTATCGCGCGAGACGAGAATATCCGAAGGCGGCGAGTTCGTCGAACCCCACCCGTTGGGGTAATGCTTGATGACGCGTAGCATGTTCGCACGGGCCCAAACCACGGCGCGGCTAATCGCCGGCGACGGGCAAATGAACCGCGCGTCGCGCAGTTTGATCGCGAAATAGCGTTGAGTTTCGTGCAGAGCCTTGGGGTCGTGCAGCAGCTGCTCGAGCACGGGGCGCGACTTCTCGCGGCCATCCTTGTGGAAGACGACTGCCAGGCGCAGCGCTTCGCGCGAACCGGGCGGCACGGTGATGCGATACTCGAACGCGCCGAAGATGCGCCGGCTGACGCACTCGGCGAGCTGCGGAGTCACCTCGTCTAAATGCTCGTCGGGCTTAAGCGAACCCATACGCATGCTGTGCAGCATGACCTGCTCGCGCAGACCCACAACCGATGCGTGCGGCGAAAGTGACGCTCCCCACCAGCGTTCGGCCCCGGTCTGCTGATTTTTCGAACAGATGTAATCGCCTTCGACCGACGCGCGCACTTCGTGTTCCGGCTCGCCGTAAAAACGCTGACCGACCAAGAGCGCCCACGGGAAAGCCGTCACTTCGATCGGCGTTCCTCCCGGATTATAGAGCGTGATGTCCACGACGAAACTCACCGCGGATTCGTGCTGCGGTCCGTGCGGAACGTAAAATGCTTCGGTGACATGCAGGCGATCGGCCAGCGTAAATTCTGAAATTTGCGCGTAAGGAAGAAAGGTGAACTCGCGCGTAATTTGATGCGGAAAAATCGTCTGTTTCAGCTCGCGCAGACGATACGCGACCTGATGCGTGCCGAAAATGATCTGGTCGGTATCGGCATCCCACAGTCCGCGGACGCCGCCCTTTGCTGTCGACTGTGCGTAGGTCTTAAAGTTTCCGAGCAAAAGCCCGTAGGGCGTCTGGGCTTCCGGCAAGACGTAGGCGCAAAATTCGTTGTGCTGTGCGTCGTAGCTCGCCCGCATTGGCGATGGACTACGACCTCGCTATGCGATGTCCCGCCGCACCCCGAACCAGGGGATGCGCTAATTCGAGAACAAGAGCTTCGCCAAACAATGAAGGCAGGCGTTACGTTGCAGGCCCCGGCGAAATTAAATCTTTCGCTCGAGGTCCTCGGCCGGGTTGCCGGCGGTCTCCACGCTATGCGCAGCGTGATGGTGCCGGTCGATCTTTGCGACGAGCTCGAGATCTCTCCGGGCGGCGAAGGCCTGCAATTTCTCTGCGACGACCCCGCTTTGCAAAGCGACAATCTGGTTGAACGCGCTTACCGCGCCCTCGATCTGCAATCGGGCGCGACGATCGAGCTGCGCAAAAATATCCCGGTTCAAGCGGGCCTGGGTGGCGGGTCGAGCGACGCCGCAGCGATTCTGCTCGCGGCGCAGCGTGGAGTCTTTGGTAGCGTCCCCCCAACCGATTACGTGCAAGCGGCCATGGCATTGGGTTCTGACGTGCCCTTCTTCTTGGTGGAAACCGCCGCGCTCGTTGAAGGCACGGGCGAACGCGTGACGGCGCTTGGAATGGCGCCCGATTGGCATGCGGTGATCGTAAAGCCGCCCATTTCGGTTTCGACGCGCGATGCGTATACGGCACTGGACGAACGCGAACGCCCCTCGCGCCCGCGCAACACTTCGGTGAGCTTGAGCTTGGGCGAAGCCCTTCAGCGCGGCGATTTCGATCGCGTGATCGAGTTGCAGCAAAACGATTTCCTCGAGGTCGCCTCGTCTGCTCCCGAGATCCGGCAAGCGATCGAAATGCTGCGTGAAGCGGGCGCGCGCAAACCGATGCTGAGCGGTTCGGGTTCGGCCGTTTATGCACTGGTACCAACGACTGCCGAACGCGACCATCTCGCCGCGCGGATCGCTGCTGTGCCGGAGTTCGGAATCTTCGCGTGCGCCTTCCGGAGCGGCGCGACATGGACGCGATAGTTCTCGCAGGCGGCCCGCACGACGAGCTCGCGGCACGGACGCCGGGCGCGCCGAATAAAGCCTTTGTCGAGATCAATGGGGCGACTCTAGTGGAGCGCACGCTTCGCGCGCTGCGGGGATCGGTTAGCGTCGGGCGCATCGTCGTCGTGGCACCGCCGGCGTCGCACGGATCCGCCGCGCTCGCGTTAGCCGACGACGTGCGTCCCGACGGCGTGCGCATTCGTGACAGTTTGCGCAACGGACTCGCAGGCAGCGATCCCGATGCTGCTATTTTGGTCAGCGCATCGGACTTGCCCGTGCTTACGCCACGAGCCATCGATGACTACATCCATCGCGCCGAAGCGGTAAATGCCGATCTCACGTACGGGTGCCTTGAAAAATCCGTACATATGGCAGCATTTCCGGAGGCGCCGCACACGTGGGCGCACTTGCGTGACGGCGATTATTGCGGCACCGGCTTCATCACGCTGAAGCCTCGCGTTTGGCCCGCGCTCGAACGCGTGATCGAAAAATTGGGCGAGGCGCGCAAGAATCCGCTCAAGCTCGCGTCCCTTTTCGGCTGGCGGATTCTTTGGCGGTACGCATTGAGGCGCTTGACCATCGCGCAAGCCGAAGCGCGAGCGGCGTACGTCACCGGAGCGCCGGTACGCGCGATCGTCACACCATACGCGGAGATCGGAATAAACGTCGACCGGCTGAGCGACATCGCGCTCGCCGAAAAGTTCGCGCGCTAAGACCAGCGCTCGAAAAGTTTGTGCTCGACGCCGAATTGGTCGAGCGCCTTGCCGACCGTGTGCGCGACGATGTCATCGACCGACTTTGGTTTGGCGTAGAGCGCCGGCATCGGCGGCATGATCACCGCGCCCATCTCAGCCAGTTGCGTCAGCGTGCGCAGATGGCCCAGATGCAGCGGCGTCTCACGCACGATCAGCACTAGTTTTCGTCTTTCCTTTAAACAGACGTCGGCGGCTCGTACGAGCAGATTTGCGTTTAACGAATGAGCGATGGCCCCGGCGCTTCCGATCGAACATGGAATGACGAGCATCCCTTCGGTGATGAACGAGCCGCTGGAAATAGCGGCGGCGAGATCGTCATGATTGTACGCGAAGTCCGCCAGCGCCTCAAACTCCTTAACGGTCTTCTTGGTCTCCAGCTCAATCGTACGCGCAGCCTGCCGGCTGACGACCAAATGTGTCTCGATTTCGGAAACGCCGCGCAAAGCCTCGAGCGCGCGATAGGCAAACGCGCTTCCGCTGGCTCCGCTGATGCCGATGATGATTCGCCGCATGACCCGCGGTTACACGCTGCGAGCAGGGTCGCCTTCGTACGTTTTCCAAAGAGAGCATCGTGCAGTCTGCCGAGCAGCGTGCTTTTCTAGCGGCGGCTTTGGCGTGGACGCAAAGGCCGGAAGAACGCCACGCGGTGCGCATGCTGCAATCGCCGCTTTCCGGCGTCCCTCAAGAACTCGGCGCCGCATACGCCGCGCTTTGCGCAAGCGAAGGCGGGCTGCTCGACCGCCTCGGGCAGGAGCGTTCGCTCGCTCCGTTTGCGGCGGCACTGCGGGAACTCGAGAAAATCGGGGACGGAGAAACCGCTCGCCAAGAAATCGCGCGCCGTTTTCAGCTCGAAGCGGACGTGCAGACGCCGATTGCAGTGGAGCGCTGCGAACTGACCCTTTGCGAACCGGCCGTTCCCGAACCTCGACTCGGGATGCGTGCTACGCGCCCGCGTTTTTCGGCCTCGCAGCTCAACGCCTACGTTGAGTGTCCGCGAAAATGGTTCTACCGCTACATGTGCGGCGCAGTCGAGGACAAAGGGTCGTCCGCTTCCTTTTATGGGACGGCATTTCACGCCGCGCTCGAAGCCTTGCACGGCGAGTTTCCGCGTCCGGGCGATGCCGATCCGGCCGAACTTTCGCTCAAACTCGAAGGCTTGGTCAATTCCGCCTTCGACCGTCACCGCAACAATTTCGAAACGCCTGTTGAGTACGAACTGCAGCGCCGGCGCGCTCAGCGCACCGCGAAAAAATACGTCGAGTGGCTGCTCGCGGAGGCCAAACGCGCTGCTTTCACCGTCGTCGGCTGCGAGCTCTCGGCCGAGCTCGAGATGGAAGGCTACGAGTTCATCGGCTACATCGACCGGCTCGACCGCGACGACAAGACAGGATCCGTCGCGGTGATCGACTACAAGACGGGCACCATCGCCACCAGCGCGGCGGAGTATCGCGAAAAGATCCGCCAGTTCAAAGATTTTCAGCTGCCGTTTTATTACTGGGCGCGCACCGCCGAAGGCGATAAAGTCTGGAAGCTAGCGCTGCTCCCTCTTAAAGACGCGCTGCTCGACGTGCAGCCGATCGTTTTGGAGGTCGTACCCGTGCCATCGGAGATCGGCCGCTCCCAAAACGCGACAGGCGTAATCCCGCTGGGCGAACTCGAGCGGGCGCGCGAGCGAATGATCGAAATATGCGCGGAGCTGACGGCCGGCACCACAACCGCGTTTGCGGTTACGGCCGATCCGTCGGCCTGCACGTATTGCGCGTACGCAATCGCATGCGCGGATCGTCCCTACCCGCCGGATCAGCGGTTCGGAAGATGAGCCGCTTCATTACCGGCGCGGCCGGAACAGGGAAAACGACCGAACTCATGCGGCACGCGAACGAAGCGGCGCAAACCGGTTCCGTACTCATGACTGCGCCGTCCGGAGCTTCGCTCGACGTCTTGCGCGGACTCTGCGGCAGCGAACGGATCCACGTGCGCGCGCTGGACGAACTCGCGCTGGAACTTCTCGTACGCAAAGCCGGCGACGGACCGCGCCCGGAACTCATCGATGACGTACAAGCAGCGGTGCTCTTCGAAGAATCGGCGCAACCGCTGCTTTCACTCGAATGGACTGAGTTCATGGAAGCAACGGTCGATCCGGAAGTCCCCGGACTGCGCGCGCCGCAGCGATTCTTGGATGCCGCCTTCCATTTGTTCTGCAAATTTCGCGACGCACTCGTCTCGCCCGAGCAATTCCTGGAAAGCGCCTTGCGCGGCGCCACCGCGTTTTACGCGCAACCTCCGAATTTCGCGCACCCAGATTTGCTGTATTATACGAAAGAAACGCACCAGGACTCGCTTAACGTCGATGGCGCCGAGCTTCAGCGTCAATACCGGCGCGAGGTCGATCTGGCGAAAATCTTGGCGAAACTGTACCGCTCTTATTTGGATCATCCGGTCAAACGCGGCTGCCTGAGCCCGCGCGATGCGATAGCGGAGGCCGTAAAAGCGTTGCGCGAAGGACCGGCCCTTGCCGCGGAAGTGCGCGAACGTTATCCCGCCGCATGTGTCGACGACGCCCAGGGGCTGACGCTCGCCCAGCTGCAGCTGCTCGAGGCTATCTATGGAGCGAACGCCGAGGCCGTTTGTCTTGCGATCGACGAAGCGTCGGCAACATCGACCTTCCGCGGCGCCCGCCCGGATCGCGTGCTCGCGCTACCCGGCGATCGCGCGGCTCTGACCGAACAGCATCGCAGCCCGTTCGCCGTCGATGCCGCTTGCCGGCACCTGCTCGGCGCGCACGGCTCTCCGCCGGTCAGCACCGATCCGCAAGTTGGGCTGACTCTATTTCGGGCGACAACGAAGAAAGCCGAAACGCAGTTCGTCTCCGAACATGTCGCCGGTCTGCTGGCAAACGGCGCGCGGGCGAGCGAGATAGCGTTGCTATTCCGTTCGGTTGCAAACGCGCGCGCTTATTGCGACACCTTGCTCGACCGAAACATCCCCGCGCAAATAGCGGGCGATCTCAACGTATTCGCGGAGCCCGAAGCCGTCGACGCTCTCGCGATTCTCTGGTTCGTGCACGACCCGTTCCGCCACGAATACCTGCTGCGCGTGCTTTCCGGGCCGGCGGTTGCTTTCGCAGACTCCACGCTAGCAGCGCTCTGCGCCGAACCCGAAGATTCGCAGACGCTGCTCTTCACGCAAGAGCCGCTGCCTGAAACGGGACCGCACGCTCCGCGCTGGGATCCGATGCGCGACGTGCGCCTGGGATGGAACGTGTTGCGCGGCGATCGCGACGGAGCGCTGACGGATCTGGCGCGCGACCGTCTGATGCGGTTGCGCGAACTTCGCAAAGAATGGCTAAGCGCGCTGCGCGGACTTCCGCTTCCCGAACTGGCGCGACTGGTTTGGAGCCAGGGCCTCGCGCGAAAGGGTGCCCCCGGATCGGCGCGCGCGGACTATCAGCGATTGACGCTGCAACGACTGTACGATCGCATCGAAACATTCGCTGCAGATCATCCGGACGCATCACTCGCGGAATTCTTAATCTACGCCGAAGAGCGCATGTACAGCGAGTTCGAATCGTGCGAAACGATTGAAGGCGGCGAGACGGTACGTATTTTAAGCATCGACGCTGCAGCCGGACGCGAGTTCGATCACGTTCTTCTGCCAAACGTCCGGGCCGGCGCCTTTCCACGCTACTACGTACCCGACGCGTTCTTGTATAGCCCGAGCCAAGGTATGATTGCCAAGGAAAACGTGGGCGAAGCGCGAGCCGCGCGCACCGCGAAGTTTACCTACTACATGTTCCGGAGCAAGACGCGCGAGCGGTACAATCGCGAGGAGCGGCGTGCATTTGTTTACGCGCTGCGCCGCGCAAAACGCTCGGCGCTCGTGACCGCGCATGAAAAAGCGACGCGCGGAGTTGCCGCCCCTGAATTCCTGGCCGAGCTGCAGGCCGCGCGTATTCCTGGCGCGGTCGACCTGTCGGATAAGTGGCGCTCCGCCGGTTCGGCTCGCTCCGCTAGATGAGCGAAACGCTCAGTTCGATCCCACCCGAGGAGTACGTCAAACGCGTACTGCCTTTGACCGCGCCGCTTTGGGCGAACGGGCGGACGTTCGATGCGTACGTTTCACAAACGCTCCAACTCGCGCGCACGGACTATGGCAAGCGCCACTATCAGACGCTGGGCTTTCGTGCGGGAAAAGCCATCGTTGCATCGTTTAAGCGCTACGAGCGGATCGCGTGGCTGCGCTCGAACAGGCTCGCGTCGATCGGCATCGGCGCCGTCTTCACACCGCCCGAGCAGCGAGGCCGCGGTTACGCCAGCGCAATGCTCGCGATGGCGCTGGATAATGCAACGACGCAGCGCTTCGATTTTGCCTACCTCTTTTCGGACATTCATCCCCAGTTTTACAAGACGCTCGGATTCGTCGAGCTTTCTTCGCGGCTGATCTCATTTCGCGCCGATTCACTTTCGGAGACGCGCATCGATGTCGCGCCCATGACGCAAAAAGATTGGCCGGCGATCCGGCGCTGTTTCGATGCAACGCAGTCGCTGCGCGATTGGGGGTTCGAGCGAGGACCTGCGTTTTGGAAGTGGCTTCAGAGACGCATCGGGCACGGTTCGGAACATACGCGCGGGCAAGCCGTGCATTTGGTCGTACGGCGCGGGCGCGGAATCGCGGCCTACGTTTTCGGCCAGCGCGAACCCGCCCACGATGCCTACGTGCTCGACGAATTCGGGTGTGCCGGCGAAAAAGATCGCCGGCTTATTGCACCGCTTTTGCGCTCGGCCGCGGGCGATCTGCGGAGAATTACAGGTTGGCTGCCGCCCGACAACATGCGCGGACTATTACCGCGCGGCTCCGTGCGCAAACGCAAAGACGCGATCCTGATGATCGCGCCGCTTAGCGCTCGCGGAAAAAAATTCTTAGAGCGAGCGAAGGCGACCGGCGCAGCCGACGGAGTCTGGTCCACCGATCATATTTAACCCCGAAGTGTCATCCTGAGCGAAGCATTCGCCTTTAGCGAATGCGGAGTCGAAGGACCCCGAGCAGCGCGCCCTAAAGGCGCGCACGTCGAGGAGCGGTAGGCTCACAGCTTACGGCGGAACGTCCTTATATTCGCGTTCGCCCGTTTTGGGATTGTAAATGACGTCGACGAGTTTCCCCGTGCCGGGATCGATGAACTTCTCACCGGTCGGCTCCCAGCCATCAGAGCCCGCGCGAACGCGCGGACGGTAACGGCCTTCGAAGAGCGTACCAAGCAGCAACGCACCGCCCGCCATCAATGCCGGCAGTGCGCCCAGAAACGAATACCGTAACATGTAAAGTCCAAACGCAAGCGCGCAGAGTCCGGCCAGGATGAGAATTGCGCGCAGCATTATTGCACCGGCGTCAGCGTGACGGCCGTCCCGTAAGCCACGACTTCGGTCATCGTTGAACCCATTTCCGAAGAGTCGAACCGCATCATCGCGACGGCGTCGGCACCCATTGCTTGCGCGTTTTGGACCATGCGATCGATGGCGTGACGGCGCGTCTCCTCGACGAGCTGCGTGTACTCCCTGATTTCGCCGCCCATGATTGCGCGCAGCGACGCGACAATATTTCCGCCCAGACCGCGGCTTCGAACGACGACCCCGAAGACTTGGCCCTTTGTTTCCTTGACGCGGTAACCCGCGATATTTTCCGTGGTAGCTACGATCATGTCGAGCCTCCTACTGCAGGCTACCTGCGAATAACGTTTGCTGTTTCGGTTCGCCCGCCACGAGCGAGGCCACGCGGGTTCCCAGCAGGCGCACAGGCGAACGGCCGAGCTCGGCGCGCCGCAGACAATGGACCGCGGAGACGAAGATTTGCTGAGCGTCCATCGTCGGTTCGGCCAGATTCGTCTGCCGGACGATGATTTGAAAGTCGGCCCGCTTTATTTTGATGCCGATCGTGCACGCCGACAGCCCTTCCTTCTCGAGCTTTTGCGCTAATTCCATCGCCTGCTCCCGTAAGAGTTCACGCAATTGTTTTTCGTCGCGCACGTCATATTCGAAGGTTTCCTCGGTCGAGATCGATTTGGTTTCGCGCTCGGGCTCGACCTTACGGCGATCGACGCCGCGCGCCAAATCGCGCAATTCCATTCCCCACGATCCGAAAATTGCGCGCACGCGTTCGTCGGAAAGCGCGGCCACGTCGCCGATCGTGGTAATGCTGCGTTCTTGCAAGCGCATTTGTGTCTTCGGGCCGACGCCCCACAGCCGGCCGACGGGCAGCGGCGCGAGAAATTCCGCTTCGCAGCCGGGCGCCAGCGATTCTAAACCGTCGGGTTTGCACGAATCGCAGAGAATTTTCGCGACCATCATTCCGGTGGCGACCCCCGCGCTCACGGTTAATCCGCACTCGTCGAAGATTTCGCGACGAATGGTTTGAGCCAACTCGCGAGCTTGGGCGACGGCGCAGTCGCCGAAGTCCACGAACGCTTCATCCATCGACAAGCCCTGCACCGGATGGCCGCGCCGTTCGAAGATGGCAAAGATTTGACGCGACACGTCCCGGTACTTCTGCATGTTCGGCGGCACCACAACGAGCTCGGGACACGCTTCGAGCGCGCGCCAGAGCGGGACCGCCGATTTTACGCCATACGGGCGTGCTTCATATGACGCGGTCAGGACAACCGCGCGACGGCTCGTTCCGGCTACAGCGACCGGCTTGCCGCGCAGCTCGGGGTTGTCGCGAATTTCGACGTTCGCATAAAAAGCGTCGATGTCGAAATGCGCGATCATATCTCGTGGCCGGCGCCCTTGAATATCGCGCGGATCGCTTCAACGTTGCGCACGTCGTCGGCTTCTTCGCCGGGCGTTTCGAGAATCGCGGTCTTGTCGCGCAACTCCGGACGCGCAGCGAGCGCGCGAAAACCGTCGAAGCCGATGTTGCCTTCCCCGATGTGATGGTGCCGGTCGCGGTTTCCCCCCAGCGGCACTTCTGTGTCGTTGAAATGGAACATCGGAATGCGGTCGAGACCGATTTGCTCCGCGGCTTGGTAAAGAAAGTCGTCCACGCCACGCTGCGAGTTGATTTCATAACCCGCGGCCCATGCGTGAGCCGTGTCGAGGCAGACGCCCAACTGCGGATGATCGATCGCTTTGATGAACCTGCCGAGCTCTTCCAGTGTGCCGCCGCAGAGCGAGCCGGCCCCGGCGGAGTTTTCCATCACCAGCGTCACGCCGGGCGTAATGCCTTCCAGCGCGGCGCTCAGCAGACGGCACGCGGAAGCAAAGCCTTCGTTGCGATCGCGCTTGCCGTACGATCCGAGATGCGTGTTGACATAACTGACGCCGCCGGCTTCGGCCGCCTCGAGATCGTAGCGCAGCAGCGCGAGCGAACCGGTCGAAACTTTTTCGTTCTCGGCGGCGAGGTTGATCAGATACGGCGTATGGATGGCGCATGGCTCGATGCCTGCGTCTTTCCGCAGCTCGCGGAATCTTTCGAGCGCCGGCCGATTGACCGGACCCGTGCGATAGCTGCGCGGATTGCTCGAAAAGATCTGCATTGCGGTGGCCTTGACGCGCTTGGCGTATTCGATGGCTGCCGGATAGCCGGCGGAGACGCGCACGTGCACGCCGATTCGCATGCAGCTATTCCGCGGGAACGCTTGCGGTCAGGTTGGCGGTCAACAGACCGAGTTCGAGCGGCTGGCCTTGCTCCAACTCCATCGGCGGAAGATCGTCGAGCGAACGCAAGCCGAACGATTCCAAAAACTCCGGCGTCGTCTTGTAGAGCAGCGGCCGGCCAACGACATCCTTGCGCCCTGCCTCGGCGATGAACATCCGGTCGAGCAGCGTCGAAACGACGCTATCGGAAGCCACACCGCGAATCGCCTCGATCTCGCTTTTTGTCACGGGCTGAAGATAAGCGACGATCGCCAGCGTTTCGAGCGCGGGCGTCGAGAGATTGGTGCGCGGCGGCAGCAAATAGGCTTCCACGACTTCGCGTGCCGAAGGAGCGGTCGCGAAACGGTAGCCGCCGGCCACTTCCCGCAGCACGATGCCGCGCTCCGCGTACTCGGCTTCGATCTGCTGCAGCGCCGTCGCAACGTCGGTCTCCGATGCGCGCGTCAGCTTCGCAATCTCTTTGATCGGCAACGCTTCGCTGGCAACGAAGAGCAGCGCCTCGATCGGGCGCCGCAACTGATCGACCTCTCCGTTCACGCTTTAGCCACCAAGAAGAGCCGGATATCGTCGAAAGGCGCTTGCTGATCGTAAGAAAGACGCTTGCGGCGAATAAGTTCGAGGATCGCCAAAAATGTCACCACGATCGATTCGCGCGTCATGCCCAGTTCTTTGCAGATAGTCGAGAACAGCACCTCGCGCTGCTCGCGCACCCGGCGCATGATGTAATCCATCGAAGCGACCAGCGTCAAACGCTCGCGCGCAATCGTCCGCTTTTCGGGCCGCGCGCTTTGGAGCATCGTGAGAAACGCGTGCGTGAGGCGGTTGGGATCGACGCGATAGCGCTGACGCAGCTCGCCGTGCGGATCGCCGAAGTCGCGAAAGAAATACGACGACGCCTCGAACTGGCGCTGGCGCAGATCCTCGCCCACCTCGCGGTATTTCGAGTACGCGATGAGACGCTGACGCAGCCGCTCCTCGACCTCTTCGGGCGATTCGCCCTCTTCCAGAAACTCGGCGGGAATCGGCGGCAGCAGCGCGCGCGACTTCAGGAAAACCAGCGTTGCGGCGACGACCAAATATTCGGCGGCGGCCTCAACGTCGACGGCTTGCATCATCGAAACGTACTCGAGAAACTGCTCCGCAACTAACGCAAGCGGGACGGTTGCGATGTCGAGCTGCTTCTCTTTGACCAGATGTAGCAACAGATCCAGCGGGCCGTCAAAATTGGCAACGCTAACGCGGAGTGCATGTTCGTTTTGGTCAGGCTGTAAGACGGCCGGGGCGCCCGAATCGGTCACGGAGCTACTTTACGAGGTACGCTGCTCGGCAACCCTCGCGACAACCGGAATATCGCCAAACTCGGTGGGATGGGCCAACAGGTAATCCTGGGCTATATCGATCAGCCGCTTCTCGTTGACGTACTTGAGCGCTCGCTTCGCGGCCCCAACTTCGAACCAGCGGGCTTCGTCGACTTCATGATCGTGATTCGCAGTATCCCCGGAGAGATAGCGCATCAGGTAAAACGTCACGGACTTCTTATGCTTGAGGTGGTTGAGGTAAAACCAGTACGAGATGTCGTTGATCTTGGTGATGATCTCGGCCCAGCAGCCGGTCTCCTCGCGGACCTCGCGCAAGGCGGCTTGCTCGTGGGATTCCCGCACTTCAACGTGACCCTTTGGCAGCGTCCAGACACGCGGCGTGCCTCGCCCGATGAGCAAAGCATCGTAGGCCGACTCGCGCCGCCGGAGCACGAGACCGCCCGCCGAAACCTCGAATTTGATTCGCATCGTTAGCCCCTAAAGAACCCCTAGAGGACCGGAAAGGCGCCCCCGCTGGGTCGCCTCCTATTACTTCGATTATAGCCGACGGCCCCAAGAAGAGCCTGCTACGGAGGGACGGTTCCAACCGGTTCCGGCGGCCCGGCGGCCGAGGCCGGGCAGGAAAGCAAGCGACTCTCTGAGGCGGGCCCGGCGGAAAACGTGAGGGTGTAGCCGCCCTGGGTCGGGCAGGGCTGGGGAGCCACGGCGCGGCCGTAGGCATCGACCGTAATCGTGAAGGGCGGATTCCCCAGAGTCCGCTCGGAGACGTCGGCGCGCAGCGTCTCGGGCGGCGCATCTGCGGGCGAGATCGAGACGACCGTCCCACTCCCGCTTGGCGCGATCGCGAAGCTTAGCGTCGCCGTCCCGCCGGCCGTTGATGCAATTGCGCGCGCGTGCGCAAGTTGTGCATCGAAGATCGTCGCGGCGGATCGCGTCTCAAATGCGCGGTTGCCGAAACTCATCGACGCGATCGCCCAAAGCATCGCGAGAATCGCAACGGTGAGCAGCACTTCGATCAGGCTCGTTCCGCGCTGCGCCTCCACGGGAAGAGCGGTGCCCGGTCAGGCTTTAGCTGGGCTCGATCGTGGGCGCCACCGCAAATCGGGTTCGCGGGCGGCGCGCGTTTCGTCGAGCCGACCGACGACCGTGGTTATCGGCGCGGCTAAAATCTTCTCCGGTTCGCCCTTCGCCGTTTCGACTATATCGCGCAGCGCATCAACGAATGCGTCGAGCGTTTCTTTTGACTCCGTCTCGGTCGGCTCGATCATCAGACATTCGGGAACGATCAGCGGGAAGTACATCGTCGGCGCCATATAGCCGCGGTCGAGCAGAGCCTTGGCTATGTCGAGCGCGCGCACGCCGGTCTCTTTCTTCAGTGCCTGCGCCGACGCCACGAACTCGTGCCGGCAAATCTCGTCGTACGGCGTCTCCAAGAATTCGCGGATTTTGACGCGCAGATAGTTCGCATTGAGGACCGCAAGTTGCGAAACTTTCGTCAGCCCTTCAGCGCCGTTGGCGTACACGTATGCGAGCGCGCGCACGATGTGCGCGAAGTTCGACCAGAACGACCGCATTGGGCCAATGCTCTTGGGCATGTCGAAATCTAATACAAACGCGTCGTTCTTCTTCCGAACGTACGGCGTCGGCAAGAAATCGACCAAATGCTTCGCGACGCCGAGCGGACCCGAACCGGCGCCGCCGCCGCCGTGCGGAATCGTAAACGTCTTGTGCAGGTTGAGATGCATGAGATCGAAGCCCATGTCGCCCGGCCGCGCGTTGCCCATCAGCGCATTGGCGTTTGCGCCGTCGTAATAGCACAAGCCGCCGGCTCCGTGGACCGCGCGCGTTATCTCGTGCACGTGATCTTCGAAGAGGCCCAGCGTGTTGGGGTTGGTCATCATCACGACCGCTGTATCGTCGCCCAGCACTTTCTTGACTTCGTCGACACTGACGCGTCCGCGTTTGTCGCTCTTTAGCGAGATGACTTTGAAACCGCACATCGCCGCCGAAGCGGGATTGGTGCCGTGCGCCGTGTCCGGAACGATGACTTTGTCGCGCTTGGTCTCGCCACGACTCTTGAAGTACGCCTTCGCGATCAGCAACGCCGCGAGTTCAGCATGGGCGCCCGCGGACGGATTGAGCGAAAACGCCGCCATACCGAAGAGCGAGGACAGACTGCGCTCGAGCTCCCACATGATCCGCAGGGCGCCTTGCGCTTGTGCGTCGGGAGTGTATGGATGCAGGTCGCGCAGCCCCGGAAGGTTCGCCATCGCATCGTTGACGCGCGGATTGTATTTCATCGTGCACGAGCCCAGCGGATAAAACCCAACGTCGATTCCGAACGTGCGCTGCGAAAGCCGCGTAAAGTGACGCACGACGTCCATTTCGCTGTTGTCGGGAATCGGCAGGTCGGCGCGCAAGACTTCGCGCGGCAAGAATTGATCTAAACCCTTTCCGCGTTCGAAGTAACGATTGGCCCGGCCGTCCTGACCGGACTCAAAAATGAGCGGCGAAGCGGTATGATCAGACATTGACAGTTTCATCCGACGCAGCCGGCCCTGAGCGGGTCGAGGTGTGGACATGGACGACCTCGTGCAGCGCTTTGGCCAAGGTTTGAATATCCCGCGACGTCGTCATTTCCGTGGCGGCCATCAAAATGCAATTGTCGTACTCGGGATAGTAGCGTCCGAGGTCGACTCCGCCTAAAATGCCCCGCTGCTCCAGCTTCGCCAGCGCGTGCCGCGCAGGCTGATGCACGCAGACGACGATTTCGTTGAAATTCGGCGCCGAAAATTTCAGCGAGCAGCCGTCGATTGACTCAACCGCTGCCGCGAGCTCACGCGTGCGCTGCAGATTCGCCGCCGCGACATCGCGCAGACCGGTTTTCCCGACCAGCGCCAGATAGATCGTGGCGATCAGCGCGCAATGCGCCTGGTTGGTACAAATGTTGGAAGTCGCGCGCTCCCGGCGGATATGCTGTTCGCGCGCTTGCAGCGTCAGAACGTAGCCTTCCTTGCCGTTTGAATCAACCGTCTTACCGGCCAGCCGTCCCGGAATGCGGCGCAGATGTTCTTTTGTCGCCGCGATAAATCCAACGTATGGGCCGCCGTAAGCAACCGGCACGCCGAAGCTCTGCGCTTCACCCGTGACGATGCCCGCTCCCCACTGCGACGGAGGCTGCAGTGCGCCGAGCGACATCGCTTCGGCAATCACCGCCACCAACACGGTGCCGCTCTCTTTGAGCGCGGCTTGCCCGGCCGAACCGGGCGTATCGATGACGCCGAAAAAGTTCGGCGACTGCAGCGCGACGCACGCGTACTCTTTTGTCGCGGTTAGACTCGCAAGCTCGCCGAGATCGGTCGTGCCGTCCTCGGCGACCGGCAGCTCTTCGATCGTTACGTCCAGGCCGTCGCAATACGTTTTGAGCACCGCGCGATAATTCGGATGAATGGCGCGCGAAACCAAGATCTTCTGCCGCCCGTTTTCATTGAGCGCCATGATTGCGGCTTCGGCCAGCGCGGTCGCGCCGTCGTACACCGAAGCGTTCGCGATATCCATTCCGGTCAGCAAACAGATGTACGTCTGCCACTCGTAAATCGCTTGCAGGTAGCCTTGGGATACTTCCGCCTGATAGGGCGTGTAGGCGGTGAGAAATTCGCCGCGCATGGCCAGCGCGCTAATTGCCGGCGGAGCGTAGTGCCGGTAGCTGCCCGCGCCGAGGAACGAAATGCACGAGGCGCCCGGATTCATGCGGGCGAGCTCTTCGAAGCGGCTCACGATTCCGGTTTCCGGCAGCGCCGGAACGACCTCGAGTTTTTCGCGCAGCTTCACTGCGTCGGGGACGCGCAACAGCGCGTCGAGCGAATCGACGCCGACCGTCTGCAGCATCTGCGCGATGTCGCGTTCCGTGTGGGGCGTGTACAAGTGTTAGCTTTCTTTAGTGAAGTTCTCGTAGTCGGCGGCCGACATCAGCCCCGACGTTTGCGCGTCGCCCGAAAGCTTCACTTTGAAGAGCCAGCCGCCTTCGAACGGCTCGCGGTTGACCAGCGCCGGATCGTTTTCCAGCCCGGTATTGATCTCGGTAACCTCACCGCCAATAGGCGTAAACAAGTCGGAAACAGCCTTCACCGATTCGACGACGCCGACCGCCGCAAACTGCGCGACCTCTTTGCCGGCTTTGGGTAACTCAACGTAGACGATGTCGCCAAGCGAATCTTGCGCGTAGCCGGTGATTCCGACCGTCGCGGTCTCGCCGTCGATCTTCACCCACTCGTGTTCTTTGCTGTATAGCAGGCCGTCAGGCTGCGCCAATTTTATAGCTCCTCTTATAGAATGGAAGTTCCACGACTTTCGCGCCGTAGGCGGTCCCGCGAATGTGAACCACTACGTCCGTGCCGGGAGTTGCGGCTTCCTTTTCAACCAGCGCCGTTCCGATGCTCTTGTTCCCGACCGACGGCCCGATCGATCCGCTGCGGATCTCGCCCACGCGCTTCTCGCCCAGAAAAACATGGTAGCCTTCGCGCGCGGGCGCCCGGCCGTCCATCACGATTCCTACGATGCGCGGGTAGTCGTCGCGGGTTTGCTGTTCTTCCAGGGCGGCTTTCCCGAGAAACTCAGGCTTGCTCATCTTGATGACCCAGGCTAAGCCCGCTTGCAGCGGCGTGATCTCTTCGGTGAGCTCGTGGCCGTAGAGCGGCATGCCCGCTTCCAAACGCAAGACATCGCGCGCTCCCAAACCCGCCGCAATCAAGCCGTTGCCCGCATTGTCGCCCAAGAGCTTTGCCCATATCTCGGGTGCGTCGGCTCCATCGACGAAGAGTTCGAAACCGTCTTCTCCCGTATAACCGGTCCGTGCGATGACGGCCTTCTTGCCGTAGACGCTGCCTTCGGAACAAAAATAGTATTTGAGCGCGTTCAGGTCGGCGTCGGTGTGCGGCTGCAGCATGGCGGCCGAACGCGGCCCCTGAATCGCGATCAGCGCGTTCTGGCCGTGCAGCGACGTCAGCTTCACTCCCGAGCCGCCCGCGTTATCGTTGAGATGCTTCCACATCTTGTCGGCGTTACCGGCGTTGACGACCAGCATCCAGCGATCGGCCAGGCGGTAGAAAATAACGTCATCGTGCGCGCCGCCGCGCGCGTTCGTAAAAATGTTGTAGCGCGCTTGCATCGGTTTCATCGTAGGAACGGCATTCACGGTCAGCGCATCGGCCCATTCGGCCACACCGTCGCCTTCCAAGATGAACTGTCCCATGTGCGAAAGATCGAAAAGACCCGCCGCTTTACGCACGGCTTCGTGTTCTTGCAAAATGCTTTGATATTGCACGGGCATGTCGAAACCGCCGAACGGAATCAGGCGGGCGCGCAGTTTCACGTGCTCGTCGTAAAGAGCAGTACGTTTCATTTTTTTGCCGGTTTCTCGCTCGCGTAAGAGTTCAAGTAGTTGAGCGTAGAGTGCGCCACGACTTTGTCACCGCAACGCACGGTGACTTCGCCGTAGCAGATCCGCCGTCCGGCTCGCAATACGGTTGCCTCCGCGACGAGATCGTGCGGACCGACCGCCGGTGCCAGAAAGTTGCACTGGAGTGAAGCCGTCGTCGTATCTTGGTCGCGTCCGTAGAGCGACGCAAGCGCCACGTAAAAGACGGTGTCGCACAAACTGACGATCGCGCCGCCGTGCACGGCTCCCGTGCCGTTGGAAATCTGCGAACGGTACGGCATGCGCATGACCGCAGCGCCCTTGTCGACGCTTTCCAGCTTCAGATCGAGCAGCTCGACGAAGTGCGAGCGTTCCTTATCCCACTGCCGCCGGACCGAATCCTGATCGATCGAGCTCAAAACGTCTCTCCGGATTCGGCCAGAGCGCGCCGCAGATAGAGCGGCAAGGCGAAAATGCGGCGATGCGTCTGCGAGTCGTAGAAGAAATTCTCGCCGCGCAACTCGCTACAGTACGGCTCGATGTCACCTTCATCCAGGCGAGCGAGATCGACGTCATCACTGCAGGCAATAAACGCCCAATCGTTGTCGAATGCGGGCACGTGCGTGTAATAGGAGACCACGTTTTTGTAGTACTTTCGCAGCGTGCGCGCCATTTTCGCATGCAGCGACAAGTTGTGGAACCCCGCGGTACTCGCTTGCAGAACGTAGATGCCGCCCGGAGCGAGCCGGTTTTTTATGTCGCGAAAAACGGCGTCGCAAAAAAGCGGATTGCTCGGCGAGTCTTCCAGCGGCTCGGTCAGATCGGAGATGATCACGCCGTAGCGGTCTTTGTCTTCGGCCAAAAATTTGAGCGCGTCACCGACGATCACGCGCGCGCGCTTCTCCTCAAAAGCACCGGCGGACCATTCGGGCAAATACTGTTTGGAAAGTTCGACGACGTCGCCGTCGATGTCCACCATGGTGGCGCGCCGTACGCCGGGATGCCGCAACACTTCGCGCAGCGTCGCGCCTTCGCCGCCGCCAAGGATTAAGACATCAGCGCGATCGCCGGCGCCGGCCATTGCGGGATGCACGAGCGCCTCGTGGTAGATCTTTTCATCGGCTTGAGAGCTCTGCGTATCGCCGTCGAGAATGAGCATTTTCCCGAAAACGGGCGTGCCGATGATGCCTATATCTTGAAATTGCGAGCGGCCCGCGTAGTACACGCGCTCGACGGCGTGATGATGCTGTTCGGTGGGAGAGAATTGTTCGACATACCACTGCCAGCGTTCGGTCTTCGGCATCGCTTACGAAATAAGAACCGCGGCTAGGCGGTTCGCGGTCGATCTTTTGCTTCGGTTGCCGTTACGACGTGGGTAAAGGTCCCGTTTTTTGATTCGATGCCCCGTTTGAATTCGGTGGTCAACATTTGCTTTGCGGAGAGAACCTTGGCTGCGTGTAGGCAAGCCAGCCATGGGTCCGTGTGATCGCCGCACGTGTAAAAATCCATGGCGGCGTATTGCTTTTCAGGCCAGGTGTGGATCGAGAGATGCGATTCTGCCAGAATCACCGTGCCCGAGACGCCTTGCGGCTCGAAACGATGAAACGAACTCTGCAGAATAGTCGCGTTCGCGGCTCGCGCTGCTGCGACCATCATTGCGTGGACGCCGTCTACGTCCGAAAGGGCCGTCGGGTCACACCCCGAGAGTTCGCACACAATGTGCGTACCGAGTGCTTTCAATTCTGCGCTCTCCTCGACTTGTGGGAATCCCACCTCCGGACTTGTCGGCTGGCGCCTGCGGTGCAGCCACGTCCCCGACCTATCGGCGAGCTCTTGCCGGCGCTTTTTCGGTGCGCGTGCGGCTTGCCGCGATGGCGCGTAAGGGCGCGCCTCCCATGACCGTGAGCACCTTCCTTAAAAAGAGCTCGAAAAAAGAATAGCCCCTATCGCCCCCGCTGTAAAGCTATTCCCGCGCAGCACGGACGGATCCGATCCACGCGAGCGTCCATCGCTCGCGCTTGAGGTTTTTGGCGGAAATCCGGCCGTCCGGAGACGAACGGCAGACAGAGACATAATGGAGCGGCCGGTCGGCTGCCCTGCCCGCAACTCCGAGCGTCAGCAGACCGTTGTAAAGATAGTGAAGATAGACCTTCATTATCTTGACTATCGCTGAGCGCTAGCATACCTTTATAGGACATGGCCACCCAACTGAAGCCTGCCCAGCCCCTCATCGAGGAATACCGTCACGGTTTCCACGATTCCGAGGACAAGTACGTCTTTAAGTCCGGGAAAGGCCTCACCCGCGAGATCGTCGAGCGCATCAGCGAAATGAAGGGCGAACCCGCGTGGATGCGCGAGTTCCGGCTCAAAGCGCTGGACGTCTTCCTGAGCAAGCCGATGCCCACGTGGGGCGACAGCAAGCTGCTCTCCGAGATCGACTTCGCCAACATTCACTATTTCGTGAAGTCCACCGATCGCACGGAGCGCTCGTGGGACGACGTGCCCGACGACATCAAAAAAACATTCGACCGCCTGGGCATTCCTGAAGCCGAACGCAAGTTTTTGGCCGGCGTCTCTGCGCAGTACGAATCTGAAGTCGTCTATCACAACGTGAACAAAGAACTCGAAGAGCTCGGCGTGCTCTTCTGCGACATGGACACTGCCGTCAAAGAGCATCCCGAAATCGTGCAAAAATACTTGGCGACGATCATTCCGGTCGCCGACAACAAGTTTGCCGCGCTCAACTCGGCCGTCTGGTCGGGCGGATCGTTCATCTACGTTCCACCGGGCGTCGAGGTCAAGCAGCCGCTCCAAGCCTACTTCCGCATCAATGCGGAAAACATGGGCCAGTTCGAGCGCACGTTGATCATCGCCGACAAGGGCTCCAAACTGCACTACATTGAGGGATGCACGGCGCCAAAATTTTCGACCAGTTCGCTGCACAGCGCGGTCGTCGAGCTCATCGCGCTCGAGGGTTCGTCGATCCGCTACACGACGATCCAAAATTGGTACCGCAACATTTTCAATCTCGTCACGAAGCGCGCGTACGCGCACAAGAACGCGACGGTCGAATGGGTTGACGGCAACATCGGATCGCGTTTGACCATGAAGTATCCGGCCATCTACCTGATGGGCGAAGGCGCACGTGGCGAAGTGCTCTCGATGGCTTTTGCCGGCGAAGGCCAGCACCAAGACGCCGGTGCAAAAGTCATCCACGCCGCGCCCAACACGACGTCGATGGTCACCAACAAATCGGTCAGCGCGCACGGCGGAAAGACGACGTACCGCGGACTGGTCGAGATTTTCCCCGGCGCGGTCGGTGCGAAAACGCGCGTCAAGTGCGATGCGCTCATCATGGACGAAGAATCGGCCAGCGACACCAAGCCCACCATGAAAATTCACGAGCAGCGTTCGACCGTCGAACATGAAGCCAGCGTCAGCAAAATCGGCGAAGAGCAGCTCTTCTACGCGATGAGCCGCGGCTTGAACGAAGCCGACGCGACCGCGATGATCGTCAACGGTTTCTTCGACTTCTTCGTCAAGGAATTGCCGATGGAATACGCCATCGAACTGAACCGCCTCGTCAAAATGGAGATGGAAGGGTCAGTCGGCTAACTCCAGGCGTCGAAAATGATACACTGGAGTAGGGTATCAAGCCTCGTGTCACCGGGGCCGCTCGAAAGAGCGGCTCCGGTTTCATTTTAATCGGGGCTGATAAGGACGCCCCAAGGTCGGGGACGAACGGCACGGTTCGCGCTTTAAAGGAGCTGCAGATCATGGCAATCGTAGGAATCGATACCACCGCGTACTTGGTAAAGGACGTCGAACGCGCCACGAAATTTTACCGCGACGTTATGGGTTTACCGCTAGCGGGCGAATTCGGCGGCCAGGGCGCCGAGTTCGTGATGCCCGACAACACCACGTTTAGCATATGGAAGATGAGCGATGGGTCGTGGACGGCGGGGAACGGCGTGATGTTTGCCGTCGACAACTTTGAAGCGGCAGTGGACGGCTACCGGAAAGCCGGCGTAAAAATTGAGACGGAAACCGAAGATACACCGGTTTGCAAGATGGCCTTCGCCGAAGACTCCGAGGGCAACGCTTTCATCATTCACTACCGCAAGAACGGCCGCGACTAACGATTCCATGGCCGAACAGCTCGTTGCCAAGAAAAGCGAAATCGGGCAGGGCGAGGCGCACCGCGTCGTCGCGGACGGCACCGAAGTGTTGATCTGCAACGTCGGCGGCGAGATCTATGCCGTCGAAGATATCTGCACGCACGACGGCGGCGCGCTCGACCAAGGCGAACTTGAGGGCGCGCGGATCATGTGCCCCCGGCATGGCGCGACTTTCGATGTTCGAACCGGCGAGGCGTTAACGCTGCCCGCGGTAATGCCGTTGCCGAAGTACGCCGTCCGGGTCGACGGCGACGATATCTACGTCACGCTCTAGGCGCGGACGCGTGCGCTCGGCCCTACGCTTTGTTGGGCTGGCCGTTGCGATTCTCTTGATCGCGATCGCCGCGTACGCGATAAATGCCTTCGCCGGCATGCACGCCACGGCACAAACCTCCGGATCGCTGCGCGTTGCGGGTCTGCGCGCGCCGGTGCAGATCGTTCGCGACGATCGCGGCATCCCGCACATTCTTGCGCAAAACGAAACCGATCTTTTTTTCGCGCAAGGCTTTGCCGAAGGCTCGGACCGTCTCTTTCAAATGGATTTCATTCGGCGCTTTGTTTATGGACGGCTGGCCGAAGTCATCGGCTCCCCGGCCTTGCCCACCGATAAGAATGCGCGCATCGTGGACATCCGCGGCATCGTGTCACGGCAATGGCTCTCGCTCGGCCCGAGAGATCGCGCGATGCTTCAGTCTTTTTCTGACGGCGTCAACGCCGCGATGCAGCAACAGCCGCTACCGGTGGAATTCCGTCTTCTGCTCTACCGGCCCGAACCGTGGAAGCCGCAGGATTCGCTCGCGGCGGGAATGGCCACGGTACTCGACCTGATCGACACGTGGGACGACGTGATCCGGCGCGACGGCGTGGCCAATCATCTAGCAACGCGGTTGCGCATGATCGATCTCTACACGATCACCGACCCGGCCTACGATGCGCCGCTTGCGCCCACGCGCCCGGCGCCGGTGCCGGCGTTGCCGTCGTTGCGCATCGATAGCGCGCTGCAGCGCGCCGCTTCGATAGAACGCGCACCCGTGGGCAGCAATGAGTGGGCCGTCGGCGCTAACCATTCTGCCACCGGCCGGGCGCTGCTCGCGAACGATCCTCACTTGCGCTTGGGGATTCCGGGCGTCTGGTACTTGGTCGATCTGCATTCGCCGCGTCTGCATGTTGCGGGCGGAACGCTGCCCGGAACGCCCGGCGTGATTCTGGGACATAATGCCGAGGTTGCGTGGGGCGCGACCAACGCCACCGTCGTCACCGAAGTCGTCTATCGCACGACCCTCAAGGACGCACGGACGCGCTGGGAAACCTTTCACGTCCGCTTCGGACGGGACGCGCGATTAGGATATAAACAAACGGCGCACGGCTTCGTCGCGCAATCAGACGGCGCGGCCGCGTACTCCGTTGATTGGAACGCCGCGACGCTGCCGCGCTCGCCCGTCATTGCCTTTGCCCGATTGGATCGCGCGCGTTCGGTAAACGAAGCTCTCGCCGCGCTGCAGAGTTATCCCGGACCTCCACAAAACTTCGTTATCGCCGACCGCACGGGCGCGGCCGCATACCACGTTGCCGGTCTCATTCCTAACGACCCGTCCTGGGGGTTACGAGTACACGCGGCCGCCGACCCGCACTACCCGTACATCGGCTTTCAAGCGGTGCCGCACGTCGCGCCTTCGCGCGATGCGATCCTATTTACGGCGAACAACCGGACGTACGGCGAAGGCTATCCGTACAGACTGAGCCCGAGCTTTGCGCCGCCCTATCGCGCCGCGCGCATAATATCGCTGCTCCATTCGAAGGAACGTCTCGGTGTCGCCGACATGGCGGCCTTTCAAACCGATACGCTCTCGGCGCCCGAACGCGACCTGGCGCGCGCAACGCTGGGTGCGCTGCGCCGTAAAGGTCTGATTAACGACCGCGCACTCTCACCGTACATCGCGTCGCTCACGAATTGGAACGGACGCTTCGATCCGGACTCGCGGGGCGCCGCGATCGTTTGGGAGACGCGGCGAATTGCAGTGGCGGCTCTGGCGCGCGCGCTCGTGCCCGATCGATACGAAGATTACCAGGCCAGCGCCGACGGTTCGGATTTTATGCTGCTCATGCGATTACTGCGCCAAGGCCCGAACCTCGATAGCCTGCTCGTAAAGTCATTCCGGCAAGCCGTCGAAGCCGGCGGAACGCATTTGCTGGCACCATGGAGCGAATACGGGAAAGTCACCGTGCACCATCCGCTCAACTCGCTCGGCTTTTCGTTTTTGAACGGCGCGACGCTGCCGGGCGACGGCGATCGTTACGGGGTTCACGTGCAGACGGCGACAGCGTCGCAAAGTTTTCGCGCGGTGTGGGACGTGGGCAATTGGGACGCGGGCGGAATGTCGGTTCCCAGCGGCGAGTCCGGTCAACCCGGGTCGGGTCACTACACCGATCAAAGCCCGGCGTGGATCGCTGCGCGCCTAGTCCCGTTGCCGTTTACCGGCGCGGCCGTTCGCGCGGCAGCGCGCGCTACATTAACACTGCACCCCTAACGTCTATCCGGCCAACGCAGCGTCGCGATCGTGTTGGGTTTCGGGCTGCACCACGTCGTGAAATACCGTCGCGGCGGAACGCTGCGATCGTCGCCGGCGAGCGGATAGGTCAGCACTGGTCCAGGTATAACGCGCGTGCATGCGAGCAGCATCTGTGCGGTGAAGTCTGCGCGTGTTGCGAGCGGCACCTTGTCGAGGAAGAGCAGCAGATGGGGATGGGCGCCGTCGGTATACCAGTGGCGAGCTTCTTGACCTTGCGCGTCGTAACCGATGAGAACCGGAGGAAGGCCCCCGTAAAAATCCATTAACGAGGAAAATCCGTATCCGTCGGTCATGACGTCGGCTTTGCGTGCCAGCGTCAGGGCGCGCACATCTTTTGCCAGCGGCGGATAGGTGAACATTTCAAATGGTCCGCCATAGTGTAGACGAAGGCCGGCGTGCCGGACACCCGCATAGACGGCGTTCGGTGCGATTCCCGCGAAAAAGACGAGCGCCGTTAGCACGACCGCCGGTGCGAAGATCCACAAACCGCGGCGCAGCTGACGTTGCGCATCCCATTCCGCGAAGACTCCGCCCAGACCAATCGCCAGCGATATGAAGGGCCCGATGAACCAGTACACTTCGACGGATTCTCGCAGCGCCAGCAACAGGAACACGACGCACAACGGCAGAGCCGTCCACAGTATCAGCGGTTCCTTCGGCCGCAATGCAACCAGCGTGGCGGCTATCCAAAGCCCGGGCGAAAAGCCGATCGCGCCCAAAACGTAAATGAGAAACGGACGGCCGAACGAGTATTGCGCTTCGTGCCGCTGAACGAGCGCAAAAGCAAACGATATCCAATGGTGTGATGCGTTCCAAAAAAGAAACGGCGACCAGACCGCGCACGCGACGAGCGCGGAGAATGCGATGCGCCCTAGCATGCTCCGGTACGGCTTCGCGCAACCCGCCGCGATAATGCCGCAGACCAGCGCGATTGCAAAGAAGCGCGAGAGCAACGCCAAACCGAGAGCAACCCCGAGCAGCGCGAACCACTGCCACGAACGGCCGCGGAACGCGCGCGCCGCGCAATACAGACTGAGTGCCCAAAACAATGCGAAGGGACCGTCGGGACTGACCATGCCAAAAGCGACGATCATCATCGGAGCGAGCGACACCGCGAGCGCCGCGATCCATCCGGCCAAGCGATCCCCGGTCAAGACATTCGCAGCGCCCGAAGCAAAAATCGCCGTGCCCAAACCGCAGAGTACGAATGGCAACCGCACCGCAAAGGGAGTCTGCCCGAGCCACGCAAACGCCGCGATCGCAAATGCCACCGCCGGCGGATGGTCGACATATCCGGCCGCGAGCCGGCGGCTCCATTCCCAGTAGTACGCTTCGTCGCCGGTCAGTGGAAGCGTAGCATCAAAGATCGCACGAAGCGCCGTCACAGCAAAGACGGCGCTCCACACGATCACTCCTACTCGAGATGCGCGCATCGCGCTTCGCTATTTGCCTTAGGGCGAAGATCTCGCCTGCAGCTGGGCGCGAGCGATGAGCCGCTGCGCGATAATGCCGGCGGCGTAGAGGACGAAGAAATCGATCCCCCCGTGCTGCCGGTCGATAAGAGCGAGAATAATGCCCACGATCAGGGCGGCGACAAAAACTTCCGAAAGCAAACCGTCGACGAGCGATGGGTGGACGTCGCCTTGCGCCGCGACCGGAAACAGGCGCGGCACGAATGACGGCACCTGCGCCGCGTATGCGCGGAAGCGCTCGCCGTAACCGGCCTCGAGCATAACCTCTTCATGCTTTGCGAGCGCAAGCACGAACAGCACGTTTCCGATGACGATGATCGGAAACCCGGCCACGGGCGCCATCAGTCCGACCCCGATTGCCAAAAAAGTGTTTCCTAAATAAAGCGGATTGCGAACGTAACGAAATGGTCCGGCCACGAGCAGCGAATCCGTGCGCGCTTGCGGATTCCAAACGATTCCCGCGCGCAAGTAGCTCGAGCCCCACACGCGCAGGGCGAAGCATAGCGTGGCGCAGGCCGCCGCAGCCGCGAGCGCCCACACCGGGCCGTTGGGGCCGAAGGAGCGACCCAATTCGCGATACGCCGGAATGTAGGCGTGGTGCAATATGCCCGACGCAAATCCGCCAATGAAGAATCCGGCAAAGAAAATCAGCGCGAAGACCCACGTACGGCCCCGATACCACCATGGCGACGTCACGATACGCTCTCTTTCTCGAGTATACGCTGCATGTCGCGAACGTGCTCTACAAATGCGGCGCGGCCCGTCTTCGTCAACCGGTAACGCGTCTGAGGGCGGCGCGCGACAAATACTTTTTCTTCGGCAACGTAGCCCGCATCGGCGAGTTTGCCCAAGTGCGCGCCCAAGTTGCCGTTGGTCGTTTGTGTCGCCTGCTGGAGATCGCTGAACGCAACCCACTCCACGTTAAGCAGCTCCGCGATCACGCCCAAGCGAATCCTCGAAAGCAAGAGATCGTTCACATCAATCGCGCGACGTCAAACTGACGAGGCCGAAGCCGGCGTATCCGAAGAGCAGTCCCCCCGCCAGCACGTAGCCGGTAATCGCGGGCAGAAAGTTCGCAACGGCCACCGAGACGAGTACGATGATGCCGCAAACGAGCGCACGACGGTTGCCGTGCACGGCGATAAAGAGCAGCACGATCGCCGCGGCGATATTCCACACTGCGGAACTGGCCCACGTTGAAAAGATGCGGTACCCGAAAGCGTCGGCAAAGAAGGCTACGCCGAGCGAGATCCACAGCACGGCGAAAAACTCGCGTTGAATGAGTGGCAAGCCCTCGGAGCTTTTGCCAAGCTGGCGCCCGCGCAGCATGCTGAACGCGATCGCAGCGGCAAAAAACAATGGCAGCGCCCACAGCGCCCGGCTCGGAATATGCCCATCGATGATAAGCTGGAAGGCCAGCGTTACGATTGTCCCAACGAGGCCCCAAACCAGAAAGAACTCGCCTCCGACGCGCAGCGAACGCTCCGAGCGGGTCAGGATGCGGTCGACCATTTCGATGTGGTCCCGGACCTGGGCCGGGCTGAGGGATTCCATAGCAGTCTCCGTTCTAGATAAATCTGTTTTACAGACTTCTCTGTCAAATATAACACCGGTTACGTGGGCCGTCAAGCGGCGGCCGGCCCGAGACGGCGTCCGCGCGTTGACAGGGCTCGGGGCGGATGCTAATGTTCCAAAGTTATGTACGCGATTATCGAGACGGGCGGCAAGCAGTATAAGGTCGCCGAGGGCGACGTCATCCGCTGCGATCTGCTCGAAAGCGAAGTCGGCAAGAACGTGACCTTCGATCGTATCGTGCTGGCAAGCAAGGGCGGCGAAAAAATCACGCTTGGGTCGCCGCTCGTGAAGGGCGCTTCGGTCACCGGCAAAGTGCTTCGTCAGGATAAAGACCGCAAGATTCTGGTCTTCAGATACAAGTCCAAAAAGCGCGTCCGCACGCTCAACGGCCACCGCCAGCCTTTTGCCGAGATTCAGATCACGAAGATCGAGCTGCCTTAAGGGCTCCACGGTGATGAACGTCACGTTTCGCAAGGACAGCCGTCACCGGCTGTCTTCTGTTTTTGCCGAAGGTCACGTCGAACTGCCCGAAACCAGTTCGGATGAATTTTCGCTCGTCTGCGCCGCCGTTTCGGGGATCTTGCAAGCCGCGCGCCTGGGCTTAGAGCAGCACGTCAAGGTGCCCCTCGACGCGACCCAAAGTTCGGGAACGCTTTCGCTTCGCTGGCCGAGCAGCTGCCGGGAGGACGAGCGCGTGCAGGCCATCGTAGAGACGGCCCGGCTGGCGATCGTCCAAATCGCCGCGCAGTATCCGCGCCACGTCACGTGCCACGAGGAAACAGAAGCCTAACTTCTCGGGTAAGAGTGAGAGACAGGCTTCCGCCGCGAATGCTTCATTAGGAGAATTTCATGACAGAGACTTATCGCACGCCGCCGGCGGAGCAGCAATGGCCCGCCGACGATCGCCCCGGCAACGACACATCGAACGAAGCCGGCAAAGCTTTGCTCGTCGGCGTGCTGGGGGGTTTGGCCGCGGCTGCCGGCTATCTGGTATTTCAGCGTCTGCCCGAAGATCAAAAAGGCCGCCTGCAATCGCAGGCCAAGCAGCTGCTGCAGGAACGCATCGGCGAGATCCGCCGCAACTTTAACGTCTAGGTCCCGGCGTCTTTTTCGGCTCGACCGGCCTCGGGCTCGATCGGCAAGGCCGGCTCAAACGGCAGTTCGGCAGCCGGGGGTGCGTCGATAGGCGGAGCGGGTTCGCTTACATCCGCGGCGCGATCCATTTCCCGCAAGAACGATTGCGAGGTGTTCTGCACGTCGCGCATCATTTTTCCGGCTTGACGCATGACGCCGGGCAGCTTCTTCTCGCCGAAAACAAGCAGCGCGAGCACACCGAGGATCGCCATGTCGGGTATGGAGAGCACTCCCGCACTTTTGAGAGGGTTGCCCCGCGACCCTGTGCAAGGTTGCGCGTCCCGTGAAGATCATCTATACGCGGGGCAACCGGACGGAGACTCTCGCCTCCCTTTCGACGTTGCGCAAGATTCTCAATAAGTTTGTCGCGCACCGGGTCTTCTACGAAGTCTCCAGCCGCAACAAGCGGGGGCACGAGTTTTTCTCTGCCAAGAACGTCTTCGTCGTCGGCTCCATCGAGATCGTGAATCGTGATTATTTGACGATTACGATTTTTGACGCGCATAACGCAACGCACTCGATCGAAATCCTGAACCCCGCGACGATGCGCATCTATGACGAGATGCCAGGCAAGGGCTTCGCGGTTTCGTTCATCAGCGAAAGCGACGGCGGCGTAGAATCCCGCTGTTATTTGCGCGATGAGGGTGAAGAGGGCGACGGCGACGTGCACCGGACCGCGCTCGAGAAGATCACGCTTCCGCAGCTCTTCGAATACTTAGAAGAGATCACCAATACGGATTTAGTGAAATAGCTGGCCGCAGGCCTACGTGAGCTTTCCGGCGCGGCGCAATTCGCGGACGGAATCCGCCGTGCGGCCCAGGCGCTTATAGGCTACGGCCAGGTTGTGGTGCGCGGGCCCGTAACGATCGTCGGCGGCGATCGCATCCTGGTATCGAGCCACCGCCGGTTCGAGTTCCCCCGATTCCAAATATAAGTTACCGATGTTCACAAGCGCCGGTGCAAACCCAGGCACGGCTGCCAGCGCATCCTCGAACGCAAGACGCGCTTCGTCGCGCCGGTGCAAACTCACCAGCGCGACGCCGCGCTTGTTCAGGCGAGCGGCCCGGTCTTTCGGCGCTAGCGTTTCATCTTCTAATAGGGCATCCAGACGCTGCAACGCTTGCGCGTACTGTCCGCGCGCCAGATCGCGCAAGGCCAGCTCGTAGGGCGTTAGCGGTTTTCGACGCCAAGGAGCGAGGAAGCGTTCGAGGTTGAACACTCGGCCTATGTTCACGATCGACGTGCTGACGCTCTTCCCGGAGGTCTTCGCTCCCTTCGTCGGCCTATCGATCGTCGGTCGCGCCGTGGAAGCGGGCGTCGTCGATATTCGTTACCATCATGTGCTCGACGCACTGCAGAGCAACGAGCGCGCCGATGACGAGCCCTACGGCGGCGGACCGGGCATGGTCATGCGCCTCGAACCGCTTGCGCGCATTCTCGATTCGATCGCTGCCGCCGCTCCGCCCGGCGAACACCGCATCCTGGCCGTCCCGGCTCCGGGCGGCAAGCCGTTCACGCAAGCACAAGCGCAGCGCTTTGCCGCGCAAGACCGGGTGGTCTTTCTCTGCGGTCACTATGAGGGAATCGACGACCGGCTTGGGGCGCTCTATCCGATAGAAGAATACTCGCTGGGTGACTTCGTGGTCACTGGAGGCGAGCTGCCCGCGCTGGCGATGATTGATGCGACCGTCCGGCTGCTGGACGGCACGCTGACGGCCGCCTCCCTCGAGAGCGAGTCCTTTGGCGCGGGCGGCCTGGACTACCCGAGCTACACTCGTCCGCCGGTCTTCAGGGGCGTCCACGTCCCCGAGGTGCTCCTCTCCGGCAATCATGCCGCCATCGCGCGCTGGCGGCGTGAGGCATCCAGGGAGCGGACGCGGGCCAAGCGTCCCGACCTCGACGGCCCGTCATTGCGGAACGACGAGCGCCCGTGATAAAATCCCCAAGCCATGAACGTCATCGATCTCCTCAATCAAGAGCAGCGTAAAGAAAACGTGCCGGATTTTCGGCCCGGCGACACCGTGAAAGTCTATTCGAAGGTCATCGAAGGCGGCAAAGAGCGCACGCAGATGTTCGAAGGAGTCGTGACGGTTCGCAAGGGCGGCGGCGCACAAGAGTCGATCACCGTCCGCCGCGTCGCACACGGCGTCGGCGTTGAAAAGTCGTTCTTGCTGCACAGTCCCCGCGTCGAGCGGATAGAGGTCAGCAAGCGCGGTGCGGTCCGCCGCAGCCGCCTCTACTACCTCACCGAAAAAGTCGGCAAAGCCGCGCGCATCAAAGAGAAGAAAGCTGCCCGCTAATCTGGCCCTCTCCCCGCTCCAGCTGTTGGGGCTGATTTGCGTTTTTGCCGTCGCGCGCGTTGCGCTCAGTTTCAAAACCGACAGCGCCAAGATCGCGGTTCGCGAATACATCGACGCGTTTATCGTCGCCGGCCTGGCGTCGCTCTTTTTGATCACGTTCGTCATCCGGACGTTTTACATTCCGTCTGACTCCATGGTTCCGACGCTTCGGCAAAACGACGTACTGCTTGTGAACGAATTCGAATACCGCGTGCACGGGCCGGCGCGGGGAGACATCGTCGTCTTCAAACCGCCGATAGCCTCGCCAACCGATTTTATCAAACGAGTCGTCGCCGTGCCCGGTGACACGCTGCGCGTTAGCGGCGGCGTCGTCTACGTGAACGGCAAACCACTCGCCGAACCGTATATTTCGGAAGCGCCATCGTACCAGCTGCGGGTTGCAGGGTATGGAATCACGGTCGACACCGGCAACGGTCCGCAGCGGCTCAACCCAGCCCAAGCCGATGTTCCGCCGCGCTCGTTCTGGCAAGCTTCCGACCGCGTTCCGGCCGGCTACTATTTCGTGATGGGAGACAACCGTAACGATTCAGACGATTCGCATATCTGGGGTTTCGCGCAACTTCGCGGTACATTTGCCGCCGGGCCGCTCGCGCAAACACACGCCAAAGCGCAATTCACGGGCCGCGCTTTCTTGCTCTTGTGGCCGCTTAACCGGCTGCGAGTCCTGCACTAGCAGCCGGGATTGATCGCGGTGACTCCGGTCCAACTGCTTATCCTGGTCGCAATTTTTCTGGTTGCGCGAATTATTCTGAGTCTGCGCCCCGTCGCCGCGGGCTCGCGCGGCAAGTCGGCCGTTTTCGCGCGCGAGTATCTCGACCCGTTCATAGTGGCCGGCTTAGCGGCGTTCCTCTTGATCACATTCGTGGCACGCACCTATTACATACCGTCGGCTTCGATGGTGCCGACGCTGCAAATCGGCGACGTGCTGCTAGTCAACAAGTTTCAATACCGTTTCGTGCATCCAAGCGAAGGCGACATCGTCGTCTTTCCACCACCCATTCCCACGACCGACGACTTCATCAAGCGGGTGATCGGAAGACCGGGCGACCGGCTCGCCATCAAAGATGGCATCGTCTACCTCAACGGCAAGGCGCTCGTCGAGCCCTACATCGCACAGCGACCCGCCTATAATCTGCAGATCCGGAACTACGGCATCTACGTGACCCAGCTCGGCGACCCGAAGAGTTATGACAGGCTCGACCCGCATAACGCCAACGTGCCGCCGCGGCAATACTGGACCGCGCCCGATCGCATTCCCAAAGATTGCTATTTCATGATGGGCGATAACCGCAATGATTCCGAAGATTCACACGTCTGGGGTTTCGCGCAGTTCGCGGGCACATTCGAAAGCGGACCGGAGCTGGGCAAGCCCGCATATTTCACCGGCCGGGCATTTCTGATCTTCTGGCCTTTCAGCCACGCGCACATACTGTAGTTAGGATTCGCCGCCCCAGCGGCGAAGAAGTCGATCCGTGCAAGGGCAACTGCATTGGCGGTCCGTCGCACGGACGACGCTGCAACTCGCCGCATTGGCCGCGCTCGCGATGGCTTTTTTCATCCGAACGCCCGAAGTTTCCGGGCTTTCGATGGCACCGCGGATCGCCAGCGGCGAATTCGTTCTCATTAACACCATCTCATATCGCCTGCACGCGCCGCAGCGCGGCGACATCATCGCGTTCCGTCACGAATCGCCGGCGCCCGAAGTCTTCATCAAACGCATCATCGGTTTGGCCGGCGACAAGGTCGCGATCGATCGCGGCAGAGTGATCGTCAACGGATCCGCACTATCCGAACCCTACGTCCGGTTTGCCGACAGCCGGAGCTTTCCCGAGGTCGCCGTCCCCGCAGGCTCGCTCTACGTCTTGGGGGACAACCGCGTCGACAGCAACGACTCGCGGTATTGGGGTTTCGTCGCACAAGATCAAGTGCTAGGCAAAGCCGTCGCCGGCATTTGGCCGCCGGCCGCGCTCGGCACGTTTTGATCGCATGAAAGACGCCGGCTTCGAGCAAGTCATCCAGTGGTATCCCGGCCACATGGTCGCCGCGATGCGCAAGATGGCCGACTATATCAAACTCGTGGACGTGGTTATTGAGGTCGCCGATGCGCGCGTGCCGGAGAGCGGATTCAACCCGATGCTCGACGAGGTCGCGGCCAACAAACGCCGGCTGAAGATCCTCAGCCGCGACGACTTGGCCGAGCGTTCCGAGACGGTGCGCTGGCTCCAAGTGCTCGGGCCGCAAAGCATCAGCGTCAATGCGCGAACGCAGGGCGCGTTCGTCGAAGTCAAACGCCGCCTGCGCGCCCTCGTGGGCGGCGGGCACCGTCCTGCGCGTGCGATGGTTGTCGGAGTTCCCAACTCCGGAAAGTCTTCGATCATCAACGGGCTGGCCGGCCGCTCGGTCGCCCGCACCGAGGACCGGGCCGGGGTGACGCGCCAGCTGCAATGGTTCAAAGTCGGCACCGAGCTCGAAGTGATGGATACGCCCGGCATCCTGGTCCCCCGCATCGCCTCCGCGGATGCCCAGTGGAAACTCGCTTTGGTGGGCGCGGTGCCGCGCGATCATTACGACCCCGAGGATGTGGCAGATCGTTTTCACCGCTGGCTGACGGAAAAGAGCGGCGGCCGGACGAAGGTGCCCGACCTCCCGGCGTTCGCGCTAGCGCGAGGATTCGTGCGGCGCGGCGGAGAGAGCGATTACCATAACGCCGCGCGGTCGTACGTGAAAGACTTCAACGACGGCAAGTTCGGCAGGATAACTCTGGAGAGCGCCACGCGTGACGTCGAAACACCGTAAAGCCAAGAACGCCTACGAACGCGAGCGGCGGCGCTTACACCGCATTCATTTTTTTGAAAGGGCCGCGCGCGCGCAAGGCTTCCTGTACGTCGGCGGCATCGACGAAGTCGGCCGTGGACCGCTGGCAGGCCCGGTTATCGCCGCGTGCGTGGTCGCGTCGGAACCGCTGATGCTGCACGGACTCAACGATTCCAAGCAAGTCAAACAGGAATTGCGCGAGGACCTCGCCGAGACGATCAAAGAGCGCTGCTCGGCGTGGAGCATCGGCAGCGCCAGCGTCGCAGAGATCGATCGGCTAAACATCTATTGGGCGAGCGTGCTGGCGATGGAGCGCGCGCTGGCGGCGCTGCCGGTCCTTCCCGAGTATCTGATCACCGACGCGGTGCGCATCAAATCGTTCGCCGGGCCGCAGGAGCCGCTGATCAAGGGTGACGCGCGCAGCGCCATCGTCGCGGCCGCATCGATTGTCGCCAAAGTTCATCGCGACGCCCTACTGCGCGAGCTGCACGAACTCGAGCCGCGTTACGGCTTTGCCGATCACAAGGGCTACTCGACGCCGGAACATTTGCGCGCGCTCAAGGAACACGGGCCATGCGTGCATCACCGTTCGGGCTGGTGGCGCGTGCGCGAGGCTCAGCTTGTCTTTGGTTTCACGGTCACGGAAGCAGAAACGGCATTTGGCGCTTGAACGAAACGCGAAAGGCCGCGAAGGAGAGAGCCGCGCGGCCGCGTTTTTGGAATCTTGCGGATACAGCGTCGTGCGCCGGAACGTGCGCGTGCCCGGTGGTGAGATCGACCTCGTCTGTCGTGACGGCGCGACGATCGTGTTCGTCGAGGTGAAGCGCCGCGACACGCGCACGTTCGGGAGCGCGCTTTCGGCGGTCGGGCCGCGCAAACGCGCGACCCTGCGGCGCATCGCCGCCGACTACATGCAAATTGTCGCGCCGGGCGCGCAGTTTCGTTTCGACGTCGTCGCACTCGACGGCGCCCGCCTGACGCTGCACCGCAATGTCTTCTGACGTCGCAGCCGGCGGGCAGCAAGAGCTGCGCCGCTCGGTAACGCCCTGGGGTTCTTACTCGTGGGGTTATGCCGACGTCGGCGCGGACATCTTCGTAGCCCTAGGCCTGGTCATCGGTGTGGCGGGCGGCGCCACCAACATCGCGTTCCTATTTGCCGGACTCGTTTATGTTTGCGTCGGTCTGGCTTACACCGAGCTCGCGGCGGCCTATCCGGTGGCAGGCGGAGGCCAGTATTTTGTGATGCGAGGGCTCGGCGATTTTCTGGGATTTATCGCAGGCTGGGCGGTGCTGCTCGACTTTACGATCGATATCACGCTCTTTGCGTGGGGCTGCATCGGCTATTTGAGTCATTTGCCGCCGCTGCATTTTCTGGACGCAGGCGTGCATCCGATGGTGCACTTCTGGGTAATTTTGGCCCTGATCGCAGGGCTGGCGGTGCTGAACGTCATCGGCGTGCGCGAGAGCACCGCGTTCAACGGTTTCGTGAGCGCGATTGACGTTTTCAGCGAAACGCTGATTCTCGTGCTCGGTTTTCTGTTTACATTTCATCCCGAAATTCTGATCCACAGCATGCAGACGGGCTGGCCGAGCACGTTTCAGCTGATGAACGGCATTTCGCTTGCGATCATCTCTTTCGTCGGGCTCGAATCCATCTCGCACGCCGCCGAAGAAACCAGCCGCCCGGCCCAGATCATTCCGCGCACGTCCATATCGCTGATCCTGACGATCCTGATCTTTGCTCTCGCCTACTCAAACTTGGCGCTGGGCATGCAGCCATGGTTCCCCACTCCGCACGACGCGGCCGGCCACGCGCAACAGTTCTGGCATTACTTGGGAACGACGCACAATCAAGACAAGGCTGTCGCGGTGATGGCTTCCAACATTCCGTACTTCGGTTTGCTCGCAGCGTTCTACGTGCCGGTCTTCGGAGCGACGCTGCTTTTGATCTCGAGCAACTCCGGCGTCTTCGGCAGCTCACGCATCGCGTATTCGATGAGCCAGTTCAACTTGCTGCCCAGCATCTTCAAGCGGGTGCATCGCAAGTTCAAAACACCCGTCATTTCGATCGCCGTCTTCTGCACGCTGGCCGCAATCGAGTTGGTTTTTGCAGCTCTGCAGGGCGATTTCGGCTATGAGTTTTTGGGCGATCTGTACGCCTTCGGCGCGGCCGCAAGTTACACGCTGGTCTTTATCGCGCTGATCGCGCTGCGGATGAAAGACCCGCTCACCCCGCGCAAGTTCATGATCCCGTTCAACCTCAAGCTGCGTTTCCGGGGCGAGCAGATCTATTTTCCCATCGTCGGCCTCATCGGCTTTTTCGGGATCCTCGCGATTCTCGTCTTCGTGCTGCTCACCCATCATATAGGGCGCATTGCCGGCCCGTCTTGGCTCATCTTTGGTATCGCGGTGTATGTGATCTACCGGCTGCGCAAAAAACTGCCGCTCTTCGGATCGGTGCCGCGCAACTGGAGCCGGGATCAAGTGCAGATTCTCAAAAACGCCGGCGAACTTGAATTGATGGACGAACTGGTCGACAAGCTCAAAGCGCGCGATCCGAACTTCACGATGAAGACCTCATGAGTTTTCGCCAATCGAAAGCCTACGTCGGCTTCAAAGCCTTCAATGGGCTGCTCTTCATCGTTCTGGGCGCGGCGATTTTTGTGCAAGTTGCGCGCATTGCCGGGGCGCGGTTCGAGGCAATTCCAGGGTTAGTACTTGGCGCGGCGATGTTCGCACTTGGCGTCTACCGGATGACGATGATGGTCAGGTACCGCGCGTGACCGGCCTGCACGTTCCGGCGACGACGCTGCACGTTACCCTGGCCGGAGCGTTTGCCGCCCTGGCAACCGTCATCGCGATCAGCACGACGCTGTACTGGATGCTCCATCCGCCCAAGAGCCGGGCCGACATCGCGGCGAGCGATGCGGAGCGCGTGCTCAAACGCAGCTTCGGAACCGTGCTCGTCGTTTTTTCGTCGGAGATTCGATCGGAGCACATGATGGTGCTTGCGGCCCGCCTCGCGCGCGGTCAGCATTCCGAGCTGCTTGCGCTCTACGTGATCGAAGTGCCCTTCACGCTGCCGACCAATGCCATTATGGAAGAGGAAGACCGCTTCGCGCTCGACGTTATGGCTTCGGCCGAAGTCATCGGAAAAAAATTCGGCGTTGACCTGCGCACCGAAGTCGTCCACCACCGCCATACGTCGCAAGCCGTGCTCGACCTCGCCAAGCGCGAGCGCGCCGACCTCATCATTATGGGCTCTTACCGCGAGGGCACCTACACGGGCGCGCCGCTCGGACGCGAAATCGAAGAGATCGCAGCCAACGCGAAGTGCGACGTTCTTATTGGTGTGGAAGGCAAGCACGGAACGCTGCTCACCGACGAAAGCCAAGCGGGGCCGGGCGCTTCCCAAGAGAAGGCTTAGAGGTGCTTTACAGACTTTCGGCTCTGGTATTGGCCGCGACCGCCGTCATCGCTCCCGCTTCGGCCGCCACCGTCCCCGCAATTACCGCCTTTGACGAAACTTTCGCGAAGGTGAACGACTACACGGTCACCGTGAACGCGCACGAAGTGCAAGGCAATCAAACGCAGGACCGCACGTACCGCTACATGTACAAGCGGCCGCGCTTTGTCAAAACACAAATCGTTTCGGGACCGGGCACCGGCGGCGGCGCGGTGTGGACCGGCGGCGACACCGTCAGCGGTCACCAAGGCGGCATCCTGTCGTTCATCCATTTGACCGTTGGATTGCACGACGGCCGCGCCACATCGCTGCGCGGCTACACGATTCCCGACGGCATACTGCAAAATCAGGTTGGCAAGTACACGACCATGAAAGGCACTCTCTCGGAGCGCAACGGCCCGCAGATCGGTGGCCAAGAAACAACGCTCGTCGAGTTGAAGATCGCACCGGGCGCCGGCGAGCCCGGCGAAACGCGCGCCATCATCTATTTTTCGAAAGCGACGCACCTGCCGGTCGCGCAAATCCGCTGGGCCGGCGACCAGATCATCTCACGAGAGTTCTGGACCGACCTGCGCACCAACGTCGGACTGAAAGACTCCGACTTTTAGAGCTTAACCTCGACCCCGAATTCGATCACGCTGTTCGGCGGTAAGCCGAGTGAATCGGTCAGCGGGCGCGCATTGCGCGCGAGCCACCGGAAGAGATTGAGTTGCCACGACGGCATGCCGTGGGCAGTCGTGTCGTCGGCGATCTTGGGGTTGGCTAAATAGTACGTCGGGTGCGAGAAATCGACATCGGGTCGCCGCTTTCGCAGGAGTCGCAGAATGTCGTCGATTCTCGGCGTATCCATGAACCCATAAGAGGCCTTGACGCGCAGCAGGCGCGGACCTAACTGTTCCACTTCGATGCGATTTTCCGGATGGACGAATGGCCGCGCCGAGTGCATGACCGTCAGCAGGACGATCGTGTCGTAGATGATGTGGCTGCGGATCCAACCGTGCTGAAGAACGAACGGGATGCCGGTCGGCTGCGGACTCAGAAAAAACGCCGTCCCGCCCACGAGCGTCGGCGCCTTGATCTCTTTGAGGAAGTGATCGACCGGCATCGTATGCGAGTCCAAACGCTCCATCAATCGGCGGCGTCCGCGGTTCCACGTGATGAAGACCGTGAAAAGCAGCAGCGCCATTGCGACCGGGACCCAACCGCCGGAGATGAACTTCGATGCATTGCCGATGAAGAATGGCACATCCCAGGAAAGGAAGATCAGAACGAGCGGCACCCACTGCCAGGCCGGCCATTTCCACTTCTTGCGGACCAGCTCGGCGAATCCGATCGTCGTTGTCAACATCGTAATCGTGACCGCAAGACCGTACGCGCCGCCGAGATTGGCCGAGGATCGAAACGTGATCACGATGAGAATGCAAGCGATGCCGAGGAGTGCGTTGATCGTCGGCATGTAGATCTGGCCTGCGAAGTGGCGCGATGTGTGCACGATTCTGAAGCGCGGCAGATAGCCCAGTTGAATGGCTTGCTGAGTGAGTGAGAAGACGCCGGTGATCAGGGCTTGCGATGCGATGATCGTGGCGGCCGTTGCCAGGATAACCATGGGGATCAAGCCCCAACGCGGGACCAGCGCGAAGAACGGCGATGCGATCGCGCCCGGGTTGGCGAGCACGAGCGCGCCTTGTCCGAAATAATTGAGCACGAGCGCTGGAAAGACCACGATTGCCCAAGCGATCGCGATCGGCTTTCTGCCGAAGTGCGCGAGGTCGGCATAGAGCGCTTCGACTCCGGTAACGCAGAGAACGACCGCGCCGAAAATCAGGAAACTCAGCAAGCCGTTGCGCAGGAAGAATTCCCAACTGTAGACCGGATTGAGCGCCGCCAAGATCTGCGGATGGTGCACGATTGCGACCGCTCCGAGAATGCCGATAACCACAAACCACACCAAGACGATCGGGCCGAACAAGAACCCGATGCCGCCCGTTCCCCGCCTTTGAATCAAGAACAGCGCGATCAGAATGACAACTGAAATCGGCACGATGTACGGATGCGCGGCGGTCGTCCAGACGTTCAAGCCTTCGACCGCCGAGATGACCGAGATGGCCGGCGTGATCGCGCCGTCTCCGTAGAGCATCGACGCACCGAAGAGCATGAGCAAGGCAATTGCCGAGAGACCAAGAGGTTTGGCCGCGCGCCGAACCGGCACGAGTTGAGCAAGGAGCGCCAGCGTGCCGCCTTCGCCGTCGAAATCGGCACGCAACATGAAGATCACGTATTTTACCGTGACGACGATCGCGAGCGCCCAAAAGATGAGCGAACAGATCCCTATGATGTTTTGCGGCGTTACCTTCGCCGGATAGTCGCCCGCGAAACACAACGCAAAGGCGTAGAGCGGGCTCGTACCGATATCGCCAAAAACGATGCCCAGCGCACCGAGCGCCAACGCCGAAAGCGGTTCCTTGCGCCTACGGCTGCGCGATTTCTCAAGCGGCATGCCATCATTGGGTTTGTCAGATTTTACGCCCGTTTGAGGTACCTCTTACGGAGTTCGTCGAGCACGACTGCGAGCAAGATCACTACCCCGAGCACTACCCACTGCAAATACGAGTTAATCTGCAGCAGATTCATCGCGTTGTCCAAGAACCCGATTAGCAGCGCGCCGAAAAATGTGCCGATGATCGCGCCCCGCCCACCCATCAAACTCGTGCCGCCGACCACGACCGCGGCGATGGCGTTGAGCATCTCGTTGCCGGTTGCGGTTTGCGGCGAACCCGACGAAAACAGCGACATATACAGAAAGCCGACGATGGCGGCACACATGCCGCTGATGACGTAGACAGCCGTTTTGATGCGCCCGACGTTGATGCCGGCCAGCCGCGCTGCCTCCTCGTTTCCGCCGATGGCGAAAACGTATCTTCCGAAGCGCGTGCGCATCAGCAATATCGAACTGACGATTAAGACCACGACCATCCAAATGACGGGATACGGGATCTTCGTATGCGGTATGACGCCGTATCCGGTATGTTGGAAGTCGGTCATCTGCAGCGGCACGGGCTGGCCGCCGGAGAGAATATAGGAAAGTCCCAGTGCAATCTGCATCATTGCCAGCGTCGTGATAAAGGGCGGCAGATTCAGCTTCACCACCGGCACCGCATTGACGAATCCGGCGGCCGCGCCAACCGCCAAGCCAACGAGCAGCGTCGCCGCAATTAACGGAAAACCATGCAGCCCCGTGGCGTTGGCGAAGAGCGCCATGACGACGCCGGTCAGAGATATCATTGAGCCGATGGAGAGATCGATGCCCGCGGTGATAATGACGAACGTCTCGCCGACGCCCATAATGAAATTGTAGGTGATCTGACGCAGCACGCGGACCACGTTATCGGGCTGCAAGAACGTGCCGCGAGCGGCAAAGTTAATCACGAGCGCGACCACGACCAAGAACGCAATCGCGGCTCCCGCTCTCAACCAGTACGTGCGCGCCTCCGCCTTCATGCTGCCGCTCCCGTCGCCGCGGCGATCACCGCGTCGGGCGTTGCGTCCGCTCGCGCGAATTCACGCACGATGCGTCCGCCCCGAATCACGAGGATGCGGTGCGCCATGCCGAGCACTTCGGGAAGTTCGCTGCTGACCATCACGATTGCCGCGCCGCCGGCTGCGAGCTTTACCATCAGATCGTAAATTTCGGCTTTGGCGCCGACGTCGATGCCGCGGGTCGGTTCGTCGAAAAGGAAAACTTTCGCGTTGCCCAGCAGCCACTTCGCAAGCACGACTTTCTGCTGATTACCGCCGGAGAGATTGCGAACCAGCTGCTCGGTGCCCGGTGTACGAATCTGCAGCTGGCCGATATACTCGCGTGTTGTTTGCTGCTCTTTCGACCGGTCGATGAGCTGGTCGCGTTGCACGAATTGTCCCAGATGCGCGAGAGTAACGTTTTCACGCACGCTCATTCCGAGCACGAGGCCCTGCGCTTTGCGATCTTCGGTGATAAACGCGAACCCTGCGTCGATGCCGTCGCGCGGTGAACGGATGCGTATTACGCGCCCTTGCACCTCGATGGTGCCTTCCTGCGGAATGTCGGCGCCTGCAATGGCGCGCACGATCTCCGTACGCCCGGCTCCGACCAAGCCGGCCAGTCCGACGATCTCGCCTTGCCGCACCTCGAACGACACGCCGTTAACGGACGGCGCGCGCGTCAAATCTCGCACGGCGAGCGCCACCGGCGCGCCGGGCGCGACCGGCGGCAACTCCGGGAAATGGGACTCCAAGCGCCGTCCTACCATAGCGCGAATGATGTCGTCGGGTGGAAAATCCTTGGCGGCGCGCGTTTCGATGACTCGTCCGTCGCGCAGCACGGTCACGCGATCGGCGATCTGCGGCAGTTCCTCAAGGCGGTGCGAAATGTAGATGATTCCTACTCCGCGCGCCTTGAGCGTGCGAATGACCTCGAAAAGCTTGCCGATCTCGCGATCGGTTAGCGCCGCAGACGGCTCGTCCATGACGATGATGCGCGCGTTGCGCGAAAGGACCTTGGCGATTTCGATCAGCTGCTGCTCCGCGACGCGAAGCTGCGCCGTTTCGACCGTCAGCGGCAGCGTAATGCCCAGTTCGGCAAAAACGGTTTCGGCGCGTTGGCGGGCGGCGCGTTCGTCGAGCAGCAAACCTTTGGCAGGTTCGTTGCCGAGCACGATGTTATCGACCGCATTAAACGCGGGGACCAGATTGAACTCTTGATAGATCATGCCGATGCCCAGATTTTCGGCTGCGCGCGGCGAGTCGATGGCAACGGTCTTGCGGTCGACGGCGATCTCGCCCGTGTCGGCCCGCTGCGCGCCGGCCAGAATCTTCATGAGCGTCGATTTACCAGCGCCGTTTTCGCCGACCAGCGCGTGCACTTCGCCCGCCTGAAGGTCGAGCGAAACGTCTTCGAGCGCGCGAACACCGGGAAATGTTTTCCCGATGCCGCGCATCTGGAGGAGTGGACTAGCGGCGTTGGTTATTTCGCGTTGGCCTTCGTATAGGTTCCAACCGGAACGTCGATGCGCGCCGGAACCGTCTTGCCCGAGAAATAATCGTGGATGACGTCGATCGTCTTGGCGCCGATAACGTCGGGATGCTGGATCGCGTCGCCGACCATCGAGCCGCCGGCAATCGCTGTGCGCGCTTCGGGCGATGCGTCGTACCCGACGACCGCGATGCCTTTCATGCCGGCCGCTTGAATCGCCGCGACCGCGCCAAGCGCGGAGTCGTCGTTGATGCCGAAGATGCCTTTGAGATCTTTGTAGCGTTGCAGCACGTCGCCCATATCCGCGTTGGCTTTAGTGCGCGTGCCGCCGGAGTCTACGTCGGCAACGACTTTAACGTTCGGACAATGCTGCGCAAGCGCCGTGCGAAAACCTTTGACGCGATCCTGCACGCTCGTCACTTCGGGTTCGTCGATGATCGCAACGCTGCCCGAACCGTGGAGTGCGTTGCACATCAGCATGCCGGCCTGCTGTCCGCCCTGCACGTTGTTCGAAGCAACGTGGGAAACCACGACGCCTTGTTTGCTGGCGTTCGCGATATCGGCCGTGAAGACGGGGATATTAGCACCATTGGCTTCAACGATGGCGCTGCCGATCGCTTGCGAATCGTAGGGCGTCAGGATGATGGCATCAACCTTGCGCGAGATGAAATCCTCGACTTGCGACTGCTGGCGCGCGCTGTCGCGGCTGGCGTCGACAAACGTGACTTTGTAACCGAACTTGGCGCCTTCCGATTTCATTCCGGCTTCCATCTGCTGGTAGAACTGCGCTTCCAGATCCTGAATCGAGACGCCGATCGTCTTTGGGCCGGGCGAATTCACGCCGGCTGTCGTTTTTGCAGTCGTCGTGGTTCCGCTTGTGGTCGTCGTCGAGCCCGAGTTCGAGGAACAGGCAGGCACCAACAGGGCAATCGCGGCCAAAGCCGCGGGTCCGAATTTTTTCAAGATCGATCTCCTAGTCCGTAAAGAAGCGTCGCGCTCGGAGGTTATATCCACAGCGGGGTCAGCCCCCCTGTGAGCGCTGTGGAGAACGCTCGCCGCGGCCGGTGGTTAAGCGAGCGAGCCAGACGGCCGCCACAATCACGATAACGGTGTAGATCGCACCCTGGAGCACGTGTCCGTAGAGATAGGCGCCTGTGCCGAAAAGGGCGGCGTAAATCGCTACCAGGCCTAAGACCCAGCAGAGCAGCGAGTTGGGAAGGCTGTCGGGAGAGGCCGGCGCTCCGGTGCGGTTGCGGACTTTGGCCCAACCCGCTCCCGCGGGCCGGACCTTGTCGTAGAAGGCATCGAGCGTCGCATCGTCCACCGGCGGCGTGAGAAACGTTACGGCAAGCCAAACAACGGTCGTAATGCCGACGGTCGTGAGCAGCACGACGTTGTCGTCGAACGTATGGCCGGTTTTCGAAAGCGCAAAGAACGTCAGCGAAACCGCAAACGATGCCGCCATTGCGCTCACTTCGGTCCAAGCGTTGACGCGCCACCAGAACCAGCGCAGCAAATAGACGAGCCCCGTTCCCGCGCCGATCGAGACAATCAAATGAAACGTTTGTTGCGCGTTGTCGAGTTGGAACGTGAGTGCGATGGCCACCAGCATCAGGATGACCGTGAAGATCCGCCCGACGAGCACGTAGTGTTTCTCGGATTTATCGGGCCGTATGAAGCGCCGGTAGAGATCGTGCACGAGATACGACGTGCCCCAGTTCAAATGTGTTTCGAGCGTCGAGCGGTACGCTGCAAAGAGACCCGCCACCATGAAACCCGCAAAACCCGCCGGCAGAAAGACGAGCATCGCGGGATAGGCGATGTCGTTACCGAGCAAATTCGGCGGAAGATTCGGAAAGCGGTGCTGAATGTCTCCAAGGGTCGGATAGACGATGACCGATGCGAGCGCTACGATGATCCAGGGCCACGGACGCAGCGCGTAATGCATGACGAGGAACAAAAGCGTTCCGAAAACCGAATCCTGTTCGGTCTTCGCCGAAAGCATGCGTTGCGCCACGTAACTTCCGCCGCCGGGTTCCGCGCCCGGATACCAGGACGACCACCACGCGACGGTCAGTGGAATCACGAAGATGGCAGCGGCCGTTTTCCAATCGGAGAAATCCGGCAGCACGTTCAATAAACTCGGATGCACGGCATGAATATGTTGTAGAAGGCCGTGCAGTCCGCCGACCTGTGCACTGCGGATGGCGAAGAACGCCGCCGCGAACGCGCTGCTCATCGTAATGCAGAACTGCAGCATATCGGTCACCATGACGCCCCACAGTCCGGAGATGGAGGCGAAGATCACCGGGAACGAGGCGCCAATCAGGAGCGTCTCGAGTTCGGGGATGCCGAACAGAATGCTCGCAATTTTGGCAGCGGCCAAATTAACGCTTGCGATAACAAAACAGTTGAAAAACAAACCTAAGTAAACGGCGCGAAAACCGCGCACGAAGGCCGCGCCCTTTCCGGAGTAGCGCTGCTCGTAAAACTCAAGATCGGTCAACACGCCGCTGCGCCGCCAGAGCCGGGCGAAGAAAAAGACCGTAGCCATGCCCGTGAGCAAGAACGCCCACCACACCCAGTTGCCGGCTATTCCGCCCGTACGAACCAGATTGGTCACGAGGTTGGGCGTATCGGTGCTGAACGTGGTCGCGACCAGCGATATGCCGATCAGCCACCACGGCGCCTGACGCCCGGCCACGAAAAATTCGGCCGTATTTTTTCCCGCGCGCCGCGCCAGCACGATCGCCGGCACAAACATGATGGCGACCGAGACAACGATGATGACCCAGTCGAGCGTAGTCAGGTGCATGCGGCGCGCCTTCGGCTCCTCTTGAGACGCGGCCTTTCCAAGCGGCGTGCTCGGCGTGATAGAGTCTCGTGCTCTCTCTTGCGTTTTCGGCGGCCATGCTCGGGATCGACGGTTACGTGGTGCGCGTCGAAGCCGACAGCTCACCCGGCTCGCCGGTTTTTGCGATCATCGGCCTGCCCGACCGCGCTTTAAACGAGGCGCGTGAACGCGTGCGCAGCGCGATTTTCAACTCGGGATTCATGTATCCGGCGGGCCGGCTGCTCATCAACCTTTCACCGGCCGACGTGCGCAAAGAAGGCCCGGCATTCGATCTTTCAATTGCGCTGGCGCTGCTCGCTATGGACGAACAGATCGACCGGATCGCGCTGCAAAATTTCGTGACGCTGGGCGAACTCGGGCTGAACGGATCGCTGCAGCCGGTGGCCGGAATTCTCCCGATGGTGCTCGGCGCACGCAACGCCGGCTTCACGAAGATCGTCGTTCCGCGCTTGAACGCGGAAGAAGCCTCGCTTGTCGAAAATATCGATCTCTATGCAGTTGACTCGCTGCAGGATGCGTGGTCGGCCATCGCCGGAAACGGATCGAAATGGCGTACGCACACCAGCGCGCCGGCCGTTTCGCCACTCGATGAAGTGCTGTACGGCGATTTTGCCGATGTCAAAGGTCAAGCCGGCGCGAAACGCGCGCTCGAGATTGCAGCCGCGGGCGGACACAACTTGCTCTTGCTCGGACCTCCGGGCTGCGGTAAGACGATGCTTGCGCGGCGCTTGCCTTCGATTCTTCCTCCGATGACGTCGAACGAAGCGCTCGAGATCACGAAAATCTATAGTGTCGCCGGTTTACTCGGTTCGCGCCCGGGCATCGTGCGCGCGCGGCCATTTCGATTTCCGCACCACACGATCAGTCAGACGGCGCTGGTCGGCGGTGGCAGCGTCGTCAAACCCGGCGAGATCAGCCTCGCGCATAATGGCGTGTTGTTTCTCGATGAACTGCCGGAGTTCGCGCGCGGCGCGATCGAGGTGATGCGCCAGCCGATCGAAGAGGGCACGGTCACGATCGCGCGTGCCTCAGGTACGTTTACCTATCCGGCCCGGTTCATGCTCGTTGCCTCGATGAACCCGTGCCCGTGCGGCTATCGCGGAACGCGGAACGCCGAGTGCCGTTGCGACGACGCTGCCGTCGCGAAGTATGTTTCGAAACTCTCCGGGCCATTATTAGATCGCATCGATCTGCAGATCGAGGTGAGCCGCGTGCCCTTCGACGACATGGTCCGGACCGGCGGGGCCGAACGATCGGCGGCGATCCGAGCCCGAGTACTCGCGGCGCGCGAGCGTCAGCGCGTGCGTTTCAAAGGTACCGCGCTGACCTGCAACGCCGACATTCCGGCCAACGGAACGCGCGCCTATTGCCGCCTCGACGCAACGGCAATGCAGCTGTTAAAGCGGGCCAGCGACCGCAAACAGTTTTCAGCCCGGGCACTCGACCGCATCGCGCGTGCCGCGCGCACTATCGCCGACCTTGCGGAGAATGACGAAATCGCGCCGGAGCACGTGGCCGAAGCCATTCATTACCGCAGTTTGGAGCGGCTCGCTACCGCCGCGTGATCTCCGCTCAAAATCTGCACTGCAAGCCGACATAGAGATTGGAATTGTCAAGCGTTCCATTGCGCTGGCTGTCAACAAGCGTCGCGCCCTTGTTTCCGCCGCCGCGGGATGCCAGGCCTAGCGTCGTCGTGTCGACGTGGAAGCTGGTCAGCGGCGAGAAATTACTTCTCGCGTAACCGCCGTAGAGTGCAAGCGGCGTATTGGGCAGCCGATAGTCGGCGCGCAATCCATAATCGGACTCGTTGGATCCGCCAAACGCATTGAACCGGGAATAATCGTACGTTCCCTTGAGCGAGAGATCCGGCGTTGCGTAAAGCGATGCTCCGCCGCCAAAATAATAGCCGTTGGAAGCGGCGCATTTCGTCACGATGCCGGCCTTCGCCGAGAGCGTTAAATTGTACGTAGGATATACATCGATAAACCCGCCATAATTCCAGGTCTGCGTGCTAAAGCCGGACGTCGAATTGTTTTGAAAGCCTACGTTGAGACCGGCCCGCCCCGACGGCGTGATGATTCCGCCGAGCTGTTTGGACCATGGCGTTACCAGCGATAGTTGCAGCCGCGTGCCGTTGGTCGTGGCAGCTCCGGACGTGCTGATCGTGTACAGGCCTCCGTCGATGTTGAGGCCCCAAGAAGGGTTGAACGGGAAAAAGCCCGCGGCGCCGACACCCCACTGGCTTCCGTTCATCCCCGGCGTCGGAGAAAGCGTGAGGTGCTCGAAACCAAACGTAACCGACTGAACGTCTTTAGCCGTAATCGTCTGGACCGGAGCCGTGTTCTTTACGGGGGCTGCAATCGCGGGTAGCGACAAGACGGCAATAGCCGTAATGCTCAAGGCATAAGCAGTGAGAGTTCTCATCAACACACCTTTCCGCGAGGCCTCAGAAGCCTCCTCTATACAATGGCTTTACATCATCGCGTCGTGGCCGTGATCGGAAACTTGCGCGGCGAACCAGCGGTGCAGCGCCGAAACTAGGCTGGCGTCCGTCGTACGAAATGTTATCGTCGCTCCGTCGCTGCGCGCCGCATAGCGCACGGTGATGCGGTTCGCGCCGGCGCTCAACGATGAGAGGCCGGGCATGTTCTTGCCGTGGATGTATGCCGGATCGCCGTAATCACCGCGGGCGAACGCCGCAGCTTCTTTTTGCAGATGGGCGCGCACCAGAGCGACCTGCCGCGCGTCTCCGTCATGCACGGTCACAACCATAAATCCGCCGGTCTTCGTCGGCTCGAATTGATGCATCGTCGCGTCCATCGAAAACGGCATAACGTGCGTGCTGCGTTCCCGGATCACTTGCCGGCGCGTTTGTGCCAACGCGGGCGAAACTGAGATTGCGGCCAGCGTAATCGCCATCAAAATCCTAGGACTCATCGATAGCCTCCATGAGAGCCGCGAGCGAAGCCGCGACGCCGACGCGCTGCGCGCGAGGGATCGCTTCAAAAATGCGCTCGAATTTCGCGCGGCGCGATTGCGCGAGATTCGCGTTGGCTTTCGTGCCGGCCGCGGTTAAACGCAAATGGTAAAAACGGGAATCGCTGTGATCGCGGACGCGGTCGAGCCAGGACCGCCGCTCGAGCATGCCGACCAGGCGGCTTACCGTACTCTTGTCCAGGCCCAACCGCTGCGCGAGTCCGTTCTGCGTGAGCCCGGGTTCGCGCCCGATCTCGAGCAGGGCTTGGGCCTCGCCGACCGAGAGCGGCTGCCCGCAGGGTGTCGTCTCCGGCTTATGCAGCCCAAGCGACCTGATGAGGCCAATCATGGTCTCTTGAAAATCCAGTACCGGATCGGGGCGCCGGAAACGGTTTAAGTTGTCAACCACAACAGTTGTATGATACAACCAATGTGGCCGTGTGTCAAGAGACCGGACGGAGGTCCGTGCGCAGCATTCCGTACGGAATCAGGTTCTTGTGCTCGCCGCTGACGGCATCGCGAAAACCATCGCGGTACAGGCCTTCGGCTCGAAAGCCGAGCCGTTCGCACATCGTCCGTGCGCGGTCGTTGTCTTCGCGGATTTCGATGAAGATTCGATGCGCGGCACGTTTCTGAAACGCTTGATCGATCCCCCAGCGCATCGCGAACGGCCCGGCGCCGCGGCCCGTCGTTTTTACGACCAGGACGCCGAACTCCACCAGCCAGCCGCGGTCGTGCATGGTAAAGTAACCGAATTCTTTTCCGTCAGCCTCAAGAACGAACGCTTCTCCGTCCGGGCCTTCTATAAGATCGAGAATTGCATCGCGACCCGGCTCGTTCAAAAACTCACGCGAATGCGGCAACTTAAAAAGACCGGCGATAAACGGCACGTCGCCTTCTTCGGCCTCGCGCATGGTAAAGGTCACGCCGGTTCGGGACCCGCCTGTTCCGTAATCTCCGAAGCATGCAGCATTTCGCCGATCACCGCATCGAGTGACTCGAATGTGTACATCCCCGAAAGCAGCGCCAGATCGCCCGTCGGATTGCGCACGACATACGAAGGGCGCTGCGGCAGGTTGAGCGCTTCGAATTCGTCGGTCGTTTCGTTGATGCGCGCCGCCGTTTTGGGATCGCGCATCACGCGATCGAGCTCGGTACGATCCAAGCCCGACACGCGTGCCGTTTCATCGAGCGCCGCTTCACGCCGGCCCAGCGGCTTGCCGTCGATGACGTTCGCGCGATTGAGCGCGCGGACCACACTCATGTCCGTGACGCCGAGCGTTCGCGCCGCTTCGGCGGCATGATTGGCGTGAAGCGTCGTCGTGTCCGGCGAGTCATGCCAATCGGCATTCATAACCACGCCCGTGATTTTAGCAGTCCGCGCGTAGTACCAGGCCAGTTGCTCGCGCGTGTACGGCAGCGGACCAAAATCGAAGAGCTGCGCGATCTTCCACTCGACCCGCAGCCGGCTGCCGTACTTCTTCTCGATCTTCTGCAGCGCCAGATCGCCGACATAGCACCACGATGAAAGTACATCGATGTAAGCAGTACATTCGATGACCGCCATTATGCGCCGGCCTTTTCTTGGAGCTCCGGAACCTCGCCGGCAAGAAAACGCGGAAACTCTTCCACCGAAAACTGCAGGCCGTTCCAAAATGGTCCGAAGATCGCATACTTCGCGCTCACTTCGTCGAAGCGCATTTCATAGATGAGTTTCTTGAATACGAGCGGATCGTCGGCATAGAGATCGACGCCCCATTCAAAATCGTCGAAGCCGATCGAACCCGAGATCACCTGGGTCACCAAGCCGTGAAACGAGCGTCCGATCTTTCCGTGGTCGAGCATGAGGCGCGCGCGGTCGGCGTATGGAAGCGTGTACCAGTTTTCGCCTTCGGCGCGTTTTTTATCCATCGGATAAAAACAGACGTAGCGCCGTGCCGGAATTTTTGCGCGCAGCCGTTCGGCATTGCGCGGGTTCTTCTCTTGCTCCGCGAGCAAGTCGTCGAAAGATGCGTTCCACTCCGGCGAGTGCTGCTTTAAGCTGCGCTCCGCTAGCGTCGCGTGGATTTTTCCTGTTGCGTCGTAGAGCCCGAGCTCGAGAACAGAAAGATAAGAGTCGCGCGGTTGCAGGTAATCCATCAGTTCCAAGCTGTCGACGCACGTCTGCGCTTTCGCCAGTCCTTCGTAGGTTTTCGCATAATGCGTGAGCATGAGATCGGCTTTGTGCCCGACGAGCTGCGCCAGGCCTACGTCGCCTTCGCCGCCCTTCAGCTGCGTGAAATAGTCAACCGATTCTTGCGCGATGCGCTGCTGTTCATCGTCGGGAATCAGCGCCCAACGGCGGCGGTCGAAGCCGAACATCCGGTGGAGTATCCACCAGCCTTCGAGTGATTCGGGAACGTCGGGATGGCGCATTATGTTTTTGCCAGAGCGCGCACGCGTTTGACTTCGGCCGCGACTTCGCCCGCGAGCGTATCGGGGTGCTCGCGATATTTGGCCCAGAGCTGCGGCATGTGAGCGATATCCTCAAGCACGCGCGCGTAGACGGCGTTAACCGGCGTGCGCACGTGGTGATCGCGACCCGCACACGCGACGGCGCCGTTGAGGTAATCCACCTCGGTCTGCGCTCTGCCGGCACGAAGATCCAAAAGCAGCGACGGCGGCTTTGTTCCCCGCGCGCCCGCTACGCGACCCGCGAGCAGTTTGCGCGAAACGGGACTGGGCAGGTTGGCAATGCCTTGCATCGCACGCACCGGATAGCGCGGCAGATCGATTGGCGAAATGCCCATCGCGTGCATGACGGCACGCACTTCACGAATCGCGCGAATCTCCAGTGTGAAGATCTCGTCGTAGTGCACCAATCGGTTGGGCAGCACATTGAGAATGGCACAGCTCGCATTGGCCACGATGTTGAGCGCGAGCTTCGACCACTTCAGCGCGCGCCAGTCGCCTACGATCTGCACCTTGAGGCCCGTGCTCGCAAATGCGGCCGTCAGCCAGTTGTAGGCGTTCTTTCCCAGCGGTGCAAATGCCAGGCCGCCTTCTTTGGTGGCCTGGCCGTGTCCGTTGTTGGCGCTATCGCGGCCAACCGGCACTGTAAGCGCGGCGGCCACGACATTGTCTTCACCGAACGCTTCGGCTAATTTCTCTTCGTTGCCAATCCCATTTTGCGGGCTTACAAAAACGCATTTCTGAGGAAAGGGAATCGCCTTGCGCAACGTTTCGATCGCGCCCGGCGTGTCGTACGATTTCACCGCGACGATCGCAACGTCGGCATCAACAGGCGTCACGTCCGCGAGGTTGCGCGGCGCGTACGCCACGTCGACATTAACGCGTTGGAGCAAATCGCCCAAATACGTGCCCACGGCTCCGGCGCCGACGATGTACACTTTCATCCGGTGCTGCCGAATCCGGCCGTGGCGCGTTCCGTCTCGGAGAGATCTTCAATCGGATCGAAGTGCGCGCGCGAAACGGGCGCGACGACGAGTTGCGCGATACGTTCGCCGCGACGCACGACAAACGGTTCGGCGCCGAGATTTGCGAGCACGACGCAGACCGGCCCGCGGTAATCGGCGTCGATCGTCCCCGGTGAATTTAAACACGTGACGCCGTGGCGCATCGCCAGCCCGCTGCGCGGACGGACTTGCGCTTCATATCCCGATGGCAACGCAATCGCAAATCCCGTCGGCACGAGCGCGCGCGCGCCGGGCTGCAACGTCAAATCTTCAAAAACCGCCGCGCAAAGATCCGCACCGGCGGCGTCTTCGCTCATGTATCTTGGAAGTGGAAGTCCTTCGCCTTCAGGCAGCCTCTTGACCGCGACCGTGACGGAAGCCATGGCCGCTCACTTGGCAAGCAGCGATGCCAACTCTTCTTGAAAGCTTTCGACGTCGCGGAATTGGCGGTAGACGCTCGCAAAGCGAATGTACGCGACCTTGTCGAGACTGCGCAGCGACTCCATGAGTTTCTCGCCGATCAGCGTGGCGGGGACTTCGCTCTCGCCGCGCGCGAAGAGGTCGCGCTCGAGCGAGGCGGCCACCGCCTCCATCTGAGCTTCGGACACGGGCCGCTTCTCGCACGCGCGGCGCAGGCCGGCCAAAATCTTCTCGCGGCTGAACTGCTCGCGGCGGGCGTCTTTTTTTACAACGAAGAGCCGCGGCGCCTCCATGCGCTCGTACGTCGTGAAGCGATGCTTGCAGCGCGGATCGAGGCACTCACGCCGGCGGCGCACGACGCTCTCATCGTCGCGCGAGTCGACGACGCGGGTTTCGTTCTTGCGGCAAGTAGGACAAATCAGCGGCGAGCCCTCATCGGACGCCCACATATTGTGGGTGCCCCTATTATAGACCACTATCCGTTGCGGCGCAAAGTCCGCCGGCTTTCGCGTAGTGCCTGAGTAGAGATTCGGCCCAATGAAAAAGCCGGCGGTGTTGCCGCCGGCTCTCGTTTCAGGTAAGCCCGAGCGCTCTAGCTCGAGGCCCCAATTTTGAACATCTTCGTCCCGCACTCGGGGCACTTGCCCTCGGTGGCCGGACGGCCGTTCTTCATCGTAATTTGAACGGCGTCTTTGATTTCACGCTTGGTCTTGCATTTCACACAGTACGCTTCAGCTGCCACGTTCGATTCCTCTCAAGACCGGTGCCGGCGATGGATAGCCTGCCGGGTTGGGGGCCCTATTCCCAGGCGTGCCCGACTTTCCCCCTCGTGGCCACGAGGGGAGAGCCCTTGGGCGACAGGGAGACCCTTTCAGACGGACGCCCCCCGCGTGAATGGCCTGGGTGGAAAAAGCTGAGTGGCAACCCCGCGCGGCCTTCGAAGCCCTGCGCGCGCCGAGAGCGCTTCCGGGGGTTTTCGATGGCCTTTGGGTCCGCGGTGATCTCGGCGGATTGAAAACGCCGTGCGTCGCAATCGTCGGGACGCGCGCGCCGAGTGAGTATGGCCGCAGCAATGCGCGGCGGTTCGCGCACGAGCTCGGCGCGGCGGGTTGCTGCATCATATCCGGGCTGGCGTTGGGAATCGATGCGGCGGCGCATGAAGGCGCGCTCGACGCTCGCGCGCCGACGATCGGCGTGCTCGGCGGCGGACACGACAGATTCTTCCCGCGCCGCAATCGGCCGTTGGCGAACCGTATAGTTGCGAACGCAGGAGCGGTGCTCTCGCCGTTTGCGCCGGAGCATCCCGCAATTCCGCATCAGTTCTTGCAGCGCAACGGTGTTGTGGCGGCGCTTGTGGACGCAGTCGTCGTGATCGAAGCGCCCGCCCGCAGCGGCGCGCTCAACACGGCCGGCTGGGCAGCGGGGCGCGTTCCCGTTTTTGCGGTGCCGGGAGATATCGATCGCCCGCACTCCGCGGGTTGCCACGCGCTCATTCGCGATGGCGTCACGCTGGCGCGCAGCGCCCAAGACGTGCTCGACGAGCTGCACATCATGAAGCTTCCGATCGGCGCGCAAGCGGAGCGCTTCACGCCGGCCGATCCGCTGCAAGCGAAAATCCTTACGATCCTCGACAGCGGTGAGACGACTTTCGACGAGCTCTGCTTGACTGCGGGCGGCAGCACGGCGGAGTTACTCGCGGCGCTTTCGGTGCTGGAGCTGCAAGGCGCGATCGAAGCGCGCGCCGGCCAGCGGTATGCTACCGTTTCTGGCGCAAGGCGATGCTGAGCCCCCAAAAATCTTGCGCACCACACGGAGGGCGCGGACGGCGTTGCGAACCTCCACGCATGCATCTGCGAATCGTCGCCGCCGGAAAACTGCGCGACCCGGCCGCCGCCGCGGTCTGCGCCGAGTTCCAGAAGCGCTTGCGCGCCTATCATCGCATCGAAGTTCTGGAAGTGCGCGCATCGAGCGGTTCCGATCCTACCAAAGCGATCCGCGAAGAAGGCGCACGGCTCTTAAAGGCCGCCGGAGACGGCGTGCTCTGGGCGCTCGACCGCGCCGGCAGCGAGCTGTCGAGCGAGGAGCTGAGCGCAAAGGTCATCGAGCTCGAGCCGCGGGGACGTGCATTGACGCTGCTCATCGGCGGCACTTTTGGATTAGCGCAGAACGTGCGGGCGAGGGCGGATTTCGTTTGGTCGCTTTCCAAGCTCACGTTCTTGCACGAGTGGGCGCGCATGATCGTGCTGGAACAGCTCTACCGGGCGGCGAAGATCGCGCGCAGTGAGCCGTATCACCACTGACGCTCTTTCCATTTTTGCCGCCGCGCTGCGCGACGCGATCGCCGCGCGTTATCCTGACGCGTCCGGTACAGAGATAGCTTTCGAAGCTCCGCGGCGCCCCGAGTTCGGTGACGTTGCAACCAATGCGGCGTTTTCGCTCGCGAAAGTTGCCCGCAGCGCTCCACAGCAAGTTGCCACGGCGCTGGTGAGCGATCTGCAACAGAATGCGCCGGGACTCGGCGAACATTTTGCGGACATTTCGGCGACGGCGGGTTTCATCAACCTGCGCTTTGCGCCAGAAGCCTGGCAAGCGGCCTTGGCGCAAATCATCCGCGACGGCGCGGCGTTTGGACAAAGCGCGCCGCGCGGCGTCCGCATCTCGCTCGAATTCGGCAGCGCCAATCCGACTGGGCCGCTCGTCGTGGTGCAGGGCCGCACGTGCAGTATCGGCGCCGTGCTCGCCAACGCTATGAAATTTTGCGGCTACGACGTCTTCACCGAATGGATCATCAACGACGCCGGCGGCCAGCTCGATAACTTGGGCCGATCGCTTTACGCTCGTTACCGGCAGACCTACGATCCGAAGTTTCCGTTTCCGCAGGAAGGCTACCCCGGAGAGTACCTGGAGCCGATCGCGCGCTCCATTGCCGGCGCTGACGGCGAGCGGTGGGTAGGCGAAGAGGAAGCCGCGTGGCTTCCGCATTTCTCACAAATCGGACGCGACACGCTCGTCGAAGAGCAGCGCCGCACGGTCGAGCGATTCGGCGTGCATTTCGATCTCTGGCAGAGCGAAAAAGCGTTACAGGATGCGGGCGCCGTGCAAGCCGGCTTGCAGCGCCTCATCGACGACGGCGTTACCTACGAAGCCGACGGCGCCATCTACTTCCGCGCCACGCAGTTCGGCGACGATAAAGATCGCGTGCTCGTTCGGCGAGACGGCAGACCGACGTACTTTTGCACGGACGTCGCCTATCACTACGCCAAGCTGCAGCGCTCCGACCGCGTCATCGACATCCTCGGCCCCGACCATCACGGATACATCGGGCGCTTGAAAGGATTGGCGAAAGCGCTGGGCTACGAGCGCGACCGGCTCGACGTGGTGATCGCGCAGCAGATCACGCTGATGCGCGGCCAGGAACAGGTCAGCATGAGCAAACGCGCGGGCCACATCGTGACGCTCGACGAGATCATCGACGAAGTCGGCGCCGACGCGGCGCGGTTTTTCTTCGTCTTGCCCGCACCCGAATCGCCGCTGACGTTCGATCTGCAGCTCGCCAAGGAAGCAAGCAACGAGAACCCGGTCTTCTACGTGCAGTACGGTTACGCGCGCATCGCGTCGGTGTTCAAGAACGCGGATGCAGCTGACGTCGAAGCCGCGCGCGGCGGAGCGAACTTGGATTCGCTGCGCCATGGCGCGGAACTCGCTTTGATTCGCCGGCTCGCCGAACTTCCGAGCCTTGTCGCCAACGTCGTCGAACGGCTGGCCCCGCATCGCTTGACGCGATACGCGCGCGACGTTGCGTCGGACTTCCATCAGTTTTACACCGAGTGCAAGATCCTGGTGCCCGAGCGGGACGAACGGCTAGCGCGCCTGAGTCTATGCATAGCAACGCAGACGGTGCTCGCGCGAGTGCTCGATATGATCGGCGTCGGCGCGCCGGAAACGATGTAGCTACTCTTCGAGCGTGTAGAGCCACCAGCGGGGTTTGCCCACCTTGGCCTGCCGGTCGAAATAGATTGTGAACCGGCGTCCGTCTTGGTCTTCTATCTCATACCAGTGACGCGCCAAATATTGATCGCCGCGATCTTCGCGCATGCTGCGCCAGACTTTGAGGACATTTTTTATGGCGATCTGCCGGTCGCGCCACGCGAAGGCACTTGGAAGTCCGGGCTCGCCGTGTTCCATCGCCGCCGAGTCAAACGATTCCACAACCGGCGTCAGGGACTCCGAAATGAACCGCTTGGTCAACTTTCGGCGACGACGATTTCTACGTCGGGAAGAACCGTAACGACAGGCGGAGGCGCCGGCGTTGCCAGGTCGGCAAATTCAATCTGCGCGTGCAGCCACGGTCCGATGAAGTAGCCCCAAATGAGTTTGATCAGCGCGGCCGCCGGGATGCCCAAGATCAAACCAGGCAGACCGAAGAGTTCTCCGCCGGCAAAGACCGCGAACATGACGCCGATCGGCGAAACGCCGATGCTCTCGCCCATGATCCGCGGAACCAAAATGTTGTCGCTGATGCGCGCGATGGTGAAGGTCACCACCTCGACCCAAACGATCATGTATGGGCCCTGCGGCGCGGCGAGTACCAGACCCAGGAGATGCGCCACGATCATGCCGACGATCGGAATGGCATACGAAACCGCGCTCACCAATCCGAAGAGCAATGCAAACTTGAACCCCAGGATCGCGGTGATGCCGGCAATGAGCACGCCCGTAATCGTGCAAACGATGATCTGTCCCGAGATGTAGCTGCCGAACATGTGGGTCGCCTGACTGGCGAGCATGAGCGCCGTCTGCCGCCTGCGAGTCGGAAAGAGTGCGGCAAATCCGCCGGCTATTTGGTCTTGGTTGAGCAGCATGAAGACCGAAAGAATCAGCGCCGAGATGGCGATGAAAAGTGCCGTCGCCACGTTGAGCGCCAGCGCGCCGACCGAAGCGATTCCGGCGGTGAAGATCGCCGTCACGTGCTCCACGCTGAACTGCTGAACGTTGAAAACCTGTGCGGGTATATTCACGCTCGGAAACCGCTGATGGATCGAGTCGCGCATCCCGAGCATCCATGTTTCCGTGGTCTTGACGTAATCCGGCACGTTTGCCAGGAGCGCTTGCGACTGCGCGAAGAGCATCGGCATGACGATAACGATGAAGCCGGTGACGATCACGATCAGCACGCTAAAGACGATCGCGATGGCGAGCCCGCGTGGAATTCGCCGCTGCTCCAAGCGTTTAGAAATCGGGTGAACCGCCGAGGCGAGGAAGAGCGCGATCACAAAGATCGTCATCGTCTTGGGAATGCGCGCCGCGAACCAAAGCGCGAGCCCGAAGAGCACGATGATCCCTACGACGATGGCGATGCGGCGCCAGTTCGTACCGACGGCAGCGTTTAGCACTCCCTTACCTACTACGCCCGCGCGGCGGGCGTTCCATGCTTAGCGGCGGCGAGATCCGGGATCGTCGAGCGGCACTCCGCGCCCGCATTGCGGACACTCGCCTTCGCCGTACGAGACGATGGGCATCTCCAGCAGCGCTACGGTAGGCACACCGAAATCCGCCTCGCCGCGGCGTACGATCGCACCGACTCCGACCACGGTCGATCCGGCAGCCCGCGCGATGCCCATCACTTCCCGGACCGAACCACCCGTCGTAATCACGTCTTCGACCACGAGCACGCGATCGTCCGCGCTCAGCTGAAATCCCCGGCGCAAGAGCGGCACGCCCGCTTCTTTCTCGGCAAAAATTCCCTTGACGTTCAGCGCACGGGCGATTTCGTAACCCAGCACGATTCCGCCGACGGCCGCGCTCAGCACGATGGTCGGGCGCGCGTTCGCAAACGCGGCGGCGATTGCGGACGCCACCGGTTCGACCAGTTGCGGATCTTCCAGAATGCGAAACTTTTGAATGAAGCGATCGCTGTGGCGACCCGAGCTCAGCCGGAAGTGTCCGCTTAGCAGCGCGCCGCGAGAGAGCAGTTCCCGTTCGAGATCGAGACTCAACGCATCTCGGCAAGAATGGATTTGGCCGCTTCCAGCGCGTTCGCCGCTTCGGTAATCGGGCGTCCGACCACCAGGTAATCCGAGCCCGCTTCCACCGCTTCGCGCGGAGTCGTCACGCGTTTTTGATCCGCATGCGCCGCGCCAGTGGGACGGATGCCGGGCGTCAGCGTCAAAAAGTCTTCGCCGAAGTAACGTTTGAGATCGCGCACCTCGTGCGCACTGCAGATGACGCCGCTGCAGCCCGCGTCTCGAGAGAGCGCGGCCAGACGCATTGAAGTCTCTCCCAAACCGCCGCGAAACCCGAGTTCATTGAGATCTTCGGCGCCGATGCTTGTGAGCATCGTCACCGCGAAAACGTGCGGCGGCGTCATACCGAGCTCGGCCGCGCGTTCTGCAACGCCGTCGACGACCGCGCGCATCATGTCGTTTCCGCCGATCGCGTGCACGTTGATGATGTGCGTGCCTTGCCGAACCAGCTGGCGCGCGGCGGCCGCGGCCGTACGCGGGATGTCGTGCAGTTTCGCGTCGATAAAATGGCGCACGTCGCGCGCTTCCATATGCGCGAATATGCGGTCGCCGTATCCATACAGAGATTCGAGACCGACTTTAAAGAGGACGTCGAGTTCGTAGAGCTCGTCGATGAGACGCTCCGCATCGGCGGCGGCCGGAACGTCGAGGGCCACGACGAGTTGCGCCACTAGCCGACGTCGCCTTCATACTGAAACGGCGTACCGAACCCGACGTTGGCTTTTCCGACGATCTCGCGCAGCGATCGCAATTCGCGGGCTTCCAGATAAGCGCCCAACTCGTTCACGATCTTTTCGGGAATCCGCGGGTCGGTGAAATTCGCAGTGCCGATCGCGATGGCACTCGCGCCGGCCAGAAAAAACTCCAGCGCATCGCTTGAGGTTTCGATTCCGCCCTGCCCGACAATCGGAATGGAAACGGCGCGCGCAGCTTCATAGACGGCAAGCACCGCGACCGGCCGGATCGCCGGTCCGGAAAGGCCGCCGGTCAGGTTGCCGAGGCGCGGTTTCCAGGCATTCACGTCGATGGACATTCCACGCAGCGTGTTGATGACCGCCAAGGCGTCGGCGCCTGCGCTTTCGGCCTCGGCCGCGATCGCCGCGATGTCGGTCACGTTGGGCGAAAGTTTGACGATCAGCGTCTTGTCCGTGACCGCCCGCACCGCACGCACGACCTTCCCCGTCAGAGCGGGATCGCAGGCGAACGTCTCTCCTTCCGAGCCGACGTTCGGGCACGAAATGTTCAGCTCGATCGCCGCGATCTCGTCACGCGCGGCAAGCCGCTGCGTCACGTAGGCGTAATCCTCGACCGAAAAAGCGGCAACGCTGCCGATGACGGCGCACGGACGCTTCGCGAACTTTGCAACCTCGTGCTCGAGATACCAGTCGATACCCGGGTTCTGCAGCCCGATTGCGTTGAGCATTCCGGCCGGCGTTGGGACGAGTCGCGGCATCGGGTTGCCCAAACGCGGTTCGCGCGTCACGCTCTTGAGCACGACCGCTCCGATCTTCGAAAGATCGGCAAACGCTTCGAACTCTTCTCCCGATCCGTAACAGCCGCTGGCCATTAGCGTCGGATAGGGCAGCTCGAGTCTTCCGATCCTTACGGACAGATCGACGCCGTGATTCACCGTCTTGCTCCGCGAGCCCGAGTATGCACCGTTCCGAAACCGCTGGCTGCTACCATCGCAGCTCGTGCGCCCAAAAGACCGGACCTTCTTTGCAAACGCGCGCGTTCACGAAATCGCCATCGCCTTCGGGGAACTTCGGAGCTTGCGCGCTCTTGCGATCGAGCGGCACGACGCAGCCCCAACATCCGCCGACGCCGCACGCGAACGTTTCTTCCAGCGCGAGCTGTGCCGGAACGCCGAACTCGGTGGCGACGAACGCGGTGGCGCGTAACATCGGCGAAGGTCCGCAAGCCAAGATCAGATCGGGTTTGTCTTGCGCCTGAGCGAGGAGTTCGGTAATAAGTCCATGGTGTCCGAGCGAACCGTCGTCGGTCGCGCAGCACAACTCGCAGCCGGCGTTAGCAAAACGGTCGCGGTCGACCAAGAACTCGGAGCTGCGGGCACCGTAAAAAAGACGGACGCGCGATCCCCGCTGCGCCAGCTGCTGCGCGGGAAGGAGTACGGATGCGATGCCGACGCCGCCCGCAACGATCGCCACGTTTCGCGCTTCTCCGAGCTCGAAGCCGTTTCCGAGCGGTCCGGTCAGCGAAAGCTTATCGCCCGGCCTTAATTCAGCTAATTCCCGGGTGCGCGCGCCGCAGACAAAAAAGAGCAGGCTCGCGCGCTCACCTTGAGCTTCATAGATGGCAAGCGCGGTTGCGGCGCGTTCGCCGCCCGGCGGTATCGCCATGACGAATTGGCCCGGACGCGTCACGTCCACGAGCTCCGGAGCGTAAAAACCTAAGAGAATGACGCCGCGAGCGAGTTCGGTGCGATCGAGCACCACAACGTCACGAACCGACGGCCTCTGGAGCACGCAATTCTCATTCTCGCAAGCATCCGGACATACTCCCGTTACAAAATATTTATGAAAAGCTGCGACGTTTGACTGAACCTACTTGCGACAAAAGCCGTTATAGGGTATAGAACGAAAAAAGAAAGGAGGGTCCAGGAAATGGCAGGTCTCATGGTCTTCAAATCTCTAGCCGACGCGCTAAGAGCGGGCTACCAGGTTTACGACCGGACGTCTGACGGTTACCTCGTCCGGACGAGAACTGCGGCTGGATGGGCTATCGCCCTGGTCTCCTGTAAGTAGAGCTCGGGCTTGCTTACTAACGAAGAACCGCCGGCTTGCCGGCGGTTCTTCTTTCTTTTAGGGCCTGACGTCGGGTGGTCCGACGGGCGGTTCCAACTCGGTCGTCGAGCCCGGGCGCCAGCCATACGGCCCTTCTTGATAGGGCGGCGGTGGAGGCGGAGGCGCCATGGTGTGCGGCTGCACCGGCGGACCTTGGAAGGTAAAGATTCCCAAGTGCGCGCCCGACATCAGCGCCAGAATGATCTGCGCCAGTCCTACGAAGAGCGGAATCAATCCGCCCAGCAGCCACGGACCGGGACGTCCCGTGTCGATAAACGATAGTCCGATCAGCAACGCCAGTCCCACCATCGCAACCGTCACGCCTTTGCGCAGCACGCGGTCGGCATATTGGGGTGACTGATCCGCCGGGCCGTACGACGGCGCGCCCATGCGAGAGTAGACAAACGGATCGTAACCGGCGCGGGCGGCGCGCTGCGCGGCGCGCGGATCGGGCGGCGGCGGCGGCGTCATTCCGCGCTTGATCATCTCCAGACGCTCTTGATGCGACCACCACCGGTGGGAAATCGCATACGCAAGGGGCATGCCGAAGATAACCATGATCGCGATTATCGCGACGAAATTATCTGAGGTGTGGGACATTTAGTTCGCTCCGTTCGTGGTGACGCGAATGCTGCCGTCTTGCGTAGCGACGTCCAGCGAACCCGCGCCGTTTCCAAGTTTGTAATCGACCGGCACCGGGTCGCCTTGACGCAGGCCGTTGATGCGAATGCTTCCATCCACCGTGTGAGCGCGCACCGTCACGTCGCCGGCGTCGGCTAGTGCCACCGTAATCGAACCGTCCGACGTGTGCAGCGACCCGTTGCGCACACGCAGATCGGAAACGCGTATCGATCCGTCCTGCGTAGTAGCGTCGAGCCTGTCTGCATTGACGTTGGTGAGCACAATGCGCCCGTCCGAGGTGTGCAGCGAAACGTTGCCGCTGTGCACGTTCGTGACGGAGATGCGACCATCGCTTGAATGTGCGGTAACCGTTCCGGTCAGATCGCTCAGCATTGCGCCCGAAGAATTCCGGATCTCTACCGTTGCGTTGGGGGGAAGTGCGACGTCCGTGCCGCTGGATTCGAAACCGAATATGACGATGCGTCCAGGTGTGGAGGGCCGCTCGATGAACACACCGTCGGAAGTTTGGTGCACCTGGACGCGCTGCGGCCGAGATCCCCAGCCCCAGCCGGCGATACGCGTCGAATCGGAAACGTGAATCTTGCCGTCGTCCGATGGTGTGATCGTTACGCGTGAATCGGGATCGTCGATCACGACGCGCGGTTGAGATCCGGCGTCGATCGCGGGAAGAGAATAAGGCTCGAAGGCGATATTGTGACCGCTCGAGGCGCGCGAGAAAGTTTTAAGTCCGCCGGCCGAAACGACGATGATGCTCGCGATGAAGAGTTCGGCGGCGATGAGGACGGCGATGATGCCGGTTCTTGAGTAGCGCATTCTGACCCAAGTACGCAGGGGCCCGGGGGAGTGTTTCAGGGCAGCCGAAACAATGCTTCGCGCGCGCGCGTAAGACGAGCGTGGCTGCAGCCGTCCTGGAGGCCCCTTTCATCGACACGGCGACCACGGTCGACGACCAAACTCTCGTAGCCGAAACCCTGGCCGGCCGGGGCGAAGCCTTCGGCACGCTGGTGGAGCGGTACGACCGCGCCGTCTACCATTTGGCTTACCGCACGCTGCACGACTCCGAGGAGGCGCGCGACGTCGCCCAAGAGGCCTTTTTCAAAGCCTTCCGCAGCCTTAGGACCTTCCGCCCCGGCGCGAAGTTCTCAACCTGGATATTTTCGATTACCTACCACGCCTGCTGCGACCGGTTGGGCCGCCGCAAACGTTACTCCGGCGAGGAGCTTCCCGACCGGGCCGACCCAGGAGCCGGGCCCGAGCAGGTGGCTATCGCGGGCGACGAGGCCCTCCGGCTGCGCGCGGCGATCGCGCGGCTGCCCGAAAAATACAGGAGCGTGATAACGCTTTACCACCTGCAGAGCAGGCAGTACGACGAAATCGCGCAAGTCCTAGAAATACCGATCGGAACGGTGAAGACCCACTTGTTCCGCGCAAAAGAACAGTTGCGGCGAATGCTGAACGAAACCGCAATGGGAGCTCAACAATGAACTATAGCGACAGCGATCTGGAACGGGCCCTCTTCAATCTTCCCCTGGAGGAGACTCCGGCGGACATGCGCGCGGGGATTCTCGCGCAGACGATCTATCGTCGTCATGCGCTGCCCGCAGTCAAAGCCTGGGAAGCTTGGCTGATCGGTGGCTGCCTGGCCGCGATCGCCTGGCTGGTGGTGCTCGTTCTGCGCGAGGGCTCCGCGCCGGTCATCTCGGCGCTGGACACGATCGGCGCCGCGATACTCTACGTCGTGTCGCAGCCTTCGACCGTCCTGTGGATTGCGGTCGGTGGTGCAGCATCGGTTTGGCTCTCGCATCTGAGTCCGGCGGTGGTGCGATCGAAGTCGGCGGTGCGCAGTTAACAAACGTTTTCGCGTTTTGGTGATCGAGGACGACACGGCAATCAGTCGCGTGCTGCAGCTCGAGCTCGAACACGAGGGCTACGAAGTCGAGAGCGCGCAAGACGGCCTTTCCGGTTTGGAACGCGCGCTGAAAGAACCCGATCTGGTCGTGCTCGATCTGATGCTCCCCAAGATGGACGGACTCGAAGTCTGCCGGCGCGTGCGCGCCAAGAGCCGCGTGCCCATTATTATGCTGACGGCTAAAGATCGCGTCCCCGAGCGTGTTGCCGGTCTGGACATGGGCGCGGACGATTACATGATCAAGCCGTTTTCAACTGAGGAGCTGCTAGCGCGCGTGCGCGCCCGTCTGCGCGATAAACAGCCGGCCAGCAACGTGATCGCCTACCGCAACCTCCAGATGGATCGCGACCGGCACGAAGTGCAGCGCGGCGGTCAGCCGGTGAACCTAACCGCCAAAGAGTACGCGCTCCTGGAGTACCTCTTGCTGCACCGCAACAAAGTTCACTCGCGCGACGAACTCTTCAACGGCGTTTGGGGAAGCGATTTTCTGGGGGACTCGAACCTGATCGACGTGTACATTCGCTATCTGCGCGGAAAGATCGACGACGGGTTCGACGATAAACTCATCACGACGGTGCGCGGAGTCGGCTACACGATCAAAGACTAGTGCGCTCGCTGAGGTGGCGGATCGCCGCCTGGTACGCCCTGCTCCTGGTCGCCGCTATCCTCGCCCTCGGGCTAATCGTCTCATTGCGGTTCGAGCAAATTCTCTACGGCCAGGCACAAGGGCATTTGGCGCTGACGATGCAGGACATCAAACGCGTCGCGCTGCCCCCGCCCGATCAATTCTCGATTCAAGATACGAGCGGCGACTCGCTGCTGCTCCTGGAAAATGCCGACAACCTCGAGCGCTGGGCGGCGGCCGGCACATTCGTCGAGATCGACGACGCAGCCGGACATGTGCTCGCCAAGAGCTTCAATCTTGGAACGAGCCAGTTTCCGGCGCTTCCAAAGCTCACGCAAGCTAAGCCGGCCGCATCGCAGAACACCGACCTGCACGGGACGCCGTTCCTGATACAGAACGAACTCTTGGCGAGCGGGCGGACGACGCTGGTCGCGCGCGTCGGTGAGCCGCTCGACCAACTCAACCGCGCCTTCAACGAAACGCGTCAGGCGATCGCGTGGATTCTCGCCGCGACCGTGGTCGCCGTCATCGCGCTTTCGCTGGTGCTTGCGGCGCAGGCGACCAATCCCATCAACCAGCTCGCGCTGGCGATGCGCGAGATCGGCTCCGATCGCCTCAACCGGCGTCTGCGCTGGAAAAACCGCAGCGATGAAGTCGGAAAACTCGCGGCAACGTTCGACGACCTGCTCGCGCGCTTGGAAGAATCGTTCGCCCGCGAACGGCAGTTCATCTCTGACGCTTCACACGAGCTCAAAACACCCCTGACGTCGATCAACGCAAACGCGCAAATGCTCGCCCGCTGGGGCGACCGCGACGAAAATGTCCGGCGCGAGAGTTTGGAAACGATCGCCAAGGAAAGCGCTTCGCTCGCCGGCATGGTGGCCGGCATGCTCACGCTGGCGCGCGCCGATTCGGGTGAGGCGATTCCCAAGGAGCCCGTCTCCTTGAGTACGTTGGGGGCCGAAGCGGTCGCGGCGTCGCAGCCGCGCGCCCAAGAAAAAGGTCTGGAGTTATCGTTTCATATGCAGAGTCAGCCGATCGTGATGGGCGACGCCTCATTGATCCGGCAGCTATTCAGCAACTTGATCGACAACGCGATCAAATTTACCGAAAAGGGCCGCATCGACGTACGCGTCCGCGCGGAGGGAAATGAAGCGCTGATTGAAGTTGAAGACACCGGCCCCGGGATCGATTCACACGACCTCGCTCTCGTTTTCGACCGTTTCTACCGCACGGACAAATCTCGCAGCCGCGCCGTTCCCGGCACGGGTTTGGGGCTGGCTATCGTCCGTTCGATCGCCCGAGTACACGGTGGGAGCGTCGAAGCGGTCGGGCGACCGGGCGGCGTGCTCTTTCGCGTGTCTTTCCCGGGCATCTCATAGTATTCTCATGTTTTAAGCGGCGCAGCTCGTACAATGGTAGGGTGATGGTTCGTCTCCGGGGACGAGGGGCCGTGCTCCTCGTTTTACTGTGCGCTCTTGTGAGCGCCGGCCCGTTAGCCGCGCAAGCTCAGACCCCCGTCGTTTTGCCCGCGGGCGATGCGCCGGTCGTGCGCGTCATGATGCGCAGCGGAACGCTTACGATTCGCACGTGGAACAGAAGCGACGTGCAGGTCAGTTCGCTGCAGCCAGTCAGCGCCCGCAATTTCAAACCGGAAGCGGTCGCGCGCGCGATCACCGGAAGCATCCCGATTTTTGCAACCTCGGTACTCAATCCCGCCGGGCAGATCACGCTGCCCCAGGAAGAATTCGCGCTGCCGCCGCTTTCCGCCGGCCCTCATCAAGGCATCTTCGTGCAAGCACTCGACGCCGACGTCACGCTCATGTTGCCGGCCGGCACGGCCCTGTTGCTCGCAAGCGTTCAGCGCGGCGGCATCGATGTACAAGACTATCGCGGTACGTTCACGCTGCTGCTCCATAACGGCCCGATGCGGCTGCGCAACGTTTCGGGCACGGGGTTCGCGCAAGTTGCGCGCGGGCCGCTCATGGTCTTCGATTCGCAGTTCGATCGCATCCGCGCGCGCACGGCGATCGGAAACATCGTCTTCGAAAACTGCAATTCCAGCCAAATCCAAGTCTCCAGCGAGGCCGGAACGATCATCTACGACGGGGGCACGTTCCAGCCGGGGCTCGCGCGTTTTGAAACGGAGTACGGCAGCGTAGCGCTCGGCATCAGCCGCGACGCGCAGGTCGGCGCGCACAGCTCGGTCGGAAGAATCTACTCGATCGTCGGCGGCGCCGGCGTCCGTTCCGGACAGACCGACGCACAGGTTGGCAGCGGGCGCGCAATCGTGACCGCCAGCTCTTCGCACGGAGCGATCTTTCTGTATAACGGAACGTTGCGTTCGCAGCAGCGTCTTCCGGCCGAGTGGCGTCCGCTCGCAGGATTCGCGCAACGGCGCGGTCCTCCAAAGCCGCAGCGCGGCCGGATTCACTAACCTACAGCAAAAATTTCCGCATCGCCGCTACATCCAGCTTAAAGGTATGTTGCGGTAACACGGCCTCTTCTTTGTACCCGCAGCGCTCCAAGAATTGTTGGGCGGAACTGCGGTGAGGAACCATCGCGCTCATTTTGTGGCAGTTGTAGTAGTTGGCGACTTCAGCCGCGCGATCGAGCAGCGACCGGCCCGCGCCCGCCAGCCTGCGTTCGGGCAACACGATAACCTGTTCGACGTGCGCGAGCGATGCTGCGATGCGTATCGTGGCGATTCCGACGACGTCTTCCCCGTCGAGCGCCGCAAAATCGTGACGCTGTTCGTGCCAAACCACGCTGAAGTTGAAGAGCGTCTTGAGCGCTTCGCGCTCGTTCTTCTGCAGAAACACTTCCACATCGCGAACTTCGACGCGGGAAATCTCAACCGGCAAGCGCGGCCAGTTCAGTATCGGCTTCGAGCAGCATTCCGTCGTGGGCGGCGATCACGCGTATGCCGAGCTCGCGCTCGAGTTCCCGCGCCAGCTTCGGCGGATCCTGTTCGAGCATCTTTGTGCCGAAGTGCTGTAAGACGGCCACGCGTGGCCGCACGCCCCTCAAAACTTCGCGGGCTTGATCGAACGTCAGATGGTCGACGTCCATGGAGTCGCGGAAGCGGAGCACGTTGACGATAAGCACGTCAGGCGAGTGCGCGCGGTAGTCGTCAATCAAACCCTCGAAGAATTTTCCGCAGGGCAAGTACGAAACGGTGCGGCCTTCGTAACGGAAATGCATTCCGAAGGTTTCGACGGCATGCAAATGACGAATCGACGTAAAGAGCTCGACGTCTCCGATATGGTAGGGACCGTGGCTCTCGCGCAAGACTTCGATCCTCTCGACGAATTTCTGAGCGTATGGAAGCACGACGTGCTCGCCTTCGAGCGCGTCGATCGGCGCCAGCACCATACCGCGCCGTTTGAACCCCCCCGACGTCATCGCCTCGATCATCACGTTCACGTCGTTGGAATGGTCGAGGTGCTTATGAGAAAGGATAACCGCTTCCAGCTCGCGCGGATTGCAGGGCGGCACATGCGACAAGGCGCGAACCAGCGCTCCCGGTCCGGGATCGACGTGAATCTGCGTCTTTCCAAAGCGCATCCACATGCCGCCGGACGCGCGAATCTGGCGCGCCACCACGAAGCGCGCTCCGCCGGTTCCCAAAAAAAGAATCTCGATCACATAATTAGCCGAGCGCGGCGATCGTGGCGAACTGTCCCTGGAGAATCGGCGCCGACGGACGTCCCAACCAGCGCTCGAGCACCGTTGCGTAGACGCTGCGGAAGTCCGTGTCGAATTTGAGATTGCCCATGTTCGTATCGGAGAGATCGGGATACGCGCCGTACATTCCGCCTTTGACGCCGCCGCCGATCAGGAAGAGCGGAGACGCTTCGCCGTGGTCGGTTCCGCGGCTCGCGTTCTCCGCCGTGCGCCGCCCGAATTCCGAAAACGTCATGGTCAGCACACGATTGTCGTTGCCGTGCGCGGCCAGGTCGTCGTAGAAGGCTTTGATCGCATCGGAGAATTCTCCGAGCAAACGATCTTGAGTCGCTTTCTGGCCGACGTGCGTGTCGAAAGAACCGTGCTGCACGTAGAGCACGCGCGTTCCCAAGTTACTGCCGACGATCTGCGCGGCCAGCGCTAAACTGCGGCCGAGCGGCGTCGCCGGGTAAGAGCCGGCCGGTTTGTAACCGGCGATCAGCTTCGGAAGCTCCTGCGATCCTTTTTGCGCGTGATCTTCGATCTCGGCGACGTGCGCGAGATAGGGCGAACTGAACGGCAGCCGGTTGTCACCGACAAGTTTGGTGTAGGCCATGCTCGCCGAATTGTTGCGGTCGCTAATCAGTCCGTAGCCGTTGAGCTGCGCGATGGCAGGTACGTCGGTCTTGCCGGCAACCATGACTTCGGGCAGCACTTGCGCGATCGCGACGCCGTTGAATAGGTTGTCTTTGGGAAGGTTGGCTTGATCCAAATAACGGCCGAGCCAGCCGGTGTGCTCGTATTTGTCCGGCGCAGCGGTTTGCCAGATCTCGGTCGACCGGAAGTGCGAATGGTCGGGGTTGGGATAACCCACGCTTTGCACGACCGCCACCATGCCTTTGTCGTACATTGCTTTGAACGAACGCATCGTGGGATTGAAGCCGGCCTTATCGTTGATCGAAAGCACGTCGCTGCGCGAGATGCCGATCGTCGGGCGCAGCTGGTAGTACTGAGGATTTCCAAAGGGCACGACGCAGTTGAGGCCGTCGTTTCCGCCTTGCAGATTGATCAGAACCAGGCAGCGGTTCGCGGCGCCCGGCAGTCCCGGCAGGGGACTCTGCGAGAGGGCTTGAGCGAAAACGTGCTGCGTGTTCGCGACGACTGCGAGCCCGCTCAGCGTTCCGGCTAAGAAATTCTTGCGCTTCATCATTTCCTCAGTTCAACTGGTAGGCCGGCATCGCCATCGTTAAATACGCGGCTCCCCGAATGCGTTCGGGATAGTTCTCACCCGAGAGCATGCCGAGTGCCGACGTACCGGCGCCGTTGAGATAATCGGTAAGTTGCGCGACGCCTTGGTCGGACGCGTCGCCATGCAGAACGGTTGCAACCAGCTCTTTGGCCGCCTGCGAGGCTTTGAGCGGCATCTTCTGCATCCAGTCGACGCCGTCCATCATCGGCGAATTGACGATCGAAGCCAAGAAGTTCTCGCGCGCGATGACCGTTTGGCTGGTCAGCCAATTCGCGCCACCCGGCCAGCCCGCGACGTTGGGCGGATAGAACAGAATCTGCCCCATCTGCACCAGTGTGCGCTGTGCGCGATCGTCGATCTGTTTGGCGTCCAGAGTTTTATACGTGCCGATCGCAAACTCGACCGGGCTCTTGACCAACGCGCGGTAAGCGCGGCTCGAGTAGAAGACGTTGCTACGCAGCAGCGTCGACATGACCGGTTTGATGTTGAAGTCGTTCTTGCGGATCAGTTTGGCGACCGCGTCTACGAGTTGCGGCTCGGGACTGTTGTACACGAAGAAGTTCAGCAGGCTGTTCGCAAAAAACGTCGCGGTAGCCGGCTGCTTGAAAATGATGTCTACGATATCGCGTCCGGCAAAATTTCCGGTCTGACCCAGGAATGTTTTGCTCCCTTGGTCGTGCCGGAACGGAACGAACTGCACCGAGCCGTCGCGCGGCCGGAAGATCCACCCGGTCCAAGCGCGCGCGGATTCACGCACGTCCCCTTCGGTATAGTTTCCGACGCCGAGCGTGAAGAGCTCCATCAGCTCGCGCGCGTAGTTCTCGTTCGGATGCTGCGGATCGCTGCGCGCGTTATCCAGATAAATCATCATGGCCGGATCGATCGAGACCTGCCACGTTAAGTCGCGCAGATTGCCGAGCGCGTTCGTTCGGAAAAGTTGGTTTTGATTGAAAACCAGTCCCGGCGAGACGCCTTTTTGAATCGCCGCCGACGTAAAATGCCCGTGAAAGTAGAGCGCCATCTTCTCTTGCAGCGGCGCCGGCGTGACGAGCATTCGGTTTAGCCACCAACGCTGCAGCGCAATAACCGACTGCCGCTCGTGCTGACGCACGTCTTGGCCGATCTTGCGTTTGGCCATGTCATCCAGCGCGCCGGGACGCATGCCCGGCTGTAAGTATTGCATGAGGGCGGCGCGCGGGTCGTACAAGTCGTCGGGCGCGGGCAAGCTATCGGTGGATGGGAAGTTGATCAGCGCATCGACGGCGGCGTGAACGTCCATGCTGGCGTATTTCGCGGCCTCATCCGCCGACGAGCCGAATCCGGCGCGGCGCAGCAGATGCGCCGCCAAGCGGGAATCCCACGCTCCTTTATAAGGAGCGAGCGCCATGGTGGCTTCGAGGTGACCCGCCGGACGATAGATCCCGGCGACATCGGTGCGGGGCGTTAACGCAGTGGCCATAACATCCACATTCTAGCCGATGAACGCCGCGATGGGGTTAAAGGTTGCTTGGAAACGGGGTGTTAATCCGCGTTTAACGAAAGCGCGCTCGCATGGCTGTCTTGCAGACCCGGCTGAATCTTCAGACGGACACATATAAACGTAATTTTGAAAACATGACGCGCTTGACCGCGCAGCTGCGCGACGCGCTCACCGCCGCGCGGTCGGGCGGCGGACCCGAATCTACGCAGCGGCACCGCAAGCGCAAGAAAATGACCGCGCGCGAACGCGTCGATGCGCTCATCGATCCGGGATCGTTTTTCATGGAGCTGTCACCGCTGGCCGCTTATGAGATGTACGACGGCGATGCTCCCTCGGCCGGAATCGTCACGGGAATCGGCATCGTCGAGGGTCAGCACTGCGTGATCGTAGCCAACGATGCGACCGTCAAAGGCGGCACGTATTATCCGATGACGGTAAAGAAGCATCTGCGCGCGCAAGAAATTGCCGAGCAAAACCACTTGCCGTGCATCTATCTCGTCGATTCCGGCGGCGCGTTTCTGCCGCTCCAAGCCGAAGTCTTTCCCGATCGCGATCACTTCGGGCGGATCTTCTACAACCAGGCCCGCATGTCGGGAAAACGCATTCCGCAGATCGCGGCCGTGATGGGTTCCTGCACGGCGGGAGGCGCTTACGTGCCGGCGATGTCGGACGAAACGGTGATCGTTAAAGACAACGGCACGATTTTTTTGGGTGGTCCGCCGCTGGTAAAAGCGGCCACCGGCGAGATTGTTACCGCCGAAGATCTGGGCGGAGCCGACGTGCACACGCGCCTGTCGGGCGTAGCCGATCATTTTGCCGAAGACGATCCGCACGCGCTCGCGATCGTGCGTTCGGTTGTAGCGAATCTCCACCGCGAACTTCCACGGCAGTGGGATGCATCCAAAGCCGAACCGCCCAAGTACGATCCCGAGGAATTATACGGCGTGGTACCCTCCGACAACCGGGTCGGGTATGACGTGCGTGAGGTCATCGCACGTCTGGTAGACGGATCGGATTTTCACGAATTCAAAGCGCGCTACGGAAAGACGCTCGTCACCGGTTTTGCACGGATCGAGGGGCATCCGATTGGCATCCTGGCGAACAACGGGATTCTGTTCAGCGAAAGCTCGTTTAAGGGCGCGCACTTCATCGAGCTCTGCGTGCAGCGCGGGACGCCGCTGCTCTTTTTACAGAACATCACCGGCTTCATGGTCGGCCGCGAGTACGAAAACCGCGGCATCGCAAAGGACGGAGCCAAACTCGTGATGGCCGTCGCCTGCGCCGAAGTTCCGAAGTTCACGATCATCATCGGCGGCAGCTTCGGCGCCGGCAACTACGGCATGTGCGGGCGCGCCTATTCTCCCCGGCAACTGTGGATGTGGCCGAACGCGAGAATTTCGGTTATGGGCGGACAGCAAGCGGCCAGTGTGCTCTCGACAGTCAAGGGCGACATCACCGCAGACGAAAAAGCAAAGATCGAAGAACCGATCCTCGCCAAGTACGAACATGAAGGCAGTCCCTATTATTCGACCGCACGCTTGTGGGACGACGGCATTATCGATCCGCTCGAGACCCGAAAAATACTGGCAATGGGGCTAGAAGCTGCCGCCAACGCGCCGCTCGCCGAAACACATTTCGGCATCTTCAGGATGTAGCGATGTCGCCTGAGTGGCTTACCGCGATCGGAACGATCGGCACGTTTGTCGTGATTGCCGGCTCCGCAATTGCAGCGCTCTTACAGCTGCGCCACATGCGCAGCAGCAATCAAATCGTCGCCTTAACGGAAGTACGCGAAACACTCGAATCGTCCGAGTTTCAGGCCGCGCTGCGCTACGTTAGCGATGATTTTACGAGGCTGCTTGCCGATCGGGAACGCCGGGAACTGGTGGTCGGTCCCACGCTGGTTGAGTTTGAATCGGTTCGCACGGTCGCTAATTTCTTTGAAGGGACCGGCGCGCTGGTCAAGGCCGGCATCATCGATGCCGACCTCGCCTGCGATATTTGGGGCTATGTCGTGCTCCGCAATTGGAACTTTTTGGAAGAGTTCATCACGAATTTGCGGATAGGACGCGAAACGCCGGCGCTTTTTGAGAATTTTGAATACTTTGCAGTGCTCTCTAAGCGTTGGTTCGACGCGCACCCGACCGGCACGTATCCGGCGGGCATGGAGCGCATGCCGAGCTCACCGCCCTGGCCTGAATTGGGGAAGCAAACAAATGTCTCCTGAGTGGCTTACTGCAATCGGAACGCTCGGGACATTTCTGGTTATTGCTGCTTCGGCTGCGGCTGCGCTATTTCAATTACGCCATATGCGCGGCAGCAATCAGATCATCGCGCTCAACGAGATCCGTGAAACGATCGAGTCGCCGGCGTTTCAATCCGCCGAGCTTTTTATCAGCGAGTTATCCACTCGGTTTGAAGATCCAGCGGTACGCAAGGCACTGATGTCCCCGTTCTTTCCGTTGGAATATCAGCCGGTCCGCATGGTAGCAAATTTTTTCGAAACGTTTGGGGCGTTGGTCAAAAACGGCATTATCGATCATCACATAGCCTGCGATCTTTGGGGAGGCGTCGTTGACAGGAATTGGGAGGGTCTGCGGCCGCTCATAATAAGCCGTCGAACGAGGCGCCGCGCGCCTTCATTGTGGACGAACTTCGAATATTTGGCTGCGATCAGCAAGGAATATTCAGCCGCCCACATGACCGGTACGTTCCCGAAGAACGTACCGCGGCTTCCGCTCCCCGAACCTTGGCCCGAAAGCGCAAGACATGAGTCCTGAGTGGCTGACCGCGATCGGAACGCTCGGCACATTTGTGGTTATCGCCGCATCGGCGATCGCGGCTTTGCTGCAGCTGCGCCACATGCGCGGCAGCAATCAAATCGTGGCGCTGACCGAGTGTCGGGAAACGTTGGAATCACCGGAATTTCGCGAGGCTCAGAGCTTCGTCTCCTTCGAGTTACCTAAACGGCTAGCAGATCCAAACGAAGCGCGCAAAGTCGCACAACTGCCCTTTGTCGACGAATATCAGGCGATTGGAACGGTCGCCAATTTCTTCGAAAGCCTCGGCTTGTTCGTCAAGAAGGGGATCATCGATCGCGACATCGCTTGCGATGCCTGGTCGTACGTGGTGCTGCGAAATTGGAACGCCCTGGCGCCGGTGACAACCTACGTCCGTGAAAACACATCGCCTCAGCTCTGGGAAAACTTCGAGTACCTGGCGGCGATTTCAGACCAATACTCGGCGGCGCACGCCGATGGCGACTACCCGCGCGGCCTGCCGCACATGCCCGTCGATCGATCGCTGGTGGAAGCCCTCGATCGATCGACGGACCGGATCTAGAAGAACTTCACCGTAAAGTATTTCGGCGTGACGCTCCAGCCGCGAATTTGGCCGGAGTATGTCAGCATCGCTGTTGCCTTGGGTTTGGTCGGGCAACACATCGCGGCTTTCGGTCCGTAGTACGGGCCGGTGAGCTGCACCGCTTGCATTTGGCCGTACTTTACGATCTTCGCCTGCAAGTCGCAGCCGTTTTCAACGCTCGCGCGAACCGTGGGCTTCATTGCGTGCCCGTACGCGCCGATGATGGCGACCATCGACGAACCGCAATCCGCGGCCGACTGGTGGATCTGAACGACCGCATCCTGCACGGTGGGCTGTTCGAGTTCAGCACCGCCGATGATGCTGACGCTCTGCTGCGGGAAGTACAGCTGCGCGCCGTTCGCCTTCGTGACTCTGGAGAGCAACGAGCTTCCGGCGCTCGGCGTGCGCCAAGCGAGGGTCGAGCCGTTGGGTCCCGGCGCGTACACGGAAATGTACCACTGATAGGCCGGCGTCGTGCCATTCTCTTTTCCGACGAGAACGCGGCTCGAAACCACGTGCCATTTCGAATTCATGGCCTCGCCAGATAAGTAGGTGACCACATCCTGGACCACTTTGCCCGGCGGCGCACTGTTGTACTGAGCCGGCTGCATAGCGGCGTTGGCGCTCGCGCATGCGGTCAGCACTATTAAGGAAAGCCCGGTAAGTAAAAGCTTCATGTAAATAATAGCTCCTTCTACAAAGGTAGAACGCGGGGGTTCAACCAGCCGTTCGGACGCTCCCTTAAGCCTCGATTAGATACCGGCGTACCACTGGTAGCCCTGGTCTTCCCAATAGCCGCCCTTGCCGCCGAACAGGTGAGCCAGCGACGGAACCACTTGTATGTAGCGCACCCATTTGGCGCTCTTGTAACCGAGCTGGGTCGGGATTTTCAGCCGGACCGGTGCGCCGCGATCGGGTGCGATCGGCGCGCTGTTCTGTCGCAGTGCCAACAGCGTTTGCGGATGCAGCGCCTGCGAGAAATCGAGGCTTTCATAATACGGAACGCCGTTGGCGTCGCGGTCGAACGTGCGGAAGACGATGAATCCGGCTCCCTTGCGCGGACTCGCCAGTGCGAGGACGTCGCGCAAAGCTACGCCGCTGAACTGCGCAATCGCACTCCAACCCTCGACGCAGTCGTGGCGCGTAATCTGCGACGTTTGCGGCAGCGCATTCAATTGCGCGAGCGACAGCGACAGCGGCCGGTCCACCATGCCGTCAACAACAAGGCGGTACGAAGTGAAGGCAGCGCGCGTGAGATGTGCGTAGGTCGCATCCGCCGGCGTGTCGAGCGAGTTGATCGGGAAGTCGCGCGAAATGTCGCCGGGAGAATACTCTCGCACCAAACCGTGCGTTCCGATCAGCGCGAGATCGAGATTTTCGCCCGCATTCAGGATCGAGTGCACGCGATCGTTTCCGGTGAGTTTCGTACCGATGGCGCCGCAGCCGGCCAGCGCCGCCGAAAGGCCGGTCGCAATAAACAGCTGCCGTTTCATATGCCCACACCATCGTGTGCGCCGAGTTTATAGCGGCCGGTAATCATCGCGACGATATGATTGCGAATGCCGGTTGTCGCGACCAAGATTATGTGCATCCCGAAGAATCCACAGAGCGCGACCATCAGAACGAAGTGCCACAACCGCGCGAACTGCCGTCCGCCGAACAGGACGGTCACCCAAGGGAACGCCGCATCGAAACTGGGCGCCAGCGCAAGTCCGCTCAAAACGATCAGCGGCGCGAAGAGGAAAAGCACCAGCGTGTAGGCCAGCTTTTGCAGCGGATTGTACTTCCCATGTACCGGCGGCTCTTTTCGCAATCGCAGATAGTAGAGCTGCATCGGGAGCAGTTTGGGAACGTCCGACGGACGTAAAACGAGCTCGCGCAGGTCGTGCCGCGCGAATCCCCAGATCACATAGGTCAATCC